>CAZZLY010000020.1:0-12197 GCA_964655175.1 uncultured bacterium
CATGCTCAAGTTCATGCTCTTCATCGATGGTACGTGGCTGTATTCCAACACCTCCCGCCTGGTCGAGGCTTCCGGCGAGCCGGGGTTCGTGCTCGACTTCGGTAAGTTGCCGCGCGTGCTCGCGGAGGAAGTGGGCAAGCGGCTCGGGCACGACGACTACACCGTGGTGCGCACGCACCTGTTCGGCAGCTACGCGGCCAACGTGGATGCGCGCGACACCGAGCCCGTCGAGCGGCGGCTCAACTTCTTCGCCATGCTCCGGCAGCAGCACCACTACGAGGTCGAGGCGTTCCCGATCGAGTACCGCGGCAAGCGCCTGCGGCGCACCGATCGCGACCCCAACGACACGTTCGAGGCCAAGGAGAAGTGCGTCGACATCGCGCTCGCCACGAGCATGCTGTTCAACGCGACCATGGCCAACGCCTACGACGTCGCCATCGCGGTGCTCGGCGATCAGGACTTCAAGCCGGTCCTGCAGAGCGTGCGGCGCATGGGCAAGCGCGTCGCCATCGCCAGCATCGACGGGGCGTGCTCGGGCGAGTACTCGGATCCGACCGACCGCGCGCGCGTGCGCGACGTCGACCTCATCTGGCTCGAGGACCTGCTGCCGCGGCTCGCGCGCCGCTACGACCCGCACGTCCTCGAATGCGCCTCGCCCACGCATCGCGGCGATCGTCGCGTGCAGACCACCTACTATCCCAAGCGCGGCGAGCGGTTCTACTGCCCGGCGTGCCGCGAGGACTTCCGCCAGCAGCGTGACGCGGCGCTCGTCGCCGAGCGCGCGCCGAGCGCGCCCGCGCCTGTTGCGGACGATGACGACGTCCCGGTGGCGCCGATCGACACGCGCCTCATGGGCGTGGTCACGCACAAGCGCATGGACAAGAACTACGGCTTCATCATGGCCGACGGCACCGGCCAGTGGGACGGGGGCGAGTACTTCTTCCACGAGTCCGACATCGTCGACGGCACGCGCTTCGCCGATCTCGCCGAGGGCACGTGGGTGGACTTCCAGGTCAAGGCCGACCCGCCGCCCAACAAGTCGGCGCCGCCCGTGCGCAACGTGCGCCGGCGCGTGATGGTCTAGCGCGCGATCGTGACGCGTCAGGCGCGTGCGTGACCACGCGCCCCGTCGTTCACCAGAGTCCGGGCACGAGCCGCCGGGTGCGACGTGCGTACGACTCGTACTCGGCGCCGAACGCCTGCACCAACGCCTGCTCCTCCACGCGGATGCGATAGCCCATCGCCGCCACGATCGGCACGCACATCACCGTCAGCGCCCACGCGTCGCCATGCGACAGTGCCATGCCTGAGAACACGAGCAGCAGGCCGGTGTACGACGGGTGGCGCACCCAGCGGTACAGGCCCGACGTGACCACGCGCTGGTCCGGGGCGATCGCCACGTCCACCGTGAACGCTCGGCGCAACGTCAGGATCGCGGTCCAGCGCACGATGAGTCCGGTCACCATGAGGACGGCCGCGACCATCCGATAGGTGGCGTGATCCCCGGGCAGCGGGTGCGGCCAGCGCGCACGCGTCACGAACGACGCGGCGATCGCCAGGCTGATGGTGAGCCACAGTAGCCGCAGCGAACCGCGGTCGGTGGTGTGTGCGCCGCCCGATCGCGAGCGCAGCGTCAGTGCCAGCACCGCCTCCGAGACGCCGAACCCGATCATGAGCGTGTCCACGACGGACGTCAGTGACATGGGACCTCGTGGTGGGACGGGAGAGTGGCCACGGATTGGGCGAGGGGCTCAGTCTAGCAACTCGACGCGCTCTAAGTGCGCGGGACCGCTCCACGCCGATCGGTGGCCGCATCGATATCGCGACTCGCCGCCACGGACGCCCGTGTAGGCCTCGTTGGGCCACAACTCCGCGCCGACCGCGCCCGCAAGGGCCCGCCGAGCCCTCGAGTGGCTGCCCGCGAACCCGGACTCAACCCGTGGCGCACCCCGGCCGATACCTCCCTCATCTATAGAGGTGCGCCCGTCGGGGCCGCCCTTGCGTCCCTCGGACGCACCGCCCGTCCCGACCGCGCACCCTGAAATCGTTCCGAGCCCTTCGCCCAAGGAGCCCTCGTGCACGCCGTGCGCTTCCATCCTCGCCCGATCGCCGAAGCGCGTCTGGTGCCGCTGCCGTCGGAGCTGCCGCCGTGGTGGCGGACCGCGTGGCCGCAGCTGTTCTGGCTCGTGTGGGGCTTCACGCTGGCGATGGCCGACCTGCGCAACGACGACCTCCAGCCCGCGGTGCTGCGCATCATCCTCGGTGCCGGCGTGCTCGCGTTCGCGCGGCCGCATCGCTGGGTGTTCGCATCCATCGCCATCGCGCTGTGGGTGCCCGCCGAGCCGATCGTGGCCGCCATGCTGGGCTGGGAGTCGTACGCGCAGAACGCCGGCACGTGGTTGCTGCCGCTCGTCCCCGCGTTCATGGGCGGGTTCCTGGGCCGGCAGTTGGCGCAGCAGTGGGCGGCGCATCGCGCCAAGCGCGGCTCGGTCGCGCACTGATCCTGCAGCCGCGCGCGGCTTGCGCGTGGCCCGCACCGCGCGCACGCTGACCGCCATGGAACGCACGCCCGCGCCCACGCCGATCGTCGAGGTCCCCGCACGCGATCCGCTCGCGACGCAGGAACCGCACGACGCGCCTCTCGCGCCCGACGAGCACGAGCTCGAGGGCTACGTGCCGCCCGACCCCGACGAGGCGCCGCCGCTCAGTCTGGGGGCCGCCACCGGTGACGTGCTGCCGTGGGGCACGCTCGTGGTGTTGCTCGTGTGGGGCGTGATCGCGGCCGCGTTCGCGATGCGCGCGCTCACCGGTGATACGCGCGCGCTCGTCGCGTGGGGCGCCAACGTGGGTGGTGCGCCGCCGCTCGAGACCGCGTGGCGACTGCTCGCCAGCACGTTCCTGCACGCGGGGCTCGTGCACGTCGCGATGAACGCGCTCGGTCTGCTCATGTTCGGCGCCGCGCTCGAGGCGCTGTTCGCGCGCTGGGCGTTCCCGCTGGTGTACGTGCTCGGCGGCATGAGCGCGGCGTGGGGCAGCCTGGCGTGGCACACGCTGCGCCACGGCGATCACGCCGCACCCAGTGTGGGCGGCTCGGGCGTGGTGTTCGCGGTGGGCGGTGCGCTGTTGGCCGCCTCGTGGCGTCTGCGCGGGCGGCTCGCGGTGGGCCGTGCGCGCGCCATGGCGGCCGGCGCGCTGTTCCTGCTCACGCAGTCGCTCGTGGCCGGGTTCTCCAAGTTGGGCACCGACAACGCGGCGCACGCGAGCGGGCTCGTGGCCGGCGTGCTGCTGGGACTCGCGCTGCCGCTCTCGTCGCGACTGGGGGGCGAGCGGGCGTCCGTGATCGTGCGCGCGGCGAGCACGCTCGCGGTGGTCGCCATGGCGGCCGCGCTCGCGGTCATGGTCATTTACAGCGCGCGTCAAGTGTGGTGACGATGCGCGAATCGTCTCGCCTGCCGCGGGCAGGGTCGGTTAGCCTCGCCGGTATGGCGCCCGTCCTCACGCACACGTTCCATCGGTCACGCACCGCGCGTGGTGCACTCGCGTGTCTCTTGGGTCTCGTCATCATGACCGGCGGCGCCCGGTTGCACGCCGCGCCGCGCCCTGCACCGGCGCGCCAGTTCACCTGAGATCCGTCCTCGGTCCCGTCGGGACCGGTCACGGACGCCGAGTTCGCGCTCTTCCACCTGCAGCGCGCGCTCTACGATCCGGTGGATCCCGCGCTCTTGGGCTCGCTCAAGCCCGAACGGCAGTTCCGTATCAACGGCGAGGTCTACCGCTTCGGCAGCGAACGCACGTTGCGCCGGTTCATGGCCGACCCGCTGCTTTACTGCGGGCTCGTGCGCGACCCGGTGAGCGCACGCAAGTTCATGCCCAGCACCAAGTCGCCCAACGTGTACTACGTGGGCGGCCCGTACGTGTTCGAGAGCGATTCGACGCTCGCGGAGTTCCTCAAAGACCCGCACCGCTACGAGATCGTGCGCGGCATGTGAGCCGCACCGCGCGCCCGGCGACCCCGCACGCGTGCGCGCGTCCCCGTGCTAGTCTCGCGCACATGTCCGATCTGCCCCAGACCCGCTATCTGCACGGCACGCACGCCGAAGAGCAGGCGCGCCTGCAGACGCTCAACGCGCTCATCAACGTGCACACGTTGGCGGAGATCGCGCCGCGCACCGGCGAGCGCCTGATCGACTTCGGCTGCGGCCTGGGCCAGTTCACGCGCGCGTTCGCCCGGCGCGCGGGCGCCCCCGCGCTGGGCCTCGATCGCAGCCCCGAACAGTTGGCGCTCGCGCGCACGTTGGCCGAGTACGACGGCGAACGCGACCTCGTCGAGTTCCGCGTGGGCGACGTGCACGCCCCGCCGCTCGCCGCGAGCGAGCAGGGGGGCTTCGACGTCGCGTACGCGCGGTTCGTGCTCGAGCACGTGCCGCAGCCCGAGCGCGTCGTGGCGGCCATGGCCGCAGCACTGGCGCCGGGCGGGCGACTCGTGCTCGAGGACGACGACCACGAGACGTTGCAGCTGTGGCCCGAGCCGCCCGGCGTCATGCCGCTCTGGCGCGCGTACACGCGCACGTACGATCGCATGGGCGCCGACCCCTACGTGGGCCGTCGGCTCGTGCAGCTCATGCACGACGCGGGCGTGCAGCCGCAGCGCATCGCGCAGCTGCCGTTCGGCGCGTGCTCGGGCGACGCCACGTTCGTGCCGCTCGTGGTCAATCTGGGCGGTCTGTTCGACAGCGCGCGCGACGCCATCCTGGCCACGGGCGCGTTCGACGCGGCCGGGTTCGCGGCCGCGCAGGCGGCCCTCGTCGAATTCGGCGAACGCCCCGATGCCGCGTTCTGGTACACGCGCCGCTACGCCGAGGGCGTGAAGCCGCGCGCCTGAGCGGTGGCGCCACCCGGGGCGGCCGCGCCGGGTGGGCCGTGCGTTGGCCCCTGTGCCGACGGATACATTAGAGTCGCCCCGTCGCACGCCTCTGCCCGCGGTGGCCGCGCCTCGGCCGCCCGCGTCCTCTCGCACCACGGGACCTCCATGGAACGCATCGAGTCGAACCTCGACACCACGAGCGCGGAGTTCAAGGCCAACGCGGAGCACCATCGCGCCCTCGCGGCCGAGCTGCGCCGCCATCTCGAGGCGGTGCGGCAGGGCGGTGGCACCGACGCCGTGAAGAAGCACACCGCGCGCGGCAAGCTGTTCGTGCGCGACCGCGTCGAGAAGCTGCTCGATCCGGGCACCGCCTTCCTGGAGCTGTCGCCGCTCGCGGCGCACGGGCTCTATGGCGGCGATGCGCCCTCGGCGGGCGTGATCACCGGCATCGGCACCGTGCACGGCCGGCAGGTCATGGTCGTCGCCAACGACGCCACGGTGAAGGGCGGCACGTACTACCCGATGACGGTCAAGAAGCACCTGCGCGCGCAGGAGATCGCGATCGAGAACCGCCTGCCGTGCGTGTATCTGGTGGATTCGGGCGGTGCGTTCCTGCCGCTGCAGTCCGAGGTGTTCCCCGATCGCGATCACTTCGGGCGCATCTTCTACAACCAGGCGCGCGCCTCGGCCATGGGCATCCCGCAGGTCGCGGTCGTCATGGGCTCGTGCACCGCGGGCGGCGCGTACGTGCCCGCGATGAGCGACGAGACCGTCATCGTGAAGAACCAGGGCACGATCTTCCTGGCGGGCCCGCCGCTGGTGAAGGCCGCCACGGGCGAGGTCGTGACCGCCGAGGAGCTGGGCGGCGGCGACGTGCACACGCGCATCTCGGGCGTGGCCGATCATCTGGCCGATGACGACGCCGACGCGCTCGAGCGCGCCCGCGAGATCGTGGCGCATCTGGGGCCCGTGCGCGGTGCGCAGCTCGATCTGCGCGCGCCCGAGCCGCCCGCGTACGACCCGTCCGAACTGCACGGCGTGCTGCCGCGCGACCTGCGCACGCCGTACGACGTGCGCGAGGTCATCGCGCGTCTGGTGGACGGCTCGCGCTTCCACGAGTTCAAGGCGCGCTACGGCACCACGCTCGTGTGCGGGTTCGCGCACCTCATGGGCATGCCGGTCGCCATCCTCGCCAATCAGGGCATCCTGTTCAGCGAATCGTCGCTCAAGGGCGCGCACTTCGTGGAACTGGCGGCACAGCGCGGCGTGCCGTTGCTGTTCCTGCAGAACATCACCGGCTTCATGGTGGGCCGTCAGTACGAGCACGGCGGCATCGCCAAGGACGGTGCCAAGCTGGTGCACGCCGTCGCCAACGCGCCGGTGCCCAAGCTCACCGTGATGATCGGCGGCAGCTTCGGCGCCGGGAACTACGGCATGTGCGGCCGTGCGTACCAGCCGCGGTTCCTGTTCACGTGGCCCAACAGCCGCATCTCGGTCATGGGCGGCGAGCAGGCCGCGAGCGTGCTGGCACAGGTCCGGCAGGCGGGGCTCGAAGCGGCGGGCAAGGCCATGTCCGACGCCGAGGTCGCGGCGTTCAAGCAGCCCATCCTCGACAAGTACGAGGAGGAGGGGAGCCCCTACTTCTCGACCGCGCGGCTGTGGGACGACGGCGTGATCGATCCGGCGCAGACGCGCGACGCGCTGGCGCTGGCGTTGGCGGCCTCGCTCAACGCGCCCATCCCCGAGATGAAGTTCGGCGTGTTCCGCATGTGACGCGGCGCGCACGCGCGTATCAACGAATCGAGCCTCCCGTGGCTGCCGTCCACGGGAGGCTCGAACCGTCCTTCGGAGTCGCGCGACGCGTTACTTGAGCTTCACCGCCGCTTCGCCCACGCCCACGTGCACCTTGATCGCGGCCTTGCCCGGGCCGCCGTTCCACGACGAGTTCGCACCGATGAAGCTGCTCGTCTGCTTGCCGTCGCTCGCGCCCTGGATGCTGGCTTCGCCGATGCCGGCCACCGCGTTCACGCGCCCGGTGGTCGCAAGGGCGGTGCGCACCGTGGCCTGACCCACGCCGAGGTCGGCGTCGAGGTCGCCCGAGAGGTCGTTCGCCTCGAGCTCGCCCACGCCCATGTCCACGCTGATCGCCAACTGGCGCGGCACGCGCAGCTCGCCCTCGAGATGCATGCTGTGCGTGTTGAACTTGGGATAGTTCGAGAGCTTCAGGTGCAGCACGCCGTCGCGATCCGTGCTCTCGAGCTCGAGGCGATTCGCGCGCTTGGCGCACGAGGCGTCGTCCTGGTCGTCGCACACCGCGGTGACGCGGAACTCGACCTGGTCGGCGTCGGTGCCGACGACCTTGAGCTCGCCCACGGGGAACTCGAGCTTGATGCGGTGCTGCGCGGTGACCTTGTAGAAGTGCGGGTCGGTCACCAGTCGCGCGGCGTGCGCGGGGTCGGCGAGCAGGGCGAGCAGCACAGCGAGGGCGATGAGGAGCGGCATGGCAGCCTCCGGAACGGAAGGATTCGGGACGGCGTCGGAGGGTCGGGGGCTCCACGCGACAGGGAAGGGTCGCCCCATCATACGCAGGCCCGTTCGCCCGGGTTGCAGCCCCGGCGCGGACCGTCGCGGACGGGCCCCGGGGCCGCCGGTAACCCACGCGGGCACCGCGAGTTGAGCGCGTCCGTCGGGCCGCCTATCCTGCCCGGCGGTCGGCCCACCCGTGCGTCACTCGGCGCGCGGGGGTTGCCGCCGATCGGTCCGTCCCCGGAGACCCGCATGGCCCTCATCGAGATCGAACGCGACGGCGCGGTCGCGCACGTGTGGTTCAACCGTCCCGAGGCGCACAACGCGCTGTCGGCCGAACTCGGCGAGGGACTGGTCGCCGCTCTCGCGACGCTGCGCGACGACGCGTCGTGCCGGGTGCTCGTGCTGGGCGGACGCGGCCCGTCGTTCTGCGCGGGCGCGGACATCGGCGCCATGAAGGCGTCGGCCGCCGCGTCGTACGACGACAACCTCGCCGAAGCCACGCGGCTCGGCGCGGTGTTCGCGGCGCTCGCCGACTTCCCCAAGCCCGTCGTGGGTCGCTTGCACGGCGGCGTGTACGGCGGTGGCGTGGGCTTCTGCTGCGCGTGCGATCTGGTCGTGGCGAGCGACGACGCCAAGTTCGGGCTCACCGAGGTGCGGCTCGGCATCCTGCCGGGGCTCATCTCGCCCTACGTGATCCGTCGCCTGGGGGACCGCGCCGCGCGCGAGCTCATGCTCACGGGCGAGCGATTCGATGCGG
Organism: uncultured bacterium; assembly: GCA_964655175.1. Classification (GTDB taxonomy): domain Bacteria; phylum Eisenbacteria; class RBG-16-71-46; order RBG-16-71-46; family RBG-16-71-46; genus JAIOPA01. Next base: position 8,151 of record CAZZLY010000020.1, read on the forward strand.
CGCGCGCGTACGCGGTCGGGCTCGTGAACCACGTCGTGCCCGCCGGCGAGCTGGACGCCAAGGTGGCCGAGCGCGTGGGCGAACTGCTCAAGGGCGGGCCGCACGCGCAGGCGCAGGTGAAGCAGCTGTTCGTGCGCTGGCACGACGCGGCGTGGGACGAGTACCGCTGCAGCCTGCCGCAGGTGCTCGCCGGGGTGCGCAGCGGTGACGAGGCGCGCGACGGATTGGCCGCGTTCTTCGAGAAGCGCCCGCCGCGCTGGCTGGCGTGACGCACGGCGTACGCCGCGCCGTCGTGAAGCCCGCGAACAAGTCGAAGGCCGGTGTCCTCGCGGACACCGGCCTTCTGTTCGCGTGACGCCGCTCCGATTCGGCGCCCCGCGACCTCGTGTGCGCGCGCGTCAGGCCGCGTCGCGCAGTTCGTCGTCGATCGGATCCAGTTCCGCGTGCAGCGCACGCAGCTTGTTCATGCCGTTCAGGGCCGCGACCTTGTAGCACTCGGCGAGCGTGGGGTAGTTGAACACGTTGCGCACGAAGTACTCGACCGTGCCGCCCAGCTGCATGACCGCCTGCCCGATGTGCACCAGCTCGGTCGCCTGCGTGCCCATGCACCAGACGCCCAGCACCTCGAGCGTGTCGAGATGGAAGATGAGTTTGAGCAGCCCGTCCTGGTCGCCCAGGATGTGGCCGCGCGCGATCTCGCGGTAGCGCGCGACGCCGGTCTCGTACGGCACGCCCTTCGCGGTGAGCTCGGCCTCGTTGGCGCCCACCCAGCCGATCTCGGGGATCGCGTAGATCCCGAACGGCAGCGTGGTCGTCATGGCGGGCTCCTCGACGCCGAACATGTGGCATGCGGCGAGCCGCCCCTGTTCGGCGCTCGTGGCCGCCAGCGCGGGGAACCCGATCACGTCGCCGACCGCGTACACGTGCGGCGTCGCGGTGCGGTAGTGCGCGTCCACCGGGATGCGGCCGCGCTCGTCCACCGCGATCCCGGCGTTGTCGAGCGCCAGCGCGTCGGTGGCGCCGCGCCGACCCGCCGAGACGAGCACGGTCTCGGCGACGACGCGCTTGCCGCTCTTCATGGTGACCACCGCGTGGCCGTGCGCGCCGGTGACGATGTTGGCGACCTGTTCGCCCAGGCGCAGCGTCAGGCCCATCTCGCGGGCCTGCGTGCAGAACGCGTCCACGAGCTCGCGATCGACCATCTCGAGCAGCTGCGTGCGCTGGTCCACCAGCGTCACCTTCACGCCGAGCGCGGCGAGCATGCAGCCGTACTCCAGCCCCACGATGCCGCCGCCCACGATCATCAGGTCCTTGGGCAGCGCGGGCATGAGCAACAGGTCGTCGCTCGTGAGCACCACCTGATGGTCCACGTGGATGCCGTCGGGCAGCCCGGGCGTGGTGCCGGTGGCGATCACCGCGTGATCGGCCGTGAGCGTGCGCGTCACGCCGTTCGCCTCGGTCACCGCGATCTCGTGCGGCCCCAGGAACCACGCCGTGCCCGTGAGCACGGTCACGCCGTTGCGCGCGAGCTGTGCATCCACGACCTCACGCTCGGCCTGCATCACCTGATGCGTGCGCCGCATGAGCGCGTGGATGTCGGGGCGCTGCTTGGGCGCGTACGCCTCGCCGTACAGACGGCGCTGGCGCCGTCCCGAAAGATCCAGCACGGCCTCGCGCAGCGTCTTGCTGGGCACGGTGCCGGTGTTGATGCACACACCGCCCAGTTCGCGGCGGCGCTCGACGATCGCGACCTTGCGACCGAGCTTGGCGGCCTGCACCGCGGCACGCTGGCCGCCGGGGCCGCTGCCGATGACGACGAGATCGTGGCGTTCCACGGGAGTCCTCGGAGTGCGTTCGGCCATGGTGCCGAGCGCGGACGCGGACCCGCCACCGTGACGGACCCGTCCCCGTGAGTATCGGGCGCGCGTGCGATTCCATGAGGGGCCGCGAGCCCACGCCACGGGGCGTTTTCCCCGCGTCGCCCGAGGTCGTAGAGTAGCCGCGTCCGTCCGGCCCCTTCCCGTGCCCCACGCGCGAGGCTCACGCCATGTTCCGCAAGGTCCTCATCGCCAATCGCGGCGAGATCACCTGCCGCATCGCCAGCACGTTGCACGAGCTCGGCGTGCGCTCGGTGGCCGTGTATTCCGAGGCCGACCGGGGCGCGCGCCACACGCGCGTGTGCGACGAGGCGGTGGGCATCGGGCCCGCCGAGGCGCGCGACAGCTACCTCAACATCGCGGCGATCCTCGCGGCCGCGCGCGCCACCGGCGCCGATGCGGTGCATCCCGGGTTCGGGTTCCTCGCCGAGAACGCCGCGTTCGCGCGCGCCGTCGAGGAGGCCGGGCTGGTGTTCGTGGGGCCCACGCCCGAGCAGATCGAGTCCATGGGCGACAAGCGCGCCGCGCGCCGCATCGCCGAGCGCGCCGGGGTGCCCATCGTGCCGGGGGCCGAGGGCGCCGACGTCGACGCGCTCGTGCGCGCCGCCAACACCATGGGCTATCCCGTGATCATCAAGGCGGCGTGGGGCGGGGGCGGCAAGGGCATGCGCACCGCGCACGACGAGGCCGAACTGCGTGAGGGCGTCGAGGGCGCGCAGCGCGTCGCTGCCTCGGCGTTCGGCGACCCGAGCGTGTACATCGAGAAGCTCATCGAGCGCGCGCGCCACATCGAGGTGCAGGTGTTGGGCGACGGCCGCGGCCGCGCGGTGCACCTGTGGGACCGCGACTGCACGCTGCAGCGTCGGCACCAGAAGGTCGTCGAGGAGGCACCCAGCACGGCGCTCGCGAACGATCTGCGCGCGCAGGTCACGCATGCCGCGGTGCGGCTCGCCGAAGCGGTCAAGTACCGCGGCGCGGGCACCATCGAGATGCTGCTCACGCGCGAGGGGCAGGTGTACTTCCTCGAGATGAACACGCGCCTGCAGGTCGAGCATCCGGTCACCGAGCTCATCACCGGCGTGGATCTGGTGCGCGCGCAGCTCGAGGTCGCCGCCACCGGGCAGTTGGCGTGGGAGCAGCACGCGCTGCCGCGCCACGGGCACGCGATCGAGGTGCGCGTGTACGCCGAGGACGCGGCGCGCGGGTTCCTGCCGCAGGCCGGCACCGCGGTGCGCGTGCACTGGCCGCGCGGGCCGTTCGTGCGCGTGGATCACGGGCTCGACCCCGGCGACACGGTGAACGTGCATTACGATCCCATGCTGGCCAAGGTCGTCGCGCACGGCCCCACGCGCGAGGCCGCGATCGAGCGCCTGCTCGGTGCGCTCGACGACACGCACGTGCACGGCGTGGTGACCAACCTGCCGTTCCTGCGCGCGCTGCTGCGCTCGCCCGAGGTGCGCAAGGGCGCGTACGACACCGAATGGATCGAGCGCGAGTTCCTGGAGCCGTTCGCGGGGCTCATGCAGGCGCCCGCGCCCGAACTGGCGTTGGCCGCCGCTGCCATCAGCGAGCTCGTGGGCTCGGGGACCGCCGCGTCCGCCGCCGCGCGGGTCGCGCCCACGACGGGCGCACGCCCCGACGTGTTCGGCACGCTCGGCCGCTGGCGGCTGGGAGGGCTCGAGTGATGAAGACCCTGTGGCGCGACGGTGATCGCACGCGCGAGGTCGAGCTCACCCCGCTGGGGCCCGGCCATTACAAGGTGCGCGTGGACGAGTCCGAGTTCGAGGTGCGCGCCGAGGTGCAGGCCGACGGGCAGTTGCGACTGGTGGGCGACACCGGCGTCACGCTGGCGCAGGTCACCGCGGTCGGCACGCGCCGGTTCGTGCGTCTGGGCACGCTCGACTTCGTGCTCGAGCGCGAGGCGGGGGGGCGGGCCCGCAGGGGCGGCGCGCACGGCGGCGGGCTCGAGGCCCCCATGCCCGGCGTGGTCACCAAGGTGCTGGTGGCGGTGGGCGACGAGGTCACCAAGGGGCAGCCGCTCGTGGCGATCGAGGCCATGAAGATGGAGCACGTCATCCGCGCCCCGCGCGACGGCCGGGTCAAGGCGCTCGCGGCCCCCGTCGGCCAGATGGTCCAGGCCGGCACCCCGATGGTCGAGCTCGAGGGGTAG
>CAZZLY010000020.1:12297-43492 GCA_964655175.1 uncultured bacterium
CCCCGTCGGCCAGATGGTCCAGGCCGGCACCCCGATGGTCGAGCTCGAGGGGTAGGCATCGCCGTATCACCGAATCTTGACTTGCCTCTGCGTGGGTCGCGCGCCTAGCATTCTGTTCAGGTACTCATGTGCTCCCCGTCTGACCAGCCTTCGGGCCTCGGGCGGGGTTATTCTTTTCCTCCCCGTGAAGGTCCGGGGATGGTCATTGAGCCGAGTGTGAAGCGAGCGGTCGCCTTCGTGGATGGCCAGAACCTCTTTCACATGGCAAAGCTCGCGTTCGGCCGCAGGGTGCCTGACTATGACCCGGTGCGGCTGGCTGATTCGGTCTGTCGTCGCAAGAGCTGGTTGCGCGCGGGGACGTATTTCTATACCGGCATCCCTGATTCCGAGCAGGCCCCGTATTGGCATCGATTCTGGGTCGAGAAGCTCGTGCGGATGCGCCGCTCGGGCGTTGTCACCTTCCAGAGGCCGCTCGCCTATCGAACCCACTGGGTAAGGTCAGGACATGGGGACTGGATCGCATCGAGGGTGGGGCAGGAGAAAGGGGTCGACGTGCGCATGGCCCTTGACGTCGTCCGACTGGCCAGGGAGGACGCGTTCGATGTCGCCATCCTCTTCACTCAGGATCAGGACTTCGCCGAGGTCGCGATCGAGGTCCGGAGAATCGCCCGTTCTCGTGGTGTCTGGATGAAGGTGGCCAGTGCCTTCCCGGTCGGTCGAGGGCGGATGACCCAGCGGGGTGTGGACCGAACCGACTGGATTCCCTTGGAATGGGGTGAATACCACGCGTGCCTCGAGGATCACCGGGGATCGGGGTAGTGCGGTGGGCGTCAGGATCGGAAGTCTTTCAGGTGGGTTCATGCAGCGCCTCTCGTGGTCTCCAGCGCCCACTCCGAATGAAGGGTTCGAGCTCGAGGGGTAGTGGCAGCCTAACGCGTTATCCGGCAAACAGATGTGCGGCTCAACCCGGGGCCGTTCCGGGCCGATGACCGGGCTATGGCCGGGGGTGCCGGGCGTTGACCCTCCCGGGGGGGCTTGTTACGGTCCCCGCGGGCGCAGGGCACCGCGCCGACCCGAGTCCGGCCGACCGCCGGGCCCGCCGCCGGACCACCAGGAAGCCACGGGTTGCGACCATCCTCTGCTGTGACAGCCGATCCCCAGCGAACTCTTGACCGCGCCTGCCGTCAGGCGACCCCGGTCGGGAGTTCCGTGCTTTCTGTCGCCCTCTCCAGGAAGAAGGCCCTCCTTTGATCGTCCGCAAGTTCCCCATCCAGCACCTCGACCCCATCTCGCTGCTCGGCCAGAACGACGCCAACGTGCGCCAGATCGAGCGCGAGATCCCCGTGCGCATCACCCTGCGCGACGGCACGCTGAGCGTGGCCGGCGAGGAGCACGAGGTGAAGCCGGCGGTGCGCGTGCTCGAGGAACTGGTCGAGCTCGTCGAGCGCGGCCGGGTCATCGAGGACGCCGACGTGGCCACCGCGCTGGGGCAGGTGCGACGTGACGCGGCCGTGGGCGCACCGGTCGACGGCGCTGTTCGCGGTCGCCTCGCCGAAGCGTACGACGGCGCGCCGGGCTACACGTTCGATCGCAAGGCCGTGCGCCCGCGCACGCCCACGCAGGCCCTGTACCTCAAGGCGCTCGAGCAGAACGAGGTCGTGTTCGGCATCGGGCCCGCCGGTACGGGCAAGACCTATCTGGCGGTCGCCGCCGCCGTCGCGGCGCTGCGCGCCAAGCGCGTCGATCGCATCATCCTCGTGCGGCCCGCGGTCGAGGCCGGCGAATCGCTGGGCTTCCTGCCGGGCGACATGCAGGAGAAGGTCGATCCGTATCTGCGCCCCATGTACGACGCGCTCGCGGACCTCATGAGCTACGACAAGATGCGCCGCTTCCTCGAGATGGGCGTCATCGAGATCGCGCCGCTCGCGTTCATGCGCGGCCGCACGCTGTCGAACGCGTTCGTCATCCTGGACGAGGCGCAGAACACGACCGTGCGCCAGATGAAGATGTTCCTCACGCGACTGGGCCTCAACTCGCGCGCGGTCATCACCGGCGACCTCACGCAGATCGACCTGCGCACGCCCGAGCAGTCGGGCCTCGTGCGCATCCAGTCCATCCTGGGGCACGTGCCCGAGATCAAGTTCGTGTACTTCCATCCCGAGGACGTGGTGCGGCACCGCCTCGTCAAGGAGATCATCCACGCGTTCGACGTGTACCATGCGCGCGTGGAGCACAAGATCGACGACGGCGTGGGCCCCACGCTGGACCCGCTCGCGCGCACGCTCGAATCCGAGGCGCGTGCCGAGGCGCAGCGGCTCGCGGCGCCGTTGCTGCCCGACGAGCAGAACGAGCTCAAGCCCGGCGCCGATGCGGGCAAGGGTGACGCATGAGCAGTGACGACCTGCCGGTCGCCGTACCGGCGCTGCCGGACCGTGTGCGCACCGTGCGCTGGGGCTACTACGCCGCGCGCGTCGGCATCGTCGTGGTGCTGCTCGCGGTGGCCGCGTTCCTGCCCGTGGGGCAGGGCGCGTTCGATCGCCTGCGCTACCACGAGGGCGAGATCGCGCGCGAGCGCGTCGTCGCGCCCACCGACTTCCGCATCCTGAAGGACGAGGTCACGCTGCGCCGCGAGCAGGAGGAGGCCGCGCTCGCCGTGCCGCCCGTGTTCGTGGTGGATCAGCGCGCGCACACCGAGGCGCTGGAACGCTGGTCGGCGTTCCAGGAGCGCGCGCTCGCGATCGTGTCCGATCCGTCCGTGTCGCCGCACGAGCGCGCCGACAAGATCAAGCTGCTCGGCGTCTCGCTCGACAACGACGCGGCCGAAGCCCTGGGTTCGTCCGGCCGCGTGCGCCGCGCGCTCACCGAGCTCGATGGTTGGCTGCCGGCCGCGCTGGCGGCCGGCATCGTGTCCGAGAAGCGCGGCGGGCTGCTGCTGGGCTACCGCAACGTGACCGTGCGCGAGGGCGAGCTCGAGGCGAGCGTGCCCGCGACGCAGTTCCTCGATCGCGGCGACGCGCTCGACCAGATGTCGCGGCGCGGTCGCACCGCGTTCGGCACCGATGCGCGCGGCGTGGCGCTGCTCGATGCGCTCGCGGCCGCGTTCGTGGTGCCCACGGTGACCTACGACCGCGCCGAGACCGAGTGGCGGCGGTCGAACGCCAAGTCGGCGGTGCCCGACATGGTCGGCATGGTCAAGAAGGACGAGCTCATCGTGGACGCCAACGAGCGCGTCTCGCGCGAGGTCGTGCTCAAGATGCGTTCGCTGCGCAACCTCGAGGCCGCGCGTCGCACCCAGAGCGAGTACCTGTATCCGCCGATCGCGCGCATGCTGCTCATGCTGCTGTTCATCGCCGCGTTCGCCACCTATCTGCGCATGGAACTGCCGTGGGTGTTCGCCGACAACGGCATGCTCGCGATGTTCGCCGTGCTCACGCTGGTCGTGCTCGCCAGCGTCGTCGCGATCGTCCCCGTCGCGGGGCTGTCCGAGTTCTCGGTCCCGTTGGCGCTGGCGCCGCTCGTCGTGGCGTCGCTCATGGAGAAGCGCCCGGCGCTCGTGTTCACGCTCATGCTGGCGGTGCTCGTCATGGCGCTCGCCGAGCTGCGCGCGCCGTTCGTGGCCGTCGCCATGATGGGCGGTGTCACGGCCGTGTACTCCGTGCAGCGTCTGCGGCATCGCTGGCACTTCGGGCGCGCGTTCTTCGCGATCGCGGTCGCCAACCTGGCGGCCATCCTGGCGTGGGACCTCGCGCGCAGCACGCCGTTGCAGGGCATGCTCAGCGACGGCATGTGGGGGCTGCTGTCGGCGCTCTTCGCCACCGTCGTGGCGTTCGCGCTGCTGCCGCTCGTCGAGCAGGTGTTCCGCCTCACCAGCGACATCACGCTGCTCGAGCTGTCGGACCTCAACCGGCCGCTCCTTCGCCGCATGCAGCTCGAGGCGCCGGGCACGTACCACCACAGCATGGTCGTGGGCTCGCTCGCCGAAGCGGCCGCCGAGGCGATCGGCGCCAACTCGCTGCTCGCGCGCGTGCAGGCGTACCACCACGACATCGGCAAGTTGGCCAAGCCCGAGTACTACGCCGAGAACGAGCCCGCGTCGTCGCGCTCGCGCCACGACAAGCTCACCGCGTCCATGAGCGCGCTGGTCGTGAAGTCGCACGTCAACGAGGGCCTCGAGATCGCGCGACGCGAGCGGCTGCCGCGCGCCGTCCAGAACGCGATCCCCGAGCATCACGGCACCATGGTGATGGGCTTCTTCTATCACAAGGCGCTCGAGACCGACGCCAGCGTGCGCCGCGAGGACTACAGCTATCCGGGGCCCAAGCCGCGGTCCAAGGAGACCGCGATCCTCATGCTCGCCGACGGTGTCGAGGGCGCCTCGCGCGCGCTCGCGGAGCCCACGCCGAGCCGCATCCGCGGGCTCGTGCAGCGCATCATCGAGGAGCGCGTGCGCGACGGGCAGCTGGACGAGGCCAACATCACCATCCAGGAGCTGGCGCGCATCCGCGAGGCGTTCATCCCGGTGCTCACGGCCATCTTCCACGTGCGCGCGCCGTACCCGACGTTCGCCAAACGCGACGGCAAGGCCGACGCCCGCCGCGACGGCTGACGCCGCTCCAGCCCGAGTCCGTACACACGAACGCCCGGTGCCGTTGCGGCACCGGGCGTTCGTGCGTGGCGTGGCGTGTGGGACTCAGGAGGCTTTCGCGTTCGGGCTCGGCGCGTCCTCGATCCGCAGTCGCGTCGCCACGAGGAAGCAGGGGATCGTGGCCAGGATCACGATGAGGAAGAAGTGCTTGTAGCCCACGTGGTCCTGCAGCCAGCCGCTCCACATGCCCGGGAACATCATGCCCATCGCCATGAAGCCGGTGCCGATCGCGTAGTGCGCCGTCTGGTGCGGCCCGCGCGCGACCTGCATGAGGTACATGAGGTACGCGGTCAGCCCGAAGCCGTACCCGAACTGCTCCAGCGCGATGCACGCCTGCGTCACCCACAGGTTCGTGGGCTGCGCGTACGCCAGGTACAGGAACGCCGCGTCGGGGATGTGGATCGCGAACATCATGGGCCACAGCCAGCGCTTGAGCCCGCCCTGCGCGATGGCGAGCCCGCCCACGATGCCGCCCAGCGTGAGCGCGATGATGCCCACCGTGCCGTACACGAGCCCGACCTCGGCGGTGGTGAGCGCCAGGCCGCCCTGCTCGCGCGGGTCCAGCAGGAACGGCGAGACCATCTTGACCAGCTGCGCCTCGCCCAGGCGGTACACGAGCAGGAACAGCACGGTCGTGAAGATGCCCGGCTTGGCGAAGAACGAGCCGAACGTGGCGGCGAACTCGGTGAGGAACGCGCCCGCCTGACGCACGTCGCCGCGCCGGTCGCTCGCGGGGCGCGGCAGCGCGAACGCGTGCCACAGGCCGAACACCACGAACAGGCCGGCCAGCACCGCCATGGCGATCGCCCACGCGTGATGCACGTCGCCCGTCCGCTCGGTGAGTCGGCCCGCCAGCATCACGATGAGACCCTGTCCGGCGATCGTGGCGATGCGGTAGAACATCGTGCGCACGCCCACGAACGCGGCCTGCTCGGACTCGTTCGTCGCGAGCATGTACAGGCCGTCGGCGGCGATGTCGTGCGTCGCCGAGCTGAACGCGATGAGCCAGAACATCGCCAGCGTCCACTGCACGTAGTTCGGCAGCGGTGCGGTGAGCGCCAGACCGGCCAGCCCCGCGCCGACCACGAGCTGCATGGTCCAGATCCACAGGCGGCGCGTGCCGAGCAGGTCCACGAGCGGCGACCACAGCGGCTTGATCATCCACGGCAGGTACAGCCAGCTCGTGTACAGGGCCATGTCCGTGTTCGACATGCCGAAGTTCTTGTACATGACGCCGGCGACGCTCATGACGACGACGTAGGGCAGACCCTCGGCCAGATACAGCGACGGGATCCACGCCCACAGACTGCCGCGGCGTGCGGGGGCGGTGCTCATCGGTCACACCTCCATGTGTGAGGCTGGGCGACGCGGGGGCGCCACCCGCCGGGCGCGCATCCGTCGCGACCCGTGGTCGCGGCATGGTGCACCCCGCGCGCACGAGCGGCAAGCCCGAAGCGCGCGGCCGCGTTGCCGCCATGGCACGCCCCTGCGACAATCGCGCCATGCCGATCACCGTCACCACCCCGCGCGGGTTCGCCCGTCTGGCCGCACCGTTGCGCGCGCTCGTCGCCGCCGTCGTCAAGGGCGAGGGCCGTCGCGTGGCCGAGATCGCGGTCGTGCTCGCCGACGACGACCTGCTGCATCGCATCAACGCCGAGTGGCGCGGGCACGACTACGCCACCGACGTCATCAGCTTCGCCTACGACGAACTCGAGCCCGACGCCGACACGCGGCCGCTGCGCGGCGATCTGCTCATCTCGGTGGATCGCGTGTTCGTGCAGGCGGCGCGCTACCGCGTCACGCCCGGCGCGGAACTGGCGCGGCTCGCCATTCACGGGGCGCTGCACCTGTGCGGGCACGACCACATGAAGGTGGGCGAGCGCGCCCGCATGCGCGCGCGCGAGGACGCGGCGCTCAAGGGCGCGGGGGCGGCGCGGCGCGCGTTCGACGCGGTGCTCAAGGCCACGGCGCCCGCGCCGCGTGCGCGCGTGCGACGGTCGTCCACCACCGCGAAGCCCAAGGCGCCGGTTCGCCGGAAGTCGACCCGCGCCACGCCGCGGCGCACGCGTGACGCCGCGCGGCGCGCACGCTAGAGTCACACGCGTGACGCCCTCCTCGAACGCCTCGCCCCGCCGCACGTTCGGTAGTCGCCTGCGCACCTGGCTGCTCACCGGGCTGCTCGTGCTCGCACCCTCGGCCATCACCATCGTGGTGCTGTTCCGCCTGCTCGACTGGGTGGACAACCTGCTGGGGCGCTACCTGCGGTTCGAGCTCGTGGACTACCACCGCATCCCGGGTCTGGGGCTGCTCGCCACGCTCGTGATCCTGCTCGTCGTGGGCGCGATCGCCACGCGCGTCGGGCAGGGCCCGCTCGCGCGCGTCTGGGATCGCCTGCTCACGCGCATCCCCGGCGTCGGCATCGTGTACGGCTCGACCAAGTCGCTGGGCGAGGCGCTCCTCAACGATCAGAAGGAGGAGACGTTCCGCAAGGTCGTGCTGGTGCAGTGGCCGCATCCGGGCCTGTGGCGCGTCGGGTTCGTGACCGGGCACGTCTCGCCCGCGCTCAAGGCCAAGCTGGGCGACGACGTCTCGTGCGTGTTCGTGCCGCACACGCCCAATCCCGCGTCGGGGTTCGTGCACTACGCGCCCAAGCGCGACCTCATCGAGCTCGACTGGGCGGTCGAGGACGGTCTCAAGGTGATCGTCTCGGGTGGCGTCGTGCAGCCCGGCATGGAGCCGCCCGCGTCCTCGCAGACGGTCTGAGTCGCACGTGGCCATCGTCACCGACGAGGGCGTCGTCCTCAAGACCCATGCGCTCGGTGACACCAGTCGCATCGTGACCGCGTACACGCGCGAGCACGGCCTGCGCAAGTTCGTGGCCAAGGGCGCGCGCAAGCCGCCCAACCGCTTCGGGTACTCGCTCGAACCGCTGTCGCGGTCGCGGTTCGTGTTCTATCTCAAGCCCGATCGCGACCTGCACCTGTTGTCCAAGGCCGAGGTGCTCGATGCGCTGGGCTCGCGCCTGACCGACCTCAAGCGCCTGGCGCACGCGCAGGCGGCGCTCGAGATCGTGGACCGTCTGGTGTGGGGCGAGGAGCCGCATCCGCGACTGTTCGCGCTGCTCGTGCAGGCGCTCGACGGGTGCGCGCGCGCGCCGGTCGCGACGCTGCCCGCGGTCACGCTGGCGTTCCAGCTGCAGTTGGCGAGCGAGATGGGCTATCGGCCGCGACTCGACCAGTGCGCGGTGGACGGTCGCCCCGTGTCGCAGCGGCGCGCGTTCTCGCCCGCGCGCGGCGGCCTGCTGTGCGATGCGTGCGCGGCGCGCGAGGGCGGCGTCGTGTTCCTGACGCCCGAGGCGCTGGGCTCGTTCACGCTGCTCATGACGCGGCCGATCCTCGAGGCCGGCGAGTACGTCGAACTGCCGAGCGCGCGCGAGCTGTTCCGGCTCACCGACCAGTTCTTCCGCACGCACTTCCAGCGCTTCAAGGGACTGCGATCGCTCGAGGTGCTGCGCGGCCTGGGCGCGGACGAGCGCACGCCGGTCGCCAAGCCACCGCTGCCGTACGTGCCGCCCGCCGACGAGGCCGCCGCGGGCGGGCCCCAACCGCCCGCCGCGGTGCCGGGTCCCGCGAGCCCCGAGCCCGCGTCCGACGCGGCCGAAGCCATCGGCGAGCCGCCCGCGCCGCCGCAGGGCTGAGCCGCATCGTCGCGACTGGCGCGCCCCGCGGTGCGCCGCGTACACTCGCGCGTCATTCCGTACCCTTCGTGCACCCGCGTCCAGGAGCCGTGCCGCCATGTCCGCGACCGCCCCGCGTTCGCTGCAGCAGATGATCCTCGCGCTCGAGACCTTCTGGGCCGAGCGTGGTTGCGTGATCCAGCAGCCGTACCCCTCCGAGGTCGGCGCCGGCACGTTCAATCCGGCCACGTTCCTGCGGTCGCTGGGCCCCGAGCCGTGGCGCGTGGCGTACGTCGAGCCCTCGCGCCGTCCCAAGGACGGTCGCTACGGCGAGAACCCCAATCGCTTCCAGCAGTTCTTCCAGTACCAGGTGCTGCTCAAGCCCGCGCCGAGCGACGTCGTGGACGCCTACTTCCAGTCGCTCGCGGCGATGGGCCTGGACCCGCACACGCACGACCTGCGCCTCGTCGAGGACGACTGGGAGAGCCCCACGCTGGGTGCGGCCGGTCTGGGTTGGCAGGTGTGGTGCGACGGCACCGAGATCTCGCAGTTCACCTACTTCCAGCAGTGCGGCGGCCTCGAACTGCCGGTCGTGTCGGCCGAGCTCACCTACGGCCTCGATCGCATCGGCATGATGCTGCAGGGCACCGACCGCGTGCAGGACCTGGCGTGGGCGCCCGGCGTCACGTGGGGCGACCTGTGGGTGCGCAACGAGTGGGAGTGGTCGCACTACAACTTCGAGCAGGCGCCGGTCGCCGAGCTGTTCGAGATGTTCAAGATCCACGAGGCCGAAGCGGTGCGACTGCTCGACCTCAAGCTCGTGAACCCGGGCTACGACGCCGTGATCAAGTGCTCGCACATGTTCAATCTGCTCGATGCGCGCGGTGCCATCTCGGTGAGCGAGCGCGTGGGCTACATCGGACGCGTGCGCAAGATCGCGCGCAAGGCGGCGCAGGCCTACGCGGACCTGCGCGGTGAGCTGGGCTATCCGCTCATCAAGGACGACGCGACGCGCGCCCACTGGCTCGCGATCCGTGACGAGGCGGCGGCCAAGGCGGCCGCTCGTTCGCAGAAGGAGGCCGCGCGATGAGCCGCGACCTGTTGTTCGAGATCGGGGTCGAGGAGCTGCCGGCCGGTTACGTGCCGCCGGCGCTCGAGCAGCTCGAGCGCGGGGTGCGCGACGGACTCGCGGCGCTGCGCCTCAACGCCGGTGCGCTCGTCACCTACGGCACGCCGCGCCGTCTCACGGTGCTCGTGCGCGACGTGGACGAGCGCCAGGCCGACTTCGCCGAAGAGGCCATGGGCCCCGCCGCCAAGGTGGCGTTCGACGCCGACGGCAAGCCCACCAAGGCGCTCGTCGGCTTCTGCGCCGGCAAGGGCGTGGACGTCGCCACCGTGCGGCGCGTGGACACGCCCAAGGGCGAGTACGTGGCGGTCACCGTCGAGCACAAGGGCAAGCCCGCGCTCGAGGTGCTGCCGGCCGTGCTCGCGGGCGTCGCGCTCAAGCTGCAGTTCCCCAAGACCATGCGCTGGGACGCGGGCGACTATCGCTTCGGACGTCCCGTGCGCTGGCTCGTCGCGCTGCTGGGCCCCGACGTGGTGCCGGTGCAGGCGTTCGGGCTCGCGGCCGGTCGCACCACGTTCGGGCATCGCTTCCTGCACCCCGGCACCGTGTCGGTGGCGCAGCCGGGCGAGTACCTCGAGGCGCTGCGCAAGGCCAAGGTGATCGTCGATCCCGCCGAGCGTCGCGCCGCCGTCGCCGCGCAGATCGCGGCGGCTGCAGCCGCTGTGGGCGGTCGCGTGGTCGCCGACGACGAGCTCACCGACATCGTCAACTACCTCATCGAGTGGCCCACCGCGATCACGGGCTCGTTCCACGCGCGCTATCTGGATCTGCCGCGCGAGGTCATCGTGACCGCGCTGCGCGAGCACCAGCGCTTCTTCGCGGTCGAGTCGGCCGACGGCACGCTGCTCGGGCACTTCATCACCGTGCGCAACGGCGACGACGCCGGCGTGGGCACGGTGCGCAAGGGCAACGAGGACGTGCTCGTGGCGCGCCTCGACGATGCGCGCTTCTACTGGGACACCGACCTCAAGCACAAGCCCGCCGACCTCGTCGAGAAGCTCTCGGGCGTGGTCTGGATGGAGGGCCTGGGCAGCCTGCGCGAGAAGGCGACGCGGCTCGAGGAGCTCACCGCGTGGCTCGCGCCGCGCGTGGACGCTTCGGCGGCGGCGGCCGCGACGCGCGCCGCGCTCCTGTGCAAGACCGATCTGCTGGGCGAGATGATCGGCAGCGGCAAGGAGTACGCGAGCCTCGAGGGCATCATGGGCGGGCACTACGCGCGCCGCGCGGGCGAGCCCGACGCGGTCGCGCAGGCCATCGCCGAGCACTACTCGCCGCGCGGCGCGGGCGACGTCGTGCCCGCGAGCGCGGCCGGTGCGTTGCTGTCGCTGGCGGACAAGCTCGACCACGTGACCGGTGCGTTCGTGGCCGGCAAGTCGCCGAGCGGCTCCGAGGATCCGTACGGCGTGCGGCGTGCCGCGAACGGCGCGATCCGCATCCTGATCGAGCGCGCGTGGTCGCTGGACCTGCGTGCGGCCGCCATGGAGATGACGCGCACGTTCTTCGCCAACGATCCCGAGCTGCCGCAGGCCGAGATCATCAAGAAGCTGGGCGAGTTCCTGCGCACGCGCGTGGACACGGCGCTCGACGAGCGAGGGCTCGCGTACGACGTGCGCGAGGCGGCGCTCGAGGCGCGCATCGTCATGGGCAACGCCACGCGGCCGGGCTGGTGCGACGCGGCCGACGCGTTGGCGCGTGCGCGTGCGCTCGAGGCGTTCCGCGGCGACCCGCGGTTCGCGCCGCTCGTGATCCTGTTCAAGCGCGTCGCCAACATCCTCAAGGCCGCCACCGATCCGCTGCCCGCGTCGCTCGACACGGCGCGGCTCGTGGACGCGCACGAGCAGGCGCTGCTCGCCGCGACCGAACGCGCGCGCGTGCGCACGTCCGAGCTGTGGGAGAAGGGCGACTACACCGCGATCCTGCCCGAGCTGCTGGCGATGGGCGAGGCGATCCACGGCTTCTTCGACAAGGTCATGGTCAACGTCGACGACGTCGCGGTGCGGCAGAACCGCCTCAAGCTGCTGGCCGACGTGCGCGAGCTGTTCCTGCGCGGTTGGGACCTGTCCAAGGCGGTGGTCGAGGGCGACAAGGCCTGACGCGAACGACGTGACGTGCGAAGCCCCCGACGCGCTGCGGCGTCGGGGGCTTCGTCGTGTCGGGAGGGGAACGCGCGAGGCGTCAGGACACCCGGCGCGGGCACCGCGATCCGTGCGGTGCCCGTCGTTCCCGCCGGGCTCTACTCGAGGCGCACGAGTCGCTGGGTCGCACTCGCGCCCGCGACGCTCAGTCGCACCGTGTAGAGGCCGGGGGCCCACTCGGGGCCGCTCGTCAGCACGAGCCGCTGCGCGCCGCCGGTCGAGGCGAACGCATGATCGAGCACGCGTCGTCCGCGCACGTCGAACACCTCGGCGCGGGCGGCACCCGCGTTCGCCCGGAACGACAACGTGAACCGCCCGCCGCGAAGCGGGTTGGGGAACGGTGCGGCGAGCGCGAGCCCCGGGCTGATCGTGCGCGGCGGCGCCACGTCGGTGGTGTTCTCGATCAGTTGCCGCACGCGCAGCACGCCGGCCTCGAGCCAGACGATCAAGGGGTCGTTGGCGGTGGCCGAACCCCAGCCGATCGCGTCCTCGTTCACCAGGTCGCTCTCGACCACCGTGCCGCCCGCGACCTGGCCCGCCGTCGGTGCGGCGGTGCTGTCCACCGTGATGATCGCGAGGTCGGTCTGCCCGGCGTTGTCGAACGACCACATGATCCGCTGCCCCGGATGGCCGTCGCTCGCCACGCGCGTGTTCACCGCGCCACCGGCGGGCGAGGCGATGATGCGCCCCGCGCTCTCGGGCCACAGGCGCGCGCCGTTCGCGTCGATGCGCATGCTGCGCACGTCGGCCCCGCCCCACGTGAGGTACACGTCGTTGCCCGGTCCCGCGACGAAGTCGGCGCGCGACGGCGCCGCGAGCGCGAGCAGCGGTCCCGTGGCGGCCCATGCGAGCGTCGCGTTGTCGAGCACGTGCTGCCCCATGCACAGCGCGCTGCTCGTCACGTCGCGCCACGCCACGTACAGGCCGTTCACGCTCGAGCGACCCGAGCCCACGTAGCGCACGTTGGCGGACACGGGCGTGACGCGCAGGCCCGTGCTGGGCCACGGGGCGCCCGCGACACCGTTGGCGACGAGGTGTCCGGCGTACAGCGGCACGGTGCCCGTGGTGCGGCTGTCGGCCCACAGCACGTAGGCACCGCCGGTGCCGTCCTCCTGCACCGCGCGCAGGCGCTGCAGGCCCACGACCGGGCACACGTTGCGGCCCGTCACCGAGTTCACCGGCGTCCACTGCGGCACGCCCTGCGCGTTGTAGCGCTGCGCGCAGATGTCGGGGTTCGACGTGCTGCGCAGTTCCTCCCACACGACGTACGCGCCACCGGCGCCGTCGCCCGTGCACGAGGCGGCGGTCGCGATCGTCGAGACGACCACGCCCGTGTCCGGCGTGTCGATGGTGCCCTCGTAACTGATGTGCAGGTAGCGCAGCGCGATGAACGGCGAGGCGGGGTTGCGCGGGCTCTGGCCGAACCAGCACACGACCAGGCCGCCGATGCCGTCGGGGGCGGCGCTGACGTTGTTCACCGAGGTGTTGGCGTACGCCAGTGGGCGCGCGGCGGCGTTGAAGCGCTGCGCGTACGAGCCGTCGGCGTTGACGTGGTTGGCCCACAGCCCCGTGTTGGGCGAGGCGCCCTGGAACACGCCCCACGTGCCACCCGCGAGGTCGCCGAACGCGAAACAGTTGAGCGGGCTCTGCGACACCGGGAACGGCGAGAGAGCGCTGCCCTGCGGCATGGCGATCTGCGCCATGGCCCGGGCGGGCATGGCGATGAGCAGCGCGAGGAGTGGGAGGACGAGCAGGACGCGGCGCAAAGGGGGTTTGGCCTCCGGTCGTCCATTGTGACCGTTCCCGGCGGGTGGACTCCACCCCGAAACGCGATTCTCGGGTGCCAATACGCTCGGGAATCGACACTTGGGCCGGGACCGCCGGACGAGTTCGGTGGGGGTGAACCCGTGCGGGCCCCGGGAACGGGCCTTCCGGGGGGCGGGGGCACCTTGCCGGTCCCGCGGGGGGGCGGCTATGGTGCCCGCCGACCACGCCCACCCCGTCACGAGCCCCCGAGGAGGAGCCCATGTCGCTTCGCGAGAAGGCCGAGATCGTCGATGCCGACGGCCTCCGCCGCATCGTCACCCGCATCGCCCACGAGATCGTGGAGCGCAACAAGGGGGTGGACGACATCGTGCTCGTGGGCATCCGGCGCCGCGGCGTGCCGCTGGCGACGCGCATCGCCGAGAAGATCAAGGAGTTCGAGGGCCGCGCGCCCATCGAGGGCAGCCTCGACATCACGCTCTATCGCGACGATCTGTCCATGGTCGCCAATCACCCGGTGGTCGGCTCGACCGAGATCCCCGTGGACATCAACGGCAAGGTCGCGATCCTGATCGACGACGTGTTGTACACGGGCCGCACCGTGCGTGCCGCCATGGACGCGCTCATCGACTTCGGTCGGCCGCGCACGATCCAACTGGCGGTCGTCATCGATCGCGGGCACCGCGAACTGCCGATCCGCGCCGACTACGTGGGCAAGAACGTGCCCACGTCGAAGAAGGAGGTCATCGGCGTGAAGCTCCAGGAGATCGACGGCGTGGACAGCGTGGTCATCAAGGAGATGGACGAGTAGTCCCTCGCCCCGTGAGCGATCCCGCGCGTGCTTGATCGTGCCCGCGCCCATCGGCGCCTGCTCATCGTGTCGTCGTTCGCGTGCATCTGGCTCGTGTGGGGCAGCACGTTCCTCACGATCCGGCACGTGATCCACACGATCCCACCCGTGCTCATGTGCAGCCTGAGATTGCTGTCGGGCGGGCTGCTGCTGGGGTTGTACGGCTTCGCGACCGACGCGCTCACCCCGCGCGGCGTCGAGTGGCGCAACGCGGCGCTCGTGGGCGTGCTGCTGCCGGGGTTGGGCAACCTGTCGGTCACGTTCGGCGTGGCGCACGTGCATTCGGGGCTCGTCGCGCTGCTCGTGGGCACGATCCCGTTGTGGATGGCGCTGCTGGGTTCGTTCGGCTCGCGCGCCACGCCGCCGGGGCCGCGCGCCGCGTTCGGGTTGCTGTTGGGCTTCGCGGGCATCGCGTGGCTCGTGGCGCCGGGACTCATGAGCCCCAACGGCACGCGGGAGTTCGGACGGCATCCGGTGTGGATCCTGGTGCCCGTGGCGGGTTCGCTCAGTTGGGCGTGGGGCTCGCTGTTCTCGCGCCGCGTGGCGATGCCGTCGTCGGGCGTCATGTCCACGGCGGTGGGTCTCACGGCGGCCGGCACGCTGCAGTTGCTGGTGGCGTGGGGCGTGGGCGACGTGGCGCACTGGCAGCCCGCCGCGGTGCCGTGGACCGCGTGGGCGGGCCTCGGGTGGCTCGTCGTGTTCGGTTCGGTGCTCGGGTTCGGTTCGTACCTGTATCTGCTGCGCCGCGTTCGACCCGCGATCGTGGCGACCTACGCGTTCGTGAACCCGATCGTCGCGATGGTGCTGGGTTGGGCGTTCGGCGGCGAGGTGCTGGGTCCGCGCACGCTCGCGGCGGCCGCGGTGGTGCTGGCGGCGGTCGTGCTCATCACCACCGCACCCCCGCCCGCGCCCGCGCCGAATGCGGCCGCGGGGCTGGACGCTCGCGCGCTCGGCAGGTAGGTTGCGGCGGCAGACTCGTCCCCCCGTCGCGAGACCCTCCCCGTCACGGAGCGCGCCATGACCAGCATCCGCCGCGAAGCCGAGAGCGAGTCCGGACTCGTCTCGGACGACCTGCGCGAGACGTGGCGCCTGCTCGAGACCGACGAGCGGCTCGAGGCTTTTCTGGATCTGCCGCGCCCCGAAGCCGAGGACTTCTTCCTCGATCTATCGGCGCGCGACCAGTACGAGCTCATGTTCGCCATGCCCGGCGAGCAGCGGCGGTCCTGGATGCGGCTGCTGCCGCCCGACGACGCGGCCGACCTCGTGCAGGAGTCCGACGAGGACGAGCGCGAGGCGCTGCTGGCGCTGCTCGACGAGCAGACGCGGCGCGAGGTGATGGCGCTGCTCGCGTACGCCGAGGACGACGCCGGCGGCCTCATGAACCCGCGCTACGCGCAGGTGCGGGCCGACGTGAGCGTGGACGAGGCGATCAGCTATCTGCGGCGTCAGGCGCGCGAGCATCTCGAGAACGTCTACTACGTGTACGTGAACGACGCCGATCGCCGGTTGGTGGGCGTGGTCTCGTTGCGCGAACTGTTCGCCGCCGCCAGTGGCCGCACCGTGCGCGACGTGATGAACACCGACATGATCACGGCGCGCGCCGACATGGATCAGGAGGAGCTCGGCCGGCTGTTCGCCGAGCACGACCTGCAGGCCGTGCCGGTCGTGGACGACGACGGCCGCATGCAGGGCATCGTGACCGTGGACGACATCGTCGACGTCATCCAGGAAGAGGCCACCGAGGACATCCAGAAGATCGGCGGTACCGAGGCCCTCGATGCGCCGTATCTGGAGGTCGGGTTCACCGACATGCTGCGCAAGCGCGTCGTGTGGCTGGCGGTGCTGTTCGTGGGCGAGCTGCTCACCGCGACGGCCATGGCGCGGTTCGAGAACGAGATCGCCAAGGCGGTCGTGCTGAGCGTGTTCATCCCGCTCATCATCTCGAGCGGCGGCAACTCGGGTTCGCAGGCGAGCACGCTGGTCATCCGCGCCATGGCGCTGGGCGAAGTCACGCTGGGCGATTGGTGGCGCGTCGTGCGCCGCGAGATCATCCAGGGCCTGTCCATCGGCGGCATTCTGGGACTCATCGGCCTGGGGCGCGTGTTCCTGTGGGAGTCGCTGTTCCACGCCTACGCGCCGCACACGGTGCAGCTGGCGATCACGGTGGCGTTCAGCGTCATGGGCGTGGTCACGTTCGGCACGCTCGCGGGCTCGATGCTGCCGTTCCTGCTCAAGCGCGGCGGGCTCGATCCCGCCAGCGCCTCGGCACCGTTCGTCGCCACGCTCGTGGACGTGACCGGCATCGTGATCTACTTCTCGATCGCGAGCCTCATGCTGCGGGGGACGCTGCTCTAGCGAGGGCGCGCACGCACCGGAACGACGAAGCGGCGGCGCACGATCGGGGCGCCGCAGCGTCGTCTTGTGTCCTGCGCGCTCAGGGGGCCCGTTTAAACGGTGACTTCCTGGCGGCGCCGAAGGTGCGTCACTCGCAGAGCGCCTTCACCTTGGCGAGCGCGAGTTCGACCTCCTCCTTGGTCTTGGCGGCGAGCAGCAGCTGCTTGGCCAGGTCGCACGGCGTCGGCGCCGCCTTGGTCGAATCGACCCCGGCCGAATCGCGCACCGCCGCGACCTTGCTGCTGTCGGCCGCCGGCGTCACCGGCGGATCCACCTCGCCGCAGAACGTGCGCGAGACGCGCGCGATGCTGGATTTGACGCCCTCCTCGACCGCGACGCAATCGCCGATCGCGAGGCCGTCCGCCTTGGACTGGATCACCTTGAGCGCGGTGCCGTCCTTGCGCATGACGGTGATCGCGACCGCCTTGTGCGAGCCCTCGAGCAGGTGCACGAGGCCCGCGCCCACGCCCGCGCCGATGGCGGCGTTGCCGAGCTTCTGGCCGCCCGACGCCTTCTTGTCGGTGGTGGCCGCACCCACGAGCGCCCCGAGTGCCGCACCCGAGCCGGCGCCCGACTCGATCTTGGCGGCCTCGAGGTTCACGACCTTGCCGTAGGTGATCCGGATGGTGGTGTTCTTCTCGACGCGGCTCACCGTGCTCTGGGCACGGGCGCCCGGGGTGACGAGCGCGACAGCGACGAGGGCGAGGACGAGGCGGTGCATCGGGGACACGGCGGGACCTCCGGAGCGTGGGCTGATGATGAAGAGGAGCGGCGGGACCATACGCGAAACGAGTCTCCGCAGGGAAGGGGTGAGACGCGGGAATCGACGCACCATGGGCAGCGCAAGCCATTGTGAGGAAGTGCTTTGCGAGGTGCGTCCTGGGTCGTGGCCCCGCCGTCGGACCGAGGTCGCGGGAGGGCCACGGGGAGGCGCATGGCATTCCATTTCAACGCTATGTGCAGCAACGAGTTGTTCGTTTCCATGTCCGCGACTCCCCGGGTGGATCCGCGCGGCAGAGCGGGCGCGGGAAGGGGGGCGGCCCGCCCGTGGTCATCCCTTTCCGGCGAGCCGCTAACCCGTTGCAGGGGCGTCGGGTCACTCGGCCGCGACAGGGTGACCGAGAAGCGCCTCCCGCCCCCCTCACGAAGGGGTTGCACCCCCGGCGCGCATCTCCTATGTTGCGGGCCGGTTCGTGCCAGAACTCCACCCTTAAGGCGGTCCCGAGAGTCCGCCAGGAGGTCGGTCCATGTCCTCGAAGCATTCGCATGCCCGGACGCCCGACGGCGCCGGGATTTTTTCTTTCTTAGGTGGCCCCGAAGCGTTCGCGCTGGCGGGGACGCGTGGTGCTGTCATGAGCCGCGCCGCCGCCGATCTGGATGACGCGGTCGCCTCGGATGGCCGCCACCTGCTCGGCCTCGAGGGCATGGGGCGCGAGGAACTCCTCGACCTGCTCGCGGCCGCCGCGCACGAGCGCGACTGGCTCGCCAAGGGCGAACCCAACCGCACGACGCTCGCCGGCGTCACCGTGGTGCTCGCGTTCATCGAGGACTCCACGCGCACGCGCACGTCGTTCGAGATCGCGGCGCAGCGCCTGGGCGCCAACGTCGTCGTGTTCTCCAGCGCCGCCAGCTCGATCAACAAGGGCGAGACGCTGCTCGACACCGTGCGCCTGTTCGAGGCCATGGGCTCGGCGCTCGTCGTCGTGCGGCACCCCTCGTCGGGTGCGCCGGTGTGGCTCGCGCGGCAGCTCGATCGCATGGGCGTGATCAACGCCGGCGA
The DNA here is from genome assembly GCA_964655175.1 of uncultured bacterium. Classification (GTDB taxonomy): domain Bacteria; phylum Eisenbacteria; class RBG-16-71-46; order RBG-16-71-46; family RBG-16-71-46; genus JAIOPA01. The sequence goes on from CAZZLY010000020.1 coordinate 30,668, forward strand.
CGGCATGCACGAGCATCCCACGCAGGGCCTGCTCGACCTGCTCACGCTGCAGGACGCGTGGGAGGGTCGCTTCGAGGGCCGCCGCCTCGCCATCGTCGGCGACATCGCGCACTCGCGCGTGGCGCGCTCGGCGATCGCCGGACTCACCACGCTCGGCGCGCGCGTCACCGTGTGCGGCCCGGGCACGCTCATGCCCGCCGACGTCGCGCTGCTCGGCTGCGACGTGGCGCCCACGATCGAGGACGCGCTCGAGGGCGCCGACGCCGCCATGGCGCTGCGCCTGCAGCGCGAGCGCATGGACAAGGCGCTGCTGCCCTCGTACGGCGAGTACGCGCGCGTGTGGGGGTTGTCGCCCGAGCGGCTGGCGCTCATGGCGCCGCACGCGGTCGTGCTGCATCCGGGCCCGGTCAATCGCGGCGTCGAACTCGCGCACGCGGTGGCCGACGGGCTGCGCGCGCGCATCCTGGCGCAGGTCGCCAACGGGGTCGCGGTGCGCTGTGCGGTGCTGCAGCGCTGCGCCGATGCGACGCGTCGTCCCCTGACCGAGTCCACCGTGCTGGAGGCCCGATGAGCGCGCTCACGATCTTCCGCGACGTCACCCACTGGCGCACCGGCGAGCGCCTCACGCTCGCGGTCGAGGACGGCGTCGTCGTCCCGGTGCCGCGCACGGTGCCCGAGCACGCGCGCGTCGTGAACGCCGACGGCGCGGTCATCGCACCGGGACTCGTGGATCTGCACGTGCACCTGCGCGAGCCCGGTCAGTCCGCCAAGGAGACGATCGAGTCGGGCACGCGCGCGGCCGCTGCCGGCGGGTTCACCGCGATCGCGTGCATGCCCAACACCGACCCGGTCGTGGACACGGCCGCGTGGGTGGAATGGGTGCGCCGTCGTGCGGAGGCCGCCGGTCACTGCACCGTGCTGCCGATCGCCGCGGTCACCGTGGGGCAGAAGGGCGAGCAGTTGGCGCCGCTCGACGCGCTCGCGCGCGCCGGTGCGGTCGCGTTCTCCGATGACGGCCACCCGATCGTGAGCGCCGCGGTCATGCGGCGCGCGCTCGAGTACGCGCGCGCGACCGGGCTGCCGATCATCGGTCACGAGGAGGACCCGACGCTCAAGGGCGACGGCGTCATGAACGAGGGCTTCACCGCGACGCGACTGGGCCTGCGCGGGCTGCCGGGCGCGGCCGAGAGCGTCATGTGCCGCCGCGACGCCGATCTGGCGGAGCTCACCGACGGTCGCGTGCATCTGGCGCACCTGTCGGTGGCGCAGTCGTTCGACGCGCTGCGCGACGCCAAGCGCCGCGGCCTGCGCGTGACGGGCGAGACCTGTCCGCACTACTGGGTGCTGACCGACGAAGCGGTGGGCGACTACGACACGAACGCCAAGATGAACCCGCCGCTGCGCTCCGAAGCCGATCGCGCCGCGTGCATCGAGGCCATCGTGGACGGCACGATCGACTGCTTCGCCACCGATCACGCGCCGCACACCGCCGACGAGAAGGCCAAGCCGTTCACCGACGCGCCGTTCGGCATCGTGGGCCTGGAGACGGCGCTGGCGCTCACGATCACGTACCTCGTCGAGCCCGGGCACCTGTCGCTCGCCCGCGCGATCGAACTGTGGACCGATGCGCCGCGGCGCATCTTCCGTCTGCCCGACGTCACGCTGGAGCCGGGGTCGCAGGCCGACCTCGTGCTGTTCGACCCGGAGGCGACGTGGACCGTCGATCCGGCGAAGTTCCACACGCAGGGGCGCAACACCCCGTTCGCGGGCTGGACCCTCAAGGGCCGAGTGCTCGCGACCATGCTCGAAGGCCGATTCACCCACGTCGCGGAGGGCGTCGCGTTCGAACGCCCCGCCGCGATCACGGAGTCCGCACGATGAAGCGACGTGAAGCGATGCTCGCGCTCGAGGATGGGCGCGTCTTCCGCGGTGAGGCGTTCGGCGCCGACACCGAGACCACGGGTGAGGTCGTGTTCAACACGGCCATGACGGGTTATCAGGAGGTGCTCTCCGACCCGTCGTACTGTGGCCAGATCCTCACCTTCACGTATCCGCTGATCGGCAACTACGGCGTGAACGAGGCCGACTTCGAGAGCGCGGGGCTGCGCGCGCAGGGCATGGTGTGCCGCGACCTGTGCGAGGTGCCCAGCAACTGGCGCAGCACGGGCACGCTCGACGCGCTGCTGCGCGACAAGGGCCTGCCGGGCATCACCGGCGTGGACACGCGCGCGCTCACGCGACACCTGCGCGACCGCGGCACCATGCGCGGCTGCCTGTCCACCACGTCGGTGAACGCCGACGAGCTCATCGAGAAGGCGCGCAAGAGCCCGCGCATGGAGGGCCTCGCGCTCGCCGACGTCGTGACGTGCGTCGAGCCCTACTGGTGGGGCGAGAACGGCATGAGCACCACCGAGCCCACCGCCGACCGCGACAAGCCGCTCGTCGTGGTGCCGGACTTCGGTGTGAAGTGGAACATCCTGCGCTGCCTGCGCGCCGAGGGCTTCCGCGTGCGCGTCGTCCCGGGTCGCACGCCGGGCGCCGAGATCCTCGCGCTCTCGCCCGACGGCGTGCTGCTGTCGAACGGCCCCGGGGACCCCGAGCCGCTCGACTTCGCGATCGACACCGCGCGCATCGTGTCGCAGAAGGTGCCCACGTTCGGCATCTGCCTGGGCCACCAGCTGCTGGGGCTCGCGTTCGGCGCCAAGACGCGCAAGCTCAAGTTCGGTCATCGCGGCGCGAACCATCCCGTGATCGATCGGCGCACCGGCGTGGTCGAGGTCACGAGCCAGAACCACGGCTTCATGGTGGACGGCGACACGCTGCCCAAGGGCGAGTTCGAGCTCACGCACTTCAGCGGCAACGACGGCACGCTCGAGGGCATGGTGCATCGCTCGCTGCCCGTGCTGTCGTGCCAGTACCACCCCGAGGCCGCGCCGGGGCCGCACGATTCGCGCGTCTGGTTCCGCGCCTTCGCCGCCGCCATCGCGCGGCAGGGCAAGCCGCTCGCCGTGCCCGCCACGTCCGCGCCGCGCGCCCGTCGCGCCGCCGAACCCGCGACCGCGGCCGCGCCCACGCGCGCACGCGCCACGACCACCAAGAAGGGCTGACGCCGATGCCGAAGCGCACCGACATCAAGAAGATCCTCATCCTGGGCGCCGGTCCCATCGTGATCGGGCAGGCGTGCGAGTTCGACTACTCGGGCACGCAGGGCTGCCGCGCGCTCAAGGCGCTCGGTTACGAGGTCGTCCTGCTCAACTCGAACCCGGCGACGATCATGACGGACCCGGAGTTCGCGGACCGCACGTACGTCGAGCCGCTCATCCCGTCGATCGCCGAGCGCATCATCGAGAAGGAGCGCCCCGACGCGCTGCTGCCCACGCTGGGCGGACAGACCGCGCTCAACCTCGCGGTGTCGCTCGCCAAGAGCGGCGTGCTCGAGAAGTACGGTGTGAAGCTCATCGGCGCCTCGCTCGAGGCGATCGAGACGGCCGAGGATCGCGACCTGTTCAAGAAGGCCATGGAGCGCGCCGGCATGCGCCTGCCCAAGAGCGGCTACGCCACCACGGTGGCGGACGCGGTCGCGCTGGGCGAGCAGCTGGGCTATCCGCTCGTGATCCGCTCGTCGTTCACGCTGGGCGGGCAGGGCTCGGGTCTCGTGCACGATCGTCGTCATCTGCGCGAAGCGGCGCGCGTCGGCATCGCGGCGAGCCCCAACGGCAGCATCCTCATCGAGGAGTGCCTGCTGGGCTGGAAGGAGTACGAGCTCGAGGTCATGCGCGACGGCCACGACAACGTGGTCATCGTGTGCTCGATCGAGAACTTCGACCCCATGGGCGTGCACACCGGCGACTCGATCACCGTGGCGCCGGCGCAGACGCTCACCGATCGCTGCTACCAGATCATGCGCGACGCCTCGCTGCGGATCATCCGCGAGATCAAGATCGAGGCCGGCGGCTGCAACATCCAGTTCGCCGTGCACCCGCGCACCGGCGAGATGATCGTCATCGAGATGAACCCGCGCGTCTCGCGCAGCTCGGCGCTCGCCTCCAAGGCGACCGGGTTCCCGATCGCCAAGATCAGCGCCATGCTCGCGGTGGGGCTCACGCTCGACGAGATCCCCAACGACATCACGCGCAAGACGCCGGCCTGCTTCGAGCCGTCGCTCGATTACTGCGTCGTCAAGATCCCGCGCTGGGCGTTCGAGAAGTTCCGCTTCACGGATCGCCGCCTGGGCACGCGCATGAAGTCGGTGGGCGAGGTCATGGCGATCGGCCGCACGTTCCCGGAGGCCCTGCTCAAGGGTTGGCGCGCGCTCGAGAGCAACAACGGCGTGCTGCCCGAGCCCGTCACGGACGCCGAGCGCGAGTCCGTGCAGCACGCGATCGGTGAGCCCTCGCCGGATCGCCTGCGCGACATCTTCCGCCTGCTCGCGGGCGGCGACACGCCCGAGACGATCGCCCAGCTCACCGGCATCGATCCCTGGTACCTGCACCAGATGACGCGCATCACCGGTTTCGATCGCGCGCTGCGCGGCGCCACGTGGGACGACGCCACCGTGCGCGCGGCCAAGCGGCTCGGCTTCTCGGACCGGCACCTGGCGCAGCGTCTGGGGCTCACCGAGACCGAGGTGCGCGCGCGCCGTCTGGCCGCCGGCATCGTGCCGGTCATGAAGGCCGTGGACACCTGCGGCGCCGAGTTCAAGGCCGAGACCCCGTACTTCTATTCGACGTACGAGGAGGAGTGCGAGGTCCCCGAGGCGACGCGCCCGCGCGTGCTCATCCTGGGCTCGGGGCCCAACCGCATCGGGCAGGGGCTCGAGTTCGACTACTGCTGCGTGCAGGCCGCGCTCGAGCTCAAGAGCCGTGGCTTCGACGTGCTGCTCGCCAACTCGAACCCCGAGACGGTGAGCACCGACTACGACATCTCGAGCCGTCTGTACTTCGAGCCGCTCACCGCGGAGGACGTGCTCAACATCGTCGATCGCGAGAAGCCGATCGGCGTCGTCGTGCAGCTGGGCGGCCAGACGCCGCTCAAGCTGGCGAAGGCGCTGCACGAGGCCGGCGTGCCGCTGCTGGGCACGTCGTTCGACGGTCTGGATCTGGCCGAGAACCGTTCGCGTTGGCGCGATCTGGTGAACGAGCTGGGGCTCAAGCAGCCCGACTCGCGCATCGCCGCCACGCGCGAGGAGACGTTGGCGCTCGCCGAGCAGCTGGGCTACCCGGTGCTCGTGCGGCCGTCGTACGTGCTGGGCGGGCGCGGCATGCGCATCGTGTACGAGCGCAGCGAGCTCGAGGACTGGCTCACGCGCGAGGCGCTCATCTCGGCCGACGAGCCCGTGCTGCTGGACAAGTTCCTCGAGGGCGCGCTCGAAGTGGACGTGGACGCGGTCGCCGACGGCGACACGGTCATGGTCGGCGCGGTCATGGAGCACATCGAGGAGGCCGGCGTGCACTCGGGTGACTCCACCTGCGTCATCCCGCCGTTCACGCTGGGCGACGGCACGGTGGCCGAGATCCGCGCGATCACGACGCGGCTGGCGCGCGCGCTCGGTGTGCGCGGTCTCATGAACGTGCAGTACGCCGTGCGCCTGGGCGAGATCTTCGTGCTCGAGGCCAATCCGCGCGCCTCGCGCACGGTGCCGTTCGTGAGCAAGGCGGTCGGGCTGCCGCTCGCGCGGCTCGCGGCGCGCATCATGGTGGGCGAGCGTCTGGCCGACATCCGGCCGGCCGAGACCGACCCGCGCATGATCAGCGTCAAGAAGCCGGTGCTGCCGTTCAGCCGCTTCCCGGGCGAGGACGCGCTGCTCGGACCCGAGATGAAGTCCACCGGCGAGGTCATGGGACGCGACCTCGACTTCGGTCGTGCGCTCGCCAAGGCCCATCTGGGCGCGGGCGAGGCGCTGCCGGACTCCGGCAACGTGCTGCTGTCCGTGCGCGACGACGACAAGCGCGCGATCACGTTCATGGCGAAGAAACTGGTGGAACTGGGGTATGGACTGGTGGCCACCCGCGGCACGGCCCGGTTCCTCGCCCGCAACGGCATCCCCGTCCGCGAGGTCTTCAAGGTGCACGAGGGTCGTCCGCACGTGGCCGACCTCATCGACAACGGCGAGATCCAGATGGTCATCAACACGCCGCTCGGCCGCGCGTCGGAGTACGACGAGCAGGCCATCCGCGAGCGTGCGGTGGCGATGAGCGTCCCGGTCGTGACCACGCTCGCGGGCGCGCAGGTGACCGTGGCCGGTCTCGAGGCGGTGCGTCGCGGGCCGCTCGACGTGACGAGTCTGCAGGAAGCGCTGTGACGGGTGCGCGCTCGGAGCGCGCACCGGAGGGAGCCCGAGTGAGGATGCGTCGTCTCGCGAGGTGGGTGCTGCCGCTGGTGCTGCTGGCGGCGACCGCGTCGTGCGCCTACTACAACACGTTCTATCTGGCGCGGAAGTACTACCTGCGCGCCACCGACGGCATGCCGTACGAGGTCGATCGCGACGTCACGACGCAGCGCGCCAACTACGCGCGCTCGGGCGACTACTGCAAGAAGGTGCTGGGCGTGTACCCCAAGTCCAAGTGGGTGGACGACGCCTACCTGCTGTGGGCGAGCACGTTCCTCGGCGTGGACGATCCGCTCAAGGCGGTCGCCATGCTCGAGGAGTTCAACACGCGCTACCCCAACAGCGACCTGCGCCCGGACGCGACCTTCTTCCTGGGGCTGTCGTACCGGTTGGCGCGCAAGCACGAGCAGGCGGTCGCCGCGTTCGACGACTTCCTGGTGCAGGCGCCCAAGCACGAACTGGCGCCGTACGCCTGGTACGAGCGCGCCAAGGCGCTCATGTCGCTGCAGCGTTACCGCGAGGCCGCCGAGTCGGCCGGGCACGTGCTCGAGACGCGCAAGAAGAACGTGCTCGCCGAGCGCGCGATCCGGCAGCGCGCCGAGGCGCGGTTCCAGCAGGGCGACTACGCGGCGGCGCAGGCCGACTTCAAGTTGCTCGGCACGCGCGCGTTCACCGACGACGAGCGGCTCAAGTTCCTGCTGCGCGAGGTGGACTGCCTCGAGGCCGCGCGCGACTACGAGGCGGCGCGCGACCTGCTGCGCGACGCGCGTTCGCACACCCCGCCGCCGCCGCCGTTGCCCACCGCGCGCCCGGGTTCCACGACGCTCAATCCCAACACGCCGCAGGGTCAGCAGATGCAGCAGGTCGGCTACGTGCGCACGCCCGAGCAGGAGCGCTACGGCCGGCTCACGCTGCGCATGGGTGGCGTCGAGGTGCTGGCCGGCCGCGTGCCGCAGGCGGTCGAGTACTACGGCAGCGTGCTCGAGGACTACCCGAGGTCGCAGCTCGCCGCGGAAGCGCAGTACCGCATCGGCTTCGCGTACGAGACCGGCGCCGACGACTTCGCGCGGGCGCGCGCCGAGTACGCCAAGGTGCGCGAGCAGGTCGGCACGTCGCAGTTCGTGCAGCAGGCGCAGGAGCGGCTCGACAACCTGTCGCGCATCGAGCAGTACCGCGTGGGCGGCGGTGCCGATTCGCTGGCGCGCAAGGCCGAAGCGCGCTTCCTCACCGCCGAGCACTACCTGTTCAACCTGCAGCGTCCCGAGCGCGCGCTCGAGGAGTACCGCGCGATCGTGGACTCGGTGCCGGTCAAGTCGGTGCAGGCGCGCGCGCTCAACGCGCAGGCGTGGCTGCTGTCGCGCAAGCTCGATCGCAAGGCCGAAGCCGACTCGCTGTTCTGGCGCGTCGTGCGCGAGTACCCGGGCACCGAGGCGCAGCTCGCCGCACGCGATTACCTGGAGGCCACCGGGCAGGTCGTCCCCGACAAGCTGATCGTGCTCCCCAAGCGCGAGGTCGCGCGTGACGAGGGCGCGCTCAGTGCGCCGCCCGCGGCCACCCCCAAGTTGGGTGAGGCGCGTCTGCCCGAACCTGGTGCGACGCGTTTCGGTCCCGGGGCGAGCCGTCCCGCCGCGCCCACGACGCCGGCCGCGTTCCGCGCCGCGACGATGCCCGACTCGATCCGTGCCGCCATGGCGCGACGCGATTCGCTGGTGCACGCACTGCGCGACAGCGTGAGCCGCGACAGCGCGCGCACGTCGGCGAGCGCGCGCGACACCAGTGGCCGCGCCTCGCTCATGTCGCAGATCCGTCGTCAGGTGGGCAAGGTGAGCGGTGTGGTCGTCGCGCCCGACAGCGTGGCACCGCCCGACTTCAGCAAGGTCGACACGCTCGCGGCGCCGCGCAAGGGCGTGGTGCTGCCGTCGGCGCCGCTGCCGAGCGCGCCGCACGTGAGCGCGCCCGTGCTCGTGCGCGACACGACGCGCGCCGATTCGGCCCGCGTCGATTCCGCGCGCGCGACGCCCGCCAAGTCGGGGGCGAAGTCCAGCACGAAGGCGAAGCCGAAGGCCGCGCCCAAGCCCAAGGCCACCGCTGCCGAGAGCACGGGGGTGAAGCGCCCATGAGCGTGAAGACGCGCGTCTGGCGTCAGGTCTCGGCCACGGTGCACGCGCACCTCGATCGCGGCGCCGGCTTCCGCTGGCTCGAGCTCGCGGTACCCGCGGGGTTCGTCGCGCCGGTCGCGGGCCAGTTCTGTCAGTTGCTGCTCGACCCGCCGTCGCCCGTGCTGCTGCCGCGGCCCATGAGCGTGGCGAGCGTCGCGCGCGTGCGCGGACGACTCGTGATCGGGTTCCTGTACGCACCGGTCGGCGTGGGCACGCGTGCGATCGCCGCGCTCGAGCGCGGCGACACGATCGGCCTCACGGGCCCGCTCGGGCGCGGCTACCCGCTCGCCGAGAAGGGGACGCCCGTGCTGGTCGCCGGCGGGCGCGGCGTGGCGCCGCTGCTCATGGCCGCCGACGTGCTCGCGACCTCGAAGCGCGCCTGCTCGTTCGTGTTCGGTGCGCGCACCGCGTCGCTGCTCGTGGGCCTGAACGAGGCGCGCACGCGACTCAAGCGTTCGGGCAGCCGTCTGCACGTCGCGACCGACGACGGCTCGCGCGGCTTCCACGGCAACGTCGTGCAGGTGCTGGATCGGCTGGCGCCGACGCTGGCCGGGCCGATCGTGATCCACGCCTGCGGCCCGCACGGCATGCTCGCCGCGGTCGCGCGCTGGGCCATGGCGAACGGCGCGCGGGCGCATCTCGCGATGGAGAGCGTCATGGCGTGCGGCACCGGCGTGTGTCGCGGCTGCCCGCTGCCGCGCTCGGCGGACGCGCGCGATCGCGTGCTCGCCCAGGGCGCGGCCGCCGCCGCGCTGCAGGGCAATCCCGATTGGGCCATGTGCTGCACCGACGGCCCCGTGTTCGAGTCGCGCGACCTCGATTGGGACCGCGTCGAATGAGCCACCCCGTGAAGAAGGTCAAGCCCATCGCCCCCAAGCGCGTCGATCTGTCCGTGCGCCTGGGCTCGCTCGTGCTCAAGAACCCGATCCTCACCGCGTCGGGCACGTTCGGCTACGGCGACGAGTACGCGCACGTCGTGGACCTGTCCACGATCGGCGCGGTCGTCACCAAGACCGTGACCGTGCATCCGCGCCCCGGCAACGCACCCACGCGCGTCGCCGAGACCGCATCGGGGATGCTCAACAGCATCGGGCTCGAGAACGTCGGGCTCGAGCGGTTCCGCGACGAGAAGCTGCCGCGACTGGCCAAGCTCGAGGCCACGGTCATCGCCAGCGTCGGCGGCGAGACGCCCGAGGAACTCGAGACGCTGCTCGAGGCGCTGGGCCGCACGTCGTCGGTGGGCGCGTTCGAGGTGAACTTCTCGTGCCCCAACGTCGCGGCCGGCGGCGCACGCTTCTGGGCCGACCCGGCGCGCCTCGAGGCCACGCTCAAGCGTCTGACGCGACTCACCCGCAAGCCGCTCCTCGCCAAGTTGTCGCCCGACGTCACCGACATCCGCGAGACCGCACGCGCCTGCGAGCGCGGCGGGGCGGCCGCGGTGACCGCGGTCAACACGTTCGTCGGCATGGCGATCGACCTCGAGCACATGCGCAGTCGCCTGGGCAAGGCCACGGGCGGACTGTCGGGGCCCGCGATCAAGCCGCTCGCGCTCGCGCGCTGCTGGGAGGCCTCGAACGCGATCGGCATCCCGGTGGTGGGCTCGGGCGGCATCGTGAACGGGCGCGACGCGCTCGAGTTCATCGCCGCCGGTGCGACCGCCGTGCAGGTGGGCACCGCGACGTTCATCGAACCGCAGGCCGCCACGCGCGTGCTCGACGAGATGCGCACGTGGCTCGCCTCACACGGTCACGCCCGACTCACCGATCTCATCGGCGCGTTCTCGGCGCCGGCCGCCCAGGAATGCGCTCCCGCGCCCACCCCGCGAGGTTGACCATGTCGCACGCTCCCGAGTTCGCGATCGCCTTCGACGTGCCCACGCTGGAGGCCGCGCTCGCGCTCGACGCCGCGCTCGGCGAGGGCCCCGAGTACGCCAAGTTGGGACTCGAGTTGTTCACGGCCGCCGGTCCCGAGGCGCTGCGTGCGCTCAAGGCGCGCGGGCGGCGCGTGTTCCTGGACCTCAAGCTGCACGACATCCCCAACACGGTGAAGGGCGCGGCGGGTTCGGCCGCGCGTCTGGGCGCCGACCTGCTCACCGTGCACGCGACCGGGGGCGGCGCCATGGTCGCGGCCGCGGTGGACGGCATCCGCGAGGCGGGCGGCACGACGCGCGTGGTCGCGGTCACGGTGCTCACGAGCCTCGATCCGGCCGCGATGCCGCCGGGCTTCGTGAAGCCGTTCGACCTGCACACGGTGGCGGCCGCGCTCACCGACGAGTCCGTGCGCGCGGGCGCGCTCGGCGTCGTGTGCTCGGCCGCCGACCTCGCGGGCATCCGCGCGCATCTGGGGCGCGACTTCTATGCGGTCACGCCGGGCATCCGGCCCGCCGGGGGGGACGCGCACGATCAGAAGCGCGTCGCCACCGTCGAGAGCGCCACGCGCGACGGTTCGAGTCTGCTCGTGCTGGGCCGGGCGATCACCGGCGCGGCCGATCCGCGCGCCGCATTGATCGCCGCGCGCGCCGAACGCGATCGCGTGGCCGCCGCGCGCGCCTGAACCGCTAGCGTCGGAACAACAGCACGACGCCGGTGATGGCGATCGCCGCACCCGCGAGCGCGCGCCACGTCAGGCGTTCGCCGTGGAAGCGCACCGCGAGCACCATGGCGAGCAGCGGTGCCAGGGCGGTGAGCGAGGCCGCCACGCCCGCCTCGATGTGCTGGATGGCGACGAGCGACAGCGTCACGCCCAGGAACGGGCCCACGAACGCGCCGCCGGTCATGGTCGCGGTCGCGTGCGGGTCGCGCAGCGCGCCCACGGTGCGGCGCACCTGGCGCTGCGCGATCGTCATGAGCCACAGGATGAGCACGCCCGCGGTCACGCGCAGCACGGTGGCCGACAGGGGCGGCACGCCGGTGCGCAGCGCCAGCTTCGACAGGACGAGTCCGCCCGCCTGGCCCACCGCGCCGAGCAGACCCGAGAGCACGCCCATGCGTTCGGAGCCCTCGACGTGGTCGCCCTGTCCCGCCTGGCGGCGTGAGCGCGACGTGAGCGCCAGCCCCACGCCGGTGAACACGAGCAGCATGCCCACGAGCGCGAGCGGGCCCGGCTCCTGATGCAGGATCGGCCACGCGAGCGCGGTGGTGAACAGCGGTGCGGTCGCGGCGAGCAACGAGGCGCGGCCCGCACCCAGGATGACCATGGCGCGGAAGTTCCACGCGTCGCCGAACACGAACCCGACCGCGCCCGAGGCCGCCAGTGCGAGCAGCGCGGGACTCGTCACGCCGACGGGCCACCAGTGCCCGGTGGTCACGCGCAGCGCCGTCACCAGGAACACCAACGCCACGGTGAGCCGCAGCCGATTGAGCACGTGCGAACCCATCCGGCGGCCGGCGGCCGTGAACAGGTTCGAACTGCTCGCCCAGCAGACCGCGGTACCGAGCGCGGCCAGTTCACCGAGATAGCGCAGGACGCCTCCGAGGCACGCAGGCCCGAGGAGCGGCGGACAGGGGACGGGGGAACGCCAGCCCGTTCGAGGGGCTGCGAGGCGACTATGCGCCCTCGGACGCGAGAGCGGAAGGCGTTCCGTGCGAAGTGCTTGACGGGATGCGTGGGAACGGGTTCCTCTGCCGGGAATGAATCCTCCTGCGGGGCGTAATCCCCACGACGGGCCGGACGACGACGCGCTCATCGCCGCGAGTCAACGCGGGGACGACGCGGCGTTCGGCATGCTGGTGCGACGGCATCAGCGTGCGGTGCATCGGCTCGCGTGGTCGCTCACGCGCAGCGCGAGCGACGCCGACGATCTGACGCAGGAGACCTTCGTGCGTGCATGGCGGGCCATCGCCCGGTTCGAGTTGGGGCAACCCGTGTTCCCGTGGCTCGCCCGCATCGTGACGAACACCGCCTACTCGTTGTTCCGGCACCGCAAGCGGCGGCCCGAGCAGTCGATCGAGCCGCTCGTGGAGCAGGGGATGCAGTGGGGTGTGGACGACGATCCGGCGACCCATGCGGCCACGGGCGAGCGCGATGCACGCCTGCGCGCGTGCTTCGAACGGCTCGCGCCCGAGCATCAGGCGGTGCTCGCGCTGCGCGTCATGCAGGACCTGTCGTACGAGCAGATCGCGCAGGCGCTCGGCGTGCCCGTGGGCACGGTCATGTCGCGCCTCTCGCGCGCCCGCGCCGAACTCAAGCGGCGCATGGCCGAAGGCACCGGGGAGTCCTCGTGAGCACGCACCTGACCGACGAACAGCTGTCCGCGCACCTCGACCACGCGCTCGCGGGTGACGCGCGTGCGCACGCCGAGGCGCATCTGGCCGCGTGCGAATCGTGTCGCGCGCGCCT
>CAZZLY010000021.1:0-4597 GCA_964655175.1 uncultured bacterium
CATCAGACGCCGATCGCCAAGGCGATCGTGGGTCGATCGGTCGGTGACGCGGTCGAACTCGTCGAGAACGAGCAGAAGCGCGCGTGGACGATCCGGTCCGTGACGCGTCGTCTGCCGCCCACGCCCGCGCCCTCCAGCGCGTCCTGAGCGACACGCGCGCGGGTGCGCGCGTGCCGCTCGTGTGGGCCTCGATCCGCGTGCCGGAATCGCACGTCGTGACGCGCGTGCGGTGACGCGCCGCGTCGCCACGCGCGTCGTGCGACCGGGTATCGAATTGCACCCGTTCGCGTTCCGCGCCGCGCATCATGTGTCGCGCAAGGTGGCCGATGGGAGGCCGCGACGAGCGGGTTCGTGGATGCGATCCGCGCACGAAAAAAAGTGTGTCGAGCACGCGAAAATCGTTTGGCAGCGCGTGCCATGTTCGCTATGTTCCGCCCGCGAATCACACCGCCTGTCGCGCGACTTCTTCCCCGAGCACCGCGCGTGACGGACGAGCCGGAACGGCAGCAGCGCGACACCCCGCGAAGCGCCACGCTTCACTCCCTGATCCGGCGGGCGGCGATGACAAGAGTTTAGGCTGATGTGGTTCCCGTCTCGCTTCGTGCGTGACCGGTCCATGCCAGTCGGAAAAGGATTTCCCGCCGCCCGTTCCAATCACGCCCGCGTGACGCCGTGAGACCTCCGGCGCCGGGCCCACACCCGAGGCACGAGCCCCATGCCCGCACGCGCGAGCGGCCTCACGCTCGATCTGGATGACGCCCTCAAGGGCATCGTCATGTTCGGCTGGCTCGAGGCCGAGGGCCTCTCGGGGGAACCGCTCGGCGAGGCGTTCGCCGCCGAACGCGACGCGGTGATCCGCGACCTCATGCGCCGGTCCATGGGCCGCGCGGCCGCCGATCTGCCGGGGGTGGCCGAGACGCGCCGCATGTTCCACCGCCTGGGCGTGGACCCCACCAAGACGCGGCCCTCGAGCGAGGCGCTGTTGCGCCGCGTGCTCCAGGGCAAGGGGCTGCCGACGCTGCATCCCGCGGTGGACGTGTGCAACCTCGCCTCGCTCGAGCACCAGTTGCCCCTCGGGCTCTACGATCGCGCGCAGGTGCGCGGCGCGGTGTACGCGCGCATGGGCCGCCCACTCGAGGGCTACGAGGGCATCCGCAAGTCGTTCGTCGGTCTGCACGAGCGGCCGCTGCTCGCGGACGACGACGGAGCGTTCGGTGCGCCCACGTCGGATTCGGCGCGCACACAGGTGACCGACGCGACGCGCGACCTGCTCGCGGTGATCTACGGTCCGGTCGAACGCCACGGCGACCCGCTGTCCGAGATGCTGGCGCGCGTCGCCGATCTGCTCGCGCGGCACTGCGGCGCCACCGTGCGCATGGTGCAGACGCGGCAATAGTCGCGCGCGTCGTGCGCGACGGCTTGACCCGCGCTTACCCGTCGGCGACCGTTCCACGGCAGCCCGGCGTCGAGCCCGCGCGGCTCGCACGTCCCGTCGACCGCCATCCTTCCCGCCCAAGGAGTCGTGCCATGAAGCGCCGTCTCGTGTTCGCCCTGCTCGCGTGCGTCCTGTTCGCCGGTCGCGCGTCCGCCGCCGAGGTGTCGCTCGGGGTCTCGGCGGGCATCACCTCGCCCAACGAGCCGACCGACGGTGACAACGGGTCCTATTTCGACGTCCACGCCCCGGTGCGCCTCGTGCCGCTCGTCACCGTCGAGCCGTTCTTCGCGCAATCGAAGCTCGGCGATCAGGACGTGTCCGTTCCGCCGATCACGCTCGTGCTCACGGGGGCCACGTTCTCCACGGTCGGCGCGCGCGTCGCGCTCACCTTCGGCGGGCCGGTGAGCGTGTCCCCGTATCTCGGCGTCGGTTACACGACCTCCAAGCGCCTCGGTTTCAAGGAGTCGGGCATGTCCTACCTGGGCGGTCTCGGCGTCGGTGTGTCGATCGTCCCCAAGCTGCGATTCGAGGCGCGCGCCGAGCAGCACACGGTGTCGCTCGACACGGGCTCGCGTGGGCTCTTCAACCTCTCGCTCGGGGTCTCGACGCCGATCGTGTCGCTGCCCTGACGCACGACGTCCCCACACGACGACGGGCCCGTGTCGTGGGTCGCGTCGCGCCGGGCTTGACCCTCGCGCGCGCGTCGGCCACCTTCGCGGCTCGCATCCCCCGTTCCCGCCTCGCGGGCCATCCCACGGAAGGAGATCACCCATGAAGCGTTCGTCCCTCGTCGCCGCACTCGCTCTGATCCTCGTCGCCGGTGTCGCGCAGGCCGCCAGTGTCGGGCTCGGCGTGTTCGGTGGCCTCAGCGTGCCGGTCGTGCAGCCCGATCAGTCCAACGGCTCCACGTTCGGGGTGCGCGTGCCCATCCACGCGGTGCCGATGATCACGGTCGAGCCGTTCTACGCGTCCACGTCGCTCGGCGATAAGACGTTCACGGCCGGCCCGGCGAGCATCACGCAGAAGGGCGCCGACGTGACCACGTACGGCGTGAACGCCATGTTCTCGATGGGCGGTCCCATCCGCTTCTATCCGTTCGCGGGTCTGGGCTCGGCCAAGTACAAGCTCGGGGGTGCCTCCACCAACGTCACGTCGTACCAGGCCGGTTTCGGTGTGGGCCTGACGCCGTTCCCCAAGGTCAGCGTGGACCTGCGCGGCGAGCTGCAGTACGCGGGCAAGAGCGGCTTCGTGCGCCGCAACGCCGGCATCACGCTGGGCGCGTCGTACTCGATCTTCAACACGATCCTCTAGGTCGCGCGGCAACGCACACGGCCCCGGTCCTCGATGCGAGGACCGGGGCCGTCGTGTGTCCGGAGTGCGTGCGGCTCAGCCGCGCCAGCGATTCGTGATCGGCAGGCGGCGATCCTTGCCGAACGCGCGCGGCGTGATCTTGAGCCCGGGCGGGCTCTGGCGGCGCTTGTACTCGGCCAGGTCCACCATGCGCGCCACGCGTGCGACCAGCGCCTCATCGTGGCCGTCGCGCGCGATCTCGGGGATCGAGCGGTCCTCCTCGACGTAGGCGCGCAGGATCGCGTCGAGCACGTCGTAGGGCGGCAGCGAGTCCTGATCGGTCTGGTCGGGACGCAGCTCGGCCGACGGCGCGCGCGTGATGGTGCGCTCGGGGATGACCGCACCCTGGGCGTTGCGCCACGCGCACAGCGCGTACACCTGCGTCTTGTACACGTCCTTGAGCACCGCGAACCCGCCGGCGGTGTCGCCGTACAGCGTGCTGTAGCCCACGCTCGTCTCGCTCTTGTTGCCGGTCGTGAGCACGAGCTGGTTGAACTTGTTGGAGAGCGCCATGAGCAGCGTGCCGCGGATGCGCGCCTGCAGGTTCTCCTCGGTCAGGTCGGCGGCGCGGCCCGCGAACGCGTCGGCGAGCGCGGTCGTGTAGGCGGCCATCGTGTCGCGGATCGGGATCGTCATGAACCGCAACCCCAGCGCGCTCGCGAGTCCCGCCGCGTCCTCGGACGAGGCCGGGGACGAGTAGGGCGACGGCATCGCCACGCCGACCACGTGCGCGGGGCCGATGGCATCGGCCGCGATGCAGGCGGTGAGCGCCGAGTCGATGCCGCCCGAGAGTCCCAGCAGCACCGTGTCGAAGCCGTTCTTGCGCACGTAGTCGCGCACGCCCACGGTGAGCGCCTTGTAGACCTCGGCGTGTTCATCGAGGTCGGTGGGCGCGGGGCGCGGTTCGAGCGCGGGCTTCGTGCCGATCGAGGCTGCGCCGGGCGCGTCGAGGTGCACGCGCGCGAGCGGTGCCGCGTCGTCGTCGTCGTGCCGCGAGCGCAGGCGCGGGTCGTGCAGTCGGGCGTTGAAGACCTCGTCCAGATCCACGTCCACGACGACGAGATCGTCGTCGAACCGTGCACCCTCCGCGAGCGTCTCACCGTGCGGGTCCACGACCATGCTGCCGCCGTCGAACACGATCTCGTCCTGCGCGCCGACCAGGTTCACGTAGCAGACCACCGCGCGGTTCTCGGTGGCGCGCGTCGCGATGAGGCGACGGCGCTCGTCGAGCTTGCCCGCGTGGTAGGGCGAGGCCGAGATGTTCACGAGCACCTCGGCGCCGGCCCGGGCCTGCTCCTCGCACGGTCCGCTCGAGACCCAGATGTCCTCGCAGATGTTGACGCCGAACACCACGCCGTCGCGCGCGAACAGCAGCGACTCGCGCTCCGACGTGAAGTAACGGTTCTCGTCGAACACGCCGTAGTTGGGCAGATGGCGCTTGCGCGCGCAGGTCACGAACCGGCCGTCGTGGAACACCGCCGCCGCGTTGTACAGGTCGGCGTCGCGGTCCACCGTGCCCACGATGACCGTCATGCCGGTCGTGTGCGGCGCCAGCGCGCGGGTGCGGTCCATGGCGCCCTGGATGAACGCGGGGCGCAGGAGCAGGTCCTCGGGCGGGTAGCCCGTGACGCACATCTCGGGGAACGCCAGCAGGTCCACGCCCAGCGCACGGGCGCGATCGAGGGCCGCGACGATGCGGGCGAGGTTGCCGTCGAGATCCCCGACGGTGGCATTGATCTGGGCGAGGCCGATCCGCAACGAGCGCATGTGCGGGGCATTGTGGCGGGCGGCCCGTGGCTTGGCAACGCGGGG
>CAZZLY010000021.1:4697-11178 GCA_964655175.1 uncultured bacterium
ACGAGCGCATGTGCGGGGCATTGTGGCGGGCGGCCCGTGGCTTGGCAACGCGGGGTGCGTCGCGCACGCGACGCCGCGCGGACGCGCGCGACGTGGCCGTGACGCGGTGCGACCACGACCGCGCGCCTCCCGGGGGAGAAGCCTCCGGGGGGAAAACGAAAACGCCCGGCGCATGTCCGGGCGATCCCGTTTCGTGCGGAGGGGCCGTCGGCCCGACCGCATGCGCAAGAGGGAGGGTCGAAGTCGGCGCTTGGTCGCCTCGTTCGCGATCCGACCCTTCGTTCCGGTAGGGACCTCACGGGTCCGGGGCTTTACTGACCGGGGAAGGGCTCCTGCAGCACGATGGAACAGGGCTCACAGACCTCGTTCCGGGAGAGAGTGACTGCAAGGACCGTTCCTCGCGGCCGCTCCACCCTGCCGTGCCTGTAAGTGATTGTGAATGCGTGGGGGGTGGGGAAGCAACGAGTCATTCCACCCAAGGCGTAGCGGGCGAAGTCGCACCACCCCCATGCCAAAACGCACCGGTCGGGCGGCCCGCATGTCAGTCTCTGGGCCCCCCGGGGCCCCATGGCGGGGCGGGTCGAGACCCCCGGAAAACCCCGCCAAGCCCTTGCGGATGCGATCCTTGGCCCCAGGCCACCCGGGCCCGCGGCAGGGCCCGGACGGGCCTGCGGCGGCCCTTCCCGGGCCTCAGGCGACCGATGGACCCTGCGCGGGGCGGGGGCGGACCCTTCCGGCCAGCCAGGTGGCGCCGAGCGCGATCCCGGTGAGCACGAGGAACGCCTCGCGGGTGGCGCTCACGAACGCGACCCGGTCCAGGCCGCCGTGCGTGCCCAGGTGCAGCTCGGCCCCCGCGTGGTTGAGGTAGCGCGCGGTGAGCATCGCGCCCGCCAGCGCCACGCCCGAGGCGATGCCCAGACTACGCGTGGTGCCCTGCAGACCCGACGCCACGCCCAGACGCTCGGGCGGCACGAGCGACAACAGCGCGCTCGCGTTGGGCACCGCGAACAGGCCCTGACCGATGCCGACGCACGCGAGCCCCAGCACCAGCAGGGGGCCGACCGGGAGCGCCCCGAGGTTCGCGAGCAGAGCCAGTCCGATGGTGGTGATCGCCATGCCCGTGACCGTGAGCGTGCGTGCGCCCAGTCGGTCGGCCAGCCGGCCCGCGACCGGTGCGCAGAACAGCGCCGCGCCCGGCAGCACCGTGATCCACGCGCCGGTCTGCGCCGCGCTCAGGCCCCCGGTCTCCTCGAGCACGAGCGGCATGAGGAAGCCCACCCCCACGGTGAGCAGCTGACCCACGAACGTGAGCGTGACCGCGGCGCCGAGCGGTCCGAACACGAGATCGAGCGGCAGCAGCGGATCGCGCGCGCGCGACTGCGTGATGAGGAAGCCGGTGAGCAGCGCCACGCCCGCGAGCGCGCTCGCGAGCACGAGAGCGTCGGTGACGCCGTGCTCGGGCGCGCGCGTGACCGCGAGCATCACCCCGACGAGTCCCGTGGCCCACAGCAGCGGCTGCACGCGATCGGACCACGACCCGGTGGCTGTCGTGCTCGGCGCATCGGCGGGCACGCGACGCTGCAGCAGCCACCACGCGAGCAGTCCGAGCGGGATGTTGACGAGGAAGATCCAACGCCACGACGCGTGCGCGACCACCATGCCGCCGAGCGGCGGCCCGATCGCCAGGCCCACGCCGACCATGGCGCCGAACGCACCCAGGGCGCGACCGCGCTCCTCGAGCGGGAACGCCTGCACGAGCAGCGCCGAACCGTTGGCCGACACGAACGCGGCGCAGAAACCCTGCAGCGCGCGCAGGGCGATGAGCGTGCCCACGTCGGGGGCGAGCCCGCACAACAGCGACGCGATCGTGAACCCGATCAACCCCAGACCGTAGATGCGCTTCCGTCCGCGCGCATCGGCGAGCCGCCCGGCCGCGAGCAGCACGCCGGTGATCGTGAGCGAGTACGCGAGCGCGACCCACTCGATGGTGCTGAGCGAGGCGTTGAGCGTGCGCTGCAGCGTCGGCAGCGCGATGTTGACCACGCTCGCATCGAGCGTGGCCATGATCACGCCCAGCGCGATGGGCGGGAACACGCGCCAGCGCGGCCAGGCGTTCGTGGGGGCGGACGTCGACGTGGAGGCGCTCACCGGCTGCGCAGGATCCTCATGATCTCGGGGAGGTTCGGGGTCTTGCCGTGCAGCAGCATGCCCAGGCGGAACAGCCGCGACCCGGCGAGCAGCATGCCGACCGCGCTCACCGCCAGCAAGCCCAGCGACAGCGCGATCTGCCACGTCGGGACGACCGCGCCCGACACGGCGCCCGCACTCAGGCGCAGCATCATGCTGGTGGCGGCCGTGGGCGGGAACAGCGACATCACCGTGGGCATCGTGGCGTTGGGCTCGTTGAGGAACTTCACGAGCACCCAGAACGGGCACACGTTGATCATCGTGAGGTAGCCCGAGATCTGCGTGGCCTCGCGCAGGTTCGAGGCGAGCGCGCCGATCGACAGCATGATCGCGCCGTAGAACAGGTAGCCGCACAGGAAGTACGCCAGACCCAGCGCGAGCAACGCCGGTGACAGCGTGAGCCCGGCGCTCGAGAGCATGCCGGCGGCGCTCGTCGCACCCGCGGCCGCCCACACGCCCACCAGCGTGAGCCCCACGCTACCCAGCCCCAGCAGCTTGCCCGCGAGCAGTTCGTCGGACGTCACCGAGCACAGCAGCGACTCGAGGATGCGCGACTCCTTCTCCTCGCCGACGCCCTGCAGCAGGTACTGCCCACCGAGCACGATGGACATGGCGAGCAGGAACGCGAGCGCGAACGGCAGCAGGAACCCGGCGAACTCCTGCGCGTCGCCCTTCATGCCCCAGTGCCCGTCGCGCTGGCGCGTGTACAGGTCGAGCGAGCGGCTCAGCCCCAGCGTGCGCTCGATGCGCAGCGAGTCGGTCTGCGTGCGCAGCAGGTTGCGCGTGAGCCACTGCCGCAGCGGGCGATCGGTGCCGCCGCCGAACACGCGACCATCGTGCTCGTACAGTCGTGCGCGACCGCTGTCCATGAAGTCCGCCGACACGACCAGCACCTGATCCACCTCGCCGCGTTCGAGCGCGGCGAGCGCCGAGTCCGGCGTGCCGACCCGGCGCAGGTCGAGCGTCGCGGTGCGGGGTGCGACGGGTGCGGCCGCCCGCGCGCCGATGCGCGGCGCGCTCGGCGGCGTCCAGGTGAGATGGTCCGGCGCGTCGGCGTACAGCCCCGACGAATCCACCACCGCCACGGTGCGCGAGCGCGCCATGCGTGCGGCCGAGTCGTCGATCTGCGACGAGGTGCCGAACACGCCCGCGATCATGAACACCGCGGGTGTGATGAGCAGCGTGAGCACGAACGCGGGACGACGCACGCTCGCCAGGTACTCGCGGCGCGCGATGGTGAGGACCTTGGTCATGGACGGGCTCATCGCGCACCTCCCGGGGCGACCGGTTCGTCGATCGTGGGCGGGCCGCTCCGGCCCCGATCCAGTCCCACGCCGCGCTGCACCACGTCCACGAAGATGTCCTCGAGCGGCGGGATCACCGGAACGAACGCCTCGATCGCGCCGCCCTGCGCGACGAGCGCCGCGAGCACGGTGTGCGGTTCGGCCTCGGGCGCGAGCGTGACGCGCCAGTGGTCGCCGACCTCGGCCACGTTCGCCACGCCCGCGACCTGCGCCGGGCGCGTGCGTGCGTGCACGTCGAACGCGTGCGCGCCGTAACGGCGGCGCAGCTCCGCGACGCGGCCGTACAGCACCATGTGCCCGCGGTTGATCATGAGCGCGCGATCGCACTGCTGTTCGACCTTGTTCATCTGGTGCGTCGAGAGCAACACGGTGGTGCCTTCGCGGCGGCGGCGATGCAGGACGTCCTCGAGCACCTGCACGTTGATCGGATCGAGCCCCGAGAACGGCTCGTCGAGGATCAGCAGCTCGGGGCGTCCGATGAGCGCGCCGCACAGCTGCACCTTCTGCTGCATGCCCTTCGACAGGGCCTGCACCTGCTTGGCGCCCCACTCCGCGAGGCCGAACTCGGCCAGCAGGTCCGTCGCCTCGCGTCGCGCATCGCGGCGCGTGAGGCCCTTGAGCTCGCCGAAGTACGCGAGCGTGTCGAGCACGAGCGCACGCCGATACAGTCCGCGCTCCTCGGGCAGGTACGCCACGCGCACGCGGTCGGGCCCGCGCAGCGATCGGCCCGCGAACGTCACCGTGCCCGAATCGGGTCGCAGGATGTCGGTGATCATCCGGATGAGCGTGGTCTTGCCCGCGCCGTTCGGGCCGAGCAGGGCGAAGATCTCGCCCGCGCCGACCTCGAAGCTCACGTCGTTCACCACAGGGCGGTCGTCGTACGTCTTACGGAGGTTCTGGACCTGGAGCATGCGTGGCCTCGGGTGCGTGCATGAGGCGGTCGGGGGGTGCCGCGCGGAAGGTGACCGCCGCACCATAGGACCGCCCCGGCGCTCGCGGCAACGCGGTGCCGGCGCGGCCCGATGAGGACCGATTCCCGCTTGTCCTGCGGCGCGGGGGACGCTCGGAGCCGCGCGCCCCCGCGCGCACCGTGTGGGTGGCACCCCGCGCCCCGCCCGCGCCCCGCGCGGCCCCGGACGGGGTCCCCGGGCGGGCTTGAATCCGCACCGGCGAGCGCCGATAACTCCCGGGACGGCCCGCACCCGCGGAGCGCCGTCCGCGTTCGCGTTCCCGAGGGTCCCGCCATGCGTCGTCGTCTGCCGCTCGCCGCGCTGCTCGCCCTGTTGTGCGTGACGAGCTTCACCGGATGTGAGTGCGCCTCGCAGAACCCCGTGTCGCCTCCCGATCCCACGCGGCGCGCGGTGCGCCTCGTCGTCACGCCGGCCACCGACACGCTCGTCGTGGGCGGCACGCGTACGCTGGTCGCGGTCGCCTACGACAGCACCGATGCCGCGATCGCCAACGCGAGCGTGCAGTGGTCGTCGGGCGACCCCGCGGTCGCGAGCGTGACCGCCTCCGGCGGTGTCACCGCGATGAGCGAGGGCGTCACCCGCGTCATCGCGCGCTCGGGTACCGCCGCCGACACCGTGGTCGTGGCGGTGATCGTGCGCACCGGTTGGTATCTGCAGACCAGTGGCACGACGGCCGACCTGGCGGGCGTCGCGTTCCGTGGCGACGGTCGTGTGGGCGTGGCGGTGGGTGCGGGTGGCACGATCGTGCGCACGACCGACGCCGGCGCGACATGGGGCATCGTCACGAGCGGCACGACGTCGGACCTGCGCGACGCGTGGTTCACGAACGACGCGATCGTGTTCGCGGTCGGCGCGGGCGGCACCGTGCTGCGCAGCCGCGACGCGGGGGCGAGCTGGAGGCGCCTGACGGTGCCGCTCACCGACGTGTTGAACGGCGTGTGCTTCGCCGACACCGCGCGCGGTTGCATGGTCGGCGGTGCGGGCGCCGTGCTCCTGACGTTCGATGGCGGTGCGAACTGGGTGCTCAAGCGACCCACAGGGCTGGCGCTCAACGCCGTCTCGTTCGCGGGCGTGAACGACGGCTGGATCGTGGGCGAGGCGGGCGCGCTCTACGGTACGCACGATGGTGGCTTCAGTTGGTATCCCGTGCAGCCGTCGCTCACCGCGTCGTCGCTGCGCTCCGTGTGGCGGCGGTCCGCGACGCGCGCGATCGTCGGCGGGCTCTCGGGCGTGCGGCTCCTGACGACCGCGACCGCCGACTCGCTGCAGTGGGGGCTGGGCTCGTTCGGGGCGGGCAACACCGTGAACGCCGTGCGCATGGTGGACGACCTCAACGGCTTCGCGGTGGGCGCGAACGGCGGTGGCATCGTGCTGCGCACGCGCGACGGTGGCCTCACCTGGAGCTCGCAGCTGCCGGGCACCGCGGTGGCGCTGCAGGACGTGTGGTTCGTGGACGCGTTGCGCGGCTGGGCCGTGGGCCCGAGCGGGCGGATCGTGCACACCTCGCGCGGCGGCGACTGACGTCGCGCACGCGCCGCCTCCCGGGCCCCGCACGCGAGTCGCGTGCGGGGCCCGCGTGTTTGACGCGCCGCGCCGGGCCCGCGACCATGGCCGCATGGACGCTCGCCTCATCATCGTGGACGGTTACAACGTCATCCTGCGCTCGCCGCGGCTGCGGCCCGACGACACGCGCACCCTGCGCGACTCGCGCGACAAGCTCGTGAACCTGCTCTCGTGGATGATGGGCGGGAACAACGTGCGCTTCCTGGTCGTGTTCGACGGCACGCACGATCAGCCCGGTCGCGACGTGACCTCGGGCCGCGTGCAGATCACCTGGTCGCGCCCGCCGGCCACGGCGGACGACGTCATCCGCGACTGCGTCGAGAAGTGGATCGGCGGCGACGAGCACATCACGGTCGTCACGTCGGACATCGAGGTCGCGCGTCACGCGCGCGCGATGGGAGCCGACATCTCGCTCGGCGATCTGTTCCTCGCGTCGGCGTTCAACGACGTGCCGGT
>CAZZLY010000021.1:11278-23205 GCA_964655175.1 uncultured bacterium
GCGCGCAAGGCTCCGTCCGTGGACACGCCCGAGACCGCGCGGGTCGCCACCGCCGTGTTCGCGATGGGCTGCTTCTGGTGCGGTGAGACGCAGTTCGAGGAGCAGCCCGGCGTGCAGTCGGTGGTCTCGGGCTACGCCGGGGGCCGCGAGGCCAACCCGACCTACGAGCAGGTGAGCGCGGGCGTGACCGGGCACGTCGAGTCGATCCGCATCACCTACGACCCGACGCGCACGTCGTACGAGAAGCTGCTCGACCTGTTCTGGCACGGCATCGATCCGACGCAGGACGACGGCCAGTTCTGCGATCACGGCGCGCAGTATCGTTCGGTGGTGTTCGTCGCCGACTCCACGCAGCGCCGGCTGGCGGAAGCCTCGAAGCGCGCGATCGAGAAGTCGGGTGTGCTCAAAGCGCCCATCGTCACGCGCATCCTGCCCGCGACGCGGTTCTGGCCCGCCGAGGAGTACCATCAGGACTTCTGGCGCAAGGATCCGCTGCGCTATCGCAGCTATCGCGAGGGCTGCGGGCGGGATCGGCGCCTGCGGGAACTCTGGGGCGACCGCGCCGCCAAGCCGCTCGTCCACTGACGCGCCGCGTACACCACGCGTTCACCGGTACGAAGAAGCCCCCGACGAGCCGAACGCTCGCCGGGGGCTTCGATGTTCCTCCATCCTCGATCAGCGTCGCTCGACGGGCTGCATGCCACCCGGCATGCGCGGGTCGGTCGAGAACGGCAGCAT
The DNA here is from genome assembly GCA_964655175.1 of uncultured bacterium. Taxonomy (GTDB): domain Bacteria; phylum Eisenbacteria; class RBG-16-71-46; order RBG-16-71-46; family RBG-16-71-46; genus JAIOPA01. The sequence continues at coordinate 12,017 of CAZZLY010000021.1, forward strand.
CCAGGCGTTCGCGTCGTACGCCGCCGTGTCATCGAACAGCGTGCCGCGCGACAGCGCGTCGATGCCGATGTGGCGCACGCCCGGGAAGATCCCCGCGTTCAGGTCGAACGTGTAGGTGTTGTCACCGTTGTTCCGGAAGCGACGGCGGGCGTCGCGGCCGTAGAACAGGACGACGTCGTCGTTGCGCGTGGTCGTGACCGTGAGGCGCACCGGCGTGTTGGGCATGAAGTGCGCGATGCGGCGCAGACGGTGCATCTCGAGCGGGTCGGTGATCGTCGTGTCGAGCGGGCCGGCCTGGACGCGGACGCTCACGATGTGGGTGCTGCCGCCGTTGGTGTGCGTCTCGACGAACGAGGTGCCCACCATGCGCCAGCGCACGCTGTCGCGATCGGCGCTGTCGCGCCACGCCGGCTCGCGCGCGGGCATGCGCATGAGCAGGATGCGACGCGTGGACTGATCGTCGATCGGCTTCTGGAACACGTTCTTGGTGGTGTCGGTCGAGTCGGCCGCACCCGCGAGCAGGTTGAACGAGCCCGTGATGTGGCGGCGCACCGTGACCAGCGCCAACGTCGGCTTGCCCGACGAATCCGGCTGGCCGAACTCCGTGGTCACCTGACGGTCCACGTTCGTGATCACGCGGCGGAAGCGCAGCGGCCGCACGGCCGCGAAACCGCTCACCGCGTCGTAGCTCTGCAGCGCGTCGCTCTGCCACACGTCCTCGTCCACGAGGTCGAGGTTCGTGCCGAGCACACCGTTGACCTGCACCTGATCCGCGGTGAGCGCGCCACCGCCGCCGGTGTTGCCGCCACCGGACACGGGCTGGGTCGCCTTGCTGCAGCTCGTGAGCGCCAGCGCGGCGATCAGGAGCGTGACACTCAGGAGATGCTTCTTCATGACCGACCTCCTCGAAACGGAACCTCGACGTCACCCCTCCCGAGGGGAGGGGGCGGGACACCCATGAGAGTTAGCAATGCCCGCGCCAGTCAGCGGCCGGGCTAACTGCTTGTGCGCCATGGCGACCTGCATCGCCTTCGGGCGTCCGGTGTACGCCACGGGACACCCGGACGGCGGCCACGGGGCGCCAGCGTACGCCCCGGGACGGTGGACCTTCGCAGCCGTGCAACGGCCCGCGTGGCGTTCCGCCGCCGTCCTGCACGAACGGCGCGCCCCCTCGCGGGGACGCGCCGTCCGTGCACCGACCGACTACAGCTTGAGCTTGGTGTCCTGATCGACGTGGAACACCAGCGAGGCACCCTCCTTCACCGTGGCCTGATAGCCCTTGGTGCTGGCCACCGCGCCCGAGGCGGCCGCGCCGCCCAGGATGCCGCCGATGATCGCGCTCTTGCCCGAGCCGCCGACCGCACGACCGATGAGCGCACCCGCGGCCGCACCGCCCGCGACCGCACCCACGTTACGCGCGCGCGTCGAGCCCGCGACGATGCTGTCCGCGGTGGCCGAGATCGCGTGCGTCTTGCCGTTGGCCTCGATCGACACCACGCGCAGCACGAGCACCGCGCGATCGCCCTTGTGCGCCGGCTTCACGCCGTCCACGACGCCGTGCACGACGCTGCCCGCCGGGAACGGCGCGAGGTTGCCGACCGTGACGGCCTCCTGGATCGAACCCTGCCACTCCTGACCGATCGTGGCGGTCTCGGACGAGATCGCGCCGCCGATCGAGATCTTGAGGCCCGTGCCGGCCGCGATGGTCGCGGTCGGAGCCGCCGGAGCGGCGGGGGCCGCAGGCGCGGCGGGCTTGGCCGGCTTCGGCTTGGGCTTGGGCGTTTCGGCCTTGGGCGTCGCGGCCGGCGCCGGCGGCTCGCTGGCCTCCGGCTCCTTGGGGAAGTCGGTCTGCGGCTGCAGTTCGCCCTGCGGCGTCTCGACCGGGCTCGAAGCGAGCAGCGTGTCGCTGCTGGCGCCCGCGGGCAGGTTGTCGGCGGTCTTCTTGCTGCAACCGGTCGCGAGGACCAGAGCGAGGAGCGCGATCACGGACAGCGACGAGTGGCGGAGCTTCATGCGGATTCCTCCATGCGGACCCGACATCCATGCCGGGGCTGGGGGCGGTGAGGTGGGGAGCATCGGCGCATCCGCGATCCTGCGGAAGGGCGCCGACAGGATGCCCACCGAGGTGGAGGGGCGCAAGTGCAGCACCTGCGTTCCACGACATGTTGACCGGGGCATGACGAGTGCGGGATCCGCACGGCGGGACACGGGGAGCGTCGCCGTATTCCGTATCCGCACGCACCGACCGACGCGAGTCGTCGCGTTCGCAAGCGGATGCGCTTGTGGATCGTCGGCGAGCGCGGGACGCGAGGACGAGTGGACGCGTGGGGCTGCACCGAGGCGCGACCACACCTTCGCGGTCCACGCGGGACGTGTTCCACCGACACGCGAACGGCCCGCTCGTCAGCGAGCGGGCCGTCACGTTCAGCGGGACGTTCGTGTGCGGATCACTTGGCCGCGGGGATCAGGATGTTCTTCGCGTCCACCGTGTAGTTGGCCAGGATGCCGTCGGCGGCCACGCCCGTGACCTTCATGGCCAGGTCCACGCGCGCACCCGTACGCACCCACACGTTCCACTTGGCGAGCTGCAGGCGCAGGATCGGCGGTCCCGGCGGCAGACCGGCCAACTGCGGCCACACGATGGTGAAGACGTTCTTGTTCACGTCGGACGCGACCACCACGCCGGGCTCCAGCAACACGCCGGGGAACGCGAGCGCCGGGAACACCAGTTCCTTACCCGTGCTGGTGACCGAGATCTTGGTGCCGGCGCGGTACACGTTCGCAGAGGCCGCCGGGAACACGATGCCACCGATCTCCGTGGCGCACGAGCCCGAGGCGCCGATCGTGCCCGCGGGCGTGTCGCCGTTCACTTCGAAGCGCAGCCGACCCGCGCGGAACTGCACCACACCCGCGAGCTGCGGCACCACCGCCGCGTCGGTGCCGGCGAGCGACGGCGGGCACACGGTGGGCAGGCTGGCGCCCGGCTGCATGACCACGGCGCCGAACAGGTTGAGACGCTCGGCCCCACCCTTGACGCACATCTGTACGCCGTCCTGTTCCAGAATCAGATCCCACGAGACGTCGTACAGCTGCGCGGTGTTCACGATCGCGGTGTTCCAGCGCGCGAGCTGCACGCGCACCAAGGCGTCGCCCAGACCCAGACCGGCGATCGTCGGCCAGATGATCTCGAGCACGTTACCCTGGGCGTCCTGCGCCAGAAGCACGCCCTTCTCGAGCACCGGCGCCGGCGGGATGAGCGCGCCGAACGTGAGCGGCTGGCCCGAGACGGTGATCGAGCGCGTCGTGCCGTGGATGAACACGTTGGCGTGACCGCCCACGATGCGGATGCTCGGCGTGGTCCCCAGCGCGCACGGACCCATGTCGGTGAGCGACGGCGTCATGAAGCCCATCGTCTCCATGCGGATGCGGCGCGGCGTGTAGGACGCGGTCAGGCCGGAGGTCGCGACGAACCTCACCGCGCTGTCCATCGTCGCCGGGATCAGCGTCGGGCAGGGCACGGCGGCGTACGGCGTCTGGTGCTCACCGCGCGGACCGACGATCGAATCCGACAGGTGCTGCGAGCGCGAACACGCGCCCAGGCCGAGCGCGAGTGCGAACACGGTGAGGAGGAGGGCAGGGTGGCGAAGCGACTTCACGTGAGGCCTCCCGGAGAGATTGGAGGAGAGAGAAGAAGCAGGCGGATACGGGACCGATCCGTGCCATGGGACGTGGGGCGTCCACGGGACGTTCGGTTGCGGCAGGGGCTCTTCTGGATGTTCACGGGATCGTGGGAGCAGGCAGTGCTCCCGACACGAGCGTCCCATCCCACGAACGCCGACACCAAGCACAAACGCCGATCATGGGGGCGCGGGTGCGCAATTTCGGTGGTATCGAACTTCGTTCTGCGACACGTGTTGCGGATTGCATCGTGCACGCACACGGACACGACGATGCGTGCCCCGCGCGCGTGCCGCGAAGGACGCGTGCGCACGGGAACGTCGCGTCACATGCTCCTGCGCGACATGCGCCGACTCCAGCGTGGTCGTCGGACGATCCCGCATACGGCCGGACGCGCCCGGGGTCCGGTACGACGAAACGAACCGGCCCGCTCCCGGAAGGGAGCGGGCCGTTCGAGAGATGCCGTCGCGGGAGGTTGCGCGGCGATCACTTCTTCACAGGCAGCGTCACGTTGTTCGCGACCACGTTGAACGAGGCGGGCTGACCATCCGGACCGATGGCGTCGAAGCGCATCCGGATGTCGACCTTCTTACCCGTGGCGAGCCACGCGTGGTTGCCGTTGTACTGCGCGCGGAAGATCGGCTGACCCGCACCCAGACCCGCCAGACCCGGCCAGATGATCTCGAGGACGTTCTTGTTGGCGTCGTTCGCGATCACGATGCCCGGCTCGAGCAGCACGCCCGGGAAGAGCAGCGCACCGAACTGCGCCGGCACACCCTGCGGGGTCACACAGATGTTGGTCCCGGCCTGGCACATGTTGGACTCGCCGCCGGTGAACAGCACCGTGGGCACGTCCGACGCGGCGCAGCGACCCGCGGCGTCGAGGATGCCACCGGCGACGTCACCGACGGCCTCGAAGCGGAGGCGCTTGCTGCGGTACTGCACGATGCTGGCGGAGGCGTTGACGATCGTGCCACCCGCACCCAGCGACGCCGGGCACGGCGCGACGGCCGGGGCGCTGGGGAACACGCTGGTCCCGTTCATCGGGATGCCCTGCACGCCACCCTGGATCGTCTGCCACACGCCGTCCTGCTCCAGCGTCAGGTCCCACGACACGTCGACCTTCGACGAGGGCGTGACGAGCGCCTGGTTCCACTGCGCCAGCTGGACGCGGACGATCGGGTTGCCCGTACCGGTGCCGTTGAGCGCCGGCCAGATGATCTCGAGCACGTTGCCCTCGGCGTCGTTGGCGAGCACGACACCCGGCTCGATGAACTGGCCCGGCGAGACGAGCGCACCGAAGGTGAGGCGCCCCCCCGAGGTGGTGATGCTCTGCGAGGTGCCGTTGATCGTGACGTTGGCGTGGCCGCCGAGCACGTTGATCGTCGGCGCGTCGGCCGCGGCGCACGGACCGGCGGCGTTGATCAGGCCCCCGGCGATGTCGCCCGCGCTCTCGAGACGGAGCTTGAGGCCCGGCACGTAGGCCGAGCACAGCGCGGACTCGGTGATGAAGGGGTCCGCCGTGGCGAGCGTGTTCGCCGTCAGCGTGGGGCAGCCGCCGCCGGCCTGCTGGCCCGCGCCGTCACGACCCGAGCCGGAGGACGGGCTGGTGAGCTGCTGACTGCGGCTGCAGGCACCGAGGCTCAGGGCGAGGCCCAGAACCATCGCGGCGCGCAGCGAGGTCGAAAGAACGGAGTCGAGCTTCTTCACGGGTGGAACCTCCCAGGGAGAGAGTGAGGCTGGGGTTACATCGGTCATCCGGCGACCTCGAGCGTCCGTGTTCGGTTCCCGTGGGGGGAGAGCCGATCGTCGAGGACGACGGATGAGGGGAACGAGATGGATGCATCTCGCATTGAAGAGAAAGTGTGCGGGTGGTCATGGAAAATACAAAAGCAATTGCGCCACTTCGGTTTACCTCGACGTCGAAGTTCGTCACCCGTGCGCATCCGTCGGATGGTGATGAACACGGGTTCGGATGCAGGTGACGAAGTCCTGCCGGATCGAACCCGTGGATTCAGTGGACGTGACACTTCGGAGCGCACGGTCGAACACCACTGCGACACGATTCGCACCTCGTGCGCGTGCGCACTATCCTGTGCGCCGTTCCCGACGCATCGCCCCCTTCCGGAGGACCGCCATGGACGTCCTGCTCCGCCGCGCCGAACCCGTTTCCCGACCCTCCGGGCTGCTCGCGGTGGGTGTGCCCGAGGGCCCGCTCGTCGCGGGGAGTCCCGCCGCGCGCGTGGATCGCGCCGGTCGTGGTGCCCTGCGTGCGATCCTCGCGAGCGGTGACTTCGCGGGGCGCGCGGGCGAGACCGCACTGCTGTGGTTGCCGGGGGTGAAGCCCAAGCGCGTGCTGCTCGTGGGACTCGGCCGCGCCCGCGACCTGGATGAGCGGCGCGTGATGCTGGCGGCGGCGGCCGCCTCGCGGCGCGCGCGCGAGTTGTCCGCGGGTACGCTCACTTTGGCGTTCGGGGATGCGGCGACGAACGCGCTGCGACTGCGCGCGGTGGGCGAGGGCGTCGTGCTGGGGCACCACCGCCACACGGCGTATCTCACGTCCGGGGGCAAGCCGGCGCTCGAGCGCGTCGAGGTGCTCGTGCGCAAGGTCCCGTCGCCGGCGCTCCGGCGTGCGCTCGCGGCCGGAGTCACGCGCGGCGAGGCCGTGGGCCTGGCGCGCGACCTCGCCAGCACGCCGGGACAGGACCTGCCGCCCTTGAGCCTGGCCGAGCGCGCGGTCGAGATCGCGCATCGCGTCGGCGCGCGCGCCACCGTGCACGACGTCGCCGCCATGGAGCGGCTCGGGATGGGCTGCACGCTCGCCGTGGGCCGCGGCAGCCCCAACCCGCCGTGCTTCGTGGAGCTGGTCAAGGACCCGGCGCGCCCCCGGCGTGGTGCGGTGCCCACCGTGGTGCTCATCGGCAAGGGCGTCACCTTCGACACCGGCGGCGTGTCGCTCAAGCCGCGCGAGCAGATGAACAAGATGAAGTACGACATGAGCGGCTCGGCGGCGGTCATCGGCGTGTTCGCCTCGCTCGCCACGCTCGACCTGCCGTTCCGCCTCGTGGGTCTGATCCCGAGCGCCGAGAACGTCATCGGTAGCAAGGCGCTCAAGCCCGGTGACGTCATCCGCGCCATGGACGGGACCACGATCGAGGTCACCAACACCGACGCCGAGGGCCGGTTGCTGCTCGCGGACGCGCTCGTCTACGCGCGCCGCTTCAAGCCCAAGGCGATCGTCGACCTCGCCACGCTCACCGGCGCCATGTCGATCGCGCTCGGTCGTCACGCGGCGGGGCTGTTCAGCGTCGACGACGCGCTCGCGGCCGAGGTCCACGCGGCCGGCGAGCGCACCGGCGAGCGGCTGTGGCGCATGCCGCTGTGGCCGGAGTTCCTCGGCGAGATGCGCGGCGACACCGCCGACCTGGTCAACTCGAACGAGCGTCGCGAGGGTGGCTCGAGCACGGCCGCCGCGTTCCTGTGGCACTTCGCCAAGGGGCAGCCGTGGGTGCACCTCGACATCGCGAGCACGGCGTGGACCTACGGCGAGCGGCCCGACTCGTCGAAGGGCCCGAACGCGTTCGGCGTGCGACTGTTGGTGGACTGGCTGGAGCAGCGCGCGAAGCGGTGACGTCCGGCGGGCGTGGCCGCGACCGGAGTGCTCAGCGCTTCGGTCGGGCCGCGCGCCGCGGTCGATCGGCCGGCGTCTCGTCCGGCAGACGTTCCACGCGCAGCCCGGATTCGGTGTGCGTCAGCCGCTGCAGACGACCCTGCGGGTCGGCCCACAGGTCGAACCGCACGCTCGCGTCCTCGAACACGTAACGACGCTGCGGGACGCGACGTCGGCCGATGCGCAACGTGTCGTCCGGCGCGCGCGTGAGCGTGGCGACGGGCGTGAGCAGCGTGTCCGACGACAGCGCCAGCATCTGCACGCGCCGCGTCACGAACTGCTTGGACACGACGCTGCGCGTGAGCACGTCGAACAGCGAGAACAACCCGGAGTCGAGCACGAACAGTCGGCCCGGGGGCTGCACGAGGCGCACCGCGTTGCCGGCCTCGTCGGTCTCGCTGTAATAGGTGAGCACCGTGTCCTCGGGCAGCAGACCGCGCACCATCGTGTGGCCCGCGAACGATTGGTTCGACAGGTAGCGCTTGAGGCCGAGGTCGCGCGCGTCCACCACGAGCTCCATCTGCTTCTCGAACCGGACGCGGTTGCCCTTCTCGTCCAGGAACGGCCGCGACGCGCTCGCGGTCACGTGCAGCGAGTCGCCCTGGTTCTCCCACACGAACGTCTCGCGTCCGACCACCGTGGCGCCGTCGTAGATCACCAGCATGCCGGTGTCGGCCACGACCACGCCGGGGGCGGGCGGGTTGGACTGCGCGCGGGCGACGGGCGCGGTGAGCAGCAGGAGCAGCGCGGGCAGGAGACGCAGGACGTGGGATCGCATGGGGGAATCCTAGCACGCGTCGCGACGGGTCCGGTCAGCCGTCGTGACGCTCCAGCCGGGTGACGCACTCGATGTGCGGGGTCTGCGGGAACATGTCGTAGGGCGTGACCTCGACCGGACGCCAGCCGAGGGCGCCGAAGTCCTTGAGGTCGCGCGCCAACGTGGCCGGGTTGCACGACACGTACACGATGCGTCGGGGACCGAGTTCGGCGACGCGGGCGACCACGCGCGGATGCAGCCCGGCGCGCGGCGGGTCCACGACCACGACGTCGGGCTTCGGCGCTCCGGGGCGCGTGCCACGGGCCCATTCACGCAGCACCGCGCGCGAGTCGCCCAGCTCGAAGCGCGCGTTCGTGATGCCGTTGCGCGTCACGTTGCGGTGCGCGCGCTCGATCGAGTCGGCCACGTTCTCGACGCCGATCGCCTCGCGCGCGACGCGCGCGAACAGCAGCGTGAGCGTACCCGCGCCGCAGTACAGGTCGAGCACGGTCTCGTGCGGCTGCACGTCGGCCGCGGCGAGCGCGCCCTCGTAGAGTCGCTCGGCCTGATCGCTGTTGGTCTGCAGGAACGCGTTGCCCACGACCTCGAACTCCAGTCCGAGCAGTCGCTCCACGATCACGCCGTCGCCCACGAGCGCGCGCTCCTCCTCGGAGAAGGCCACGCCCGCCAGGCCGCGATTGAGGCCCAGGGTCACGGTGCGGATCTCGCGCGAGAGCCCCGCCACGCCCTGCGCCCACTCGTGCAGCCCCGGCAGCTCGTCCGAGGCGGCGATCAGATGCACCGCGCAGCTGGCGGTGTGCGGCAGGTGGCGCACGACGAGCGAGCGCGCCACGCCGTCGTGACGCGTGGGATGATCGGCGCGCCAGCCGTGCGTGCGCGCGAACGCCTGCGTGTAGCGCAGCACCTCGAGCGTGAGCGGCGAGGGCAGGAAGCACTCGCGCACCTCGAACACGCGATCGAATCGACCGCGCTCGTGCATGCCCACCGCCGCGACCTCGACGAGCGCCCCGCTCGCGTCGGTCGTGGGGCGCGGCATGAAGCTGTATTCCATCTTGTTGCGGTAGTGCCACGCGGCGGGCGCGGGCACGATCGCCCGCACCGGCGGGTCGGCGATGCCGCCCAGATGCTGCAGCGCCTCGCGGACCTGGCGCTCCTTGAGCCCGGCCTGCGCCGCGTAGGGCAGTTCCTGGAAGCGACAGCCGCCGCACTGATCGACGTGCGCGCAGCGCGCGGGCTGGCGCGACGGACCCGGCACCTCGACCGACACCAGGCGCGCTTCGGCGAAGCGGCGGTTGGTCTTGGTGATCTGCACCGTGACCTCGTCGCCGGGCAGACCGCGGTCCACGAACACGACCTTGCCGTCCACGCGCGCGATCGCCTTCCCGCCCAGCGCGACGTCCTCGAGGGTGACACGGAAGCGATCGCGGACTTTCATACCATTCCTTTGCAATTCCGGCGTTCGCGCTGTGTAGGCTTCCGGGACGGAGCCCGCGCGCGGGTCCCTCGTCCGCCGTGACCGGTCGGCGGACGCCGGACCGGACCACGCGGGGCCCGCCACGCTAGCCTGAGTCTTTCCCGGCCCGCAAGACACGCGGCCGGGCGTCTCGTTCTCGGAGGACCGCATGCGCTCGATGATGTCCCGGGGTGGCCTCGTGCTCGCCCTGCTCCTGGCCACGTTCACGTCCGCGTTCGCCGCCACCGGTTGGTTGGGCATCGTCACGCAGCCGACCGACGCCGACCTGCGTCAGGGGCTCGACCTCACCCGCGACGGCCTGCTCGTGAACTCGGTCATGCCCGCGAGCCCGGCGGCCACCGCCGGACTCAAGAAGGGCGACGTGTTGCTGAGCCTCGACGGCAAGGCGGTCACCGATCCGTCCGATCTGCGCACGCGCGTGCGCGCGCTGACGCCCGGCAGCAAGGTCAAAGCCGAGGTCTGGCGCGACGGCACCACGCGCACGGTCGAGCTGGCGATCGGCGAGCTGCCGGCCGGGTCCGACGCGACGCCGGGCACGGGTGACACGCCGCGCATGCGCGTCAACGTGAACGGCCGCGAACTCTCGGGCGAGGAGCTCGAGCGATTCCTGGCCGACCCCGGCCGTCTGGGTGGACTCGACCTGCGTGAGCTGCACGAGGGCCTGCGTGCGCCCGGCGATGCCGACGACGATGCGCCGCACGTGAAGGTGTACCGCGACGACGAGGACGCGAACCGCGACGATCGCGAGACCCCGCGCGAGCGCCGCATCCGCGTCGAGGTGCAGGGCGACGGCGACGACTCGCGCGAGGTGCGTGTCGAAGCCCCCGCGGGGCGCGGCCGTCTGGGGGTGCGCATCGAGCCGCTCACGGCCGATCTGGCCGCCGCACTGGGTGCGGCCAACACGCAGGGCGTGCTCGTGCTCGAGGTCATGGCCGACACGCCGGCGCTGCGCGCCGGGCTCAAGGCGGGCGACGTCGTGACGCAGGTCGGCACCACCGCGGTGACGAGCCCCGAGGCGCTCGTGAAGGCGCTCGCGGCGGTGGACGGCAAGGTCACGCTCAAGGTGGTGCGCAAGGGTTTGCGCCGGGACGTCGTGGTGGATCTGGGCGCGCGGCCCGCGCCGGCGACGACGCTCAACGACCGTGGCGACGGCGAGGACCGCCGGATCCGCGTCGACGTTCGCCGCCGCCGTGACGAGTTCCGCGGGAATCGGGAACCGGCGCCCCGGGTGCGGGTGTATGAGATGAGGACGAGGGACGGCCACGACGAGGACGGAGCCGACCTGCGTGACGAGGTGGACCAGTTGAAGCGCGAGCTGCGGGAGCTGCGTCGCCGGCTCGAGGACGGGAAGTAACGGGATCGCACCGAGCAAGTCCCCCGAGGCGCACACACGCCCCCCGGAGACGGCCGGACGCCGTCCCGGGGGGCGTCGTTCCAGCGGCCGACACCGCAAGGTGCCAGCATGGGGCGCTTTTCGGCCGAACTGGAGCAGCGCGGCGTCTCCCGAGACGGTGCGTCACGATCCCGCGCACGCGTTCCGCGGACGCGTGGAGTCTCGCCGCCGCGTCGGGGTGAACCGAGGGGTGGTG
>CAZZLY010000021.1:23305-32376 GCA_964655175.1 uncultured bacterium
CCGAGCACGGTGTCATGCGGCCCACGTGTCCCGCGTGCGGTTACATCTGGTATCGCAACCCCGTGCCCGCCGCCGGTGTGATCCTGGTGCAGGACGGCGCGGTGCTACTGGTGCGCCGCAAGTACGAGCCGCGGGCCGGCTGGTGGTGCATCCCCGCGGGCTTCATGGAGGCCGGCGAGACACCGGAGCACACCGCGACGCGCGAACTCCAGGAGGAGACGGGCGTCATCGCGCAGCTCACGGGGCTGTTCGGGGTCTACGCGGGCTTCGACGACCCGCGCGTGCGCGCGGTGCTGATCCTGTACACCGGCATCGCCACCGGCGGCGAACCGCGCGCCGGCGACGACGCGATCGAGCTGGGCTGGTTCCCGCTCGACGCGCTCCCGCACGACCTCGCGTTCGCCTCGCATCGCCAGGCGCTCGAGGAACTCATCGCGCGCCTCGCGGCCGAGTGACGCGTGGCGCGGCGGCTCACGCCGCCGCGCGCCACGCCACCGGCGGATCGTCCTCGCGCGCGCTCATCGCCAGCGACAGCACCGCGCTCGCCATCATCGCGCGGTCGAGGTCGGTCTCGTCGAACGACCGCCCGTCCCGTTTGTTGCTCAGGTTGAGCACGCCCAGCACGCGATCGCGGTGCACGAGCGGCACCGACACGAACGAGTCCGAGTTGTAGCGGTCCACGCCCGTGGCGCGCACGGGCGTCGCATCACCGGTGCGCCGCATGAGCACGGGCTTGCGATGGTGCGCGACCCAGCCCGCGACGCCCTGCCCGAGCGGCACGCGCACGCGATCGACGACCTGCGGGTCCACGCCCTGATGCGCGGCGATCTGCAGCTCCTGTCGATCGTCCATGCGCATGAGCGTGCAGCGGTCCACCTCGAACGCCTCGCAGAACCGCTGCACGAGCGCGCGCGACAGGGCGCGGTCGTCGTGCTCGACGGCGAGCGCCTCGAACACCTCGCGCAGGAACTCCATCGTGTCGTGCTGCGTGTTGAGGCGGTGCTGCGCCGCCGCCAGCTGGTCGTACGTCTCATCGAGCTGGCGCGTGGCCGCGCGCGCCTGATGATCCATCTGGGTCATGCGCTCACGCAGCGACTCGTACTCGGTGCGCTCGAGGTGCGACCGTTCCCGCAGCCCGTCGAGTTCGCGCAGCATCAGCTCCATGCGCTCGGCCTTGATCTGGTTGTCCTGCGCCAGGCGCGTGGCCTCGTGCTCCAGATGCCGCAGCCGGTCCACCACGGCCGCGTCGGGTCCCGGCGCGGCCTCGCGCGCGACGAGCAGTTCCGGCTGCGGCCGGCCCGCCGTCTGCAGGCGATGCGCCAACGCCATGGCGGCCACCGTGCGCATGGTGAGCACCTCCTCCATGGCGGCCGCGGGGAAGCCGTGACGTCGCGGGGACACGATCACCAGCAGCGCGAGCAGGTCGTCGTGGTCGGCGAGCGGTAGCACCACACTCGACTGCCACGCGATGGGCGCGGTGAGCGACTGCATCTGCACCGCCTCGAACGCGTCCGGTTCGTACACGGGCGTGGTGCGGAACACCTTGCGCAGCAGCGAGCGACGCTCCAGCGCGCCGAAGAACGCACTGGGCTTCATGAACCGCCGCACGAGCCGCGCCGGCAGGTGGTCCACCGGCAGCGCGAGCTCGCGGCGATCGAGCCGACCGCGTTCGCGATCCCAGACGCGCGTGACGGTCTCGTGCGACGGATCGAGCAGCGCCAACGACGGATGCCAGGCCCCGTGGTGCGCGCGCAGGTGCACCAGCAACGTGTCCACGATGCCCTCGAGATCGGTGGCGGCATGGAGATGGTCACAGACCTCGGTCATGCGCGACTTCGGCATGGTGCGTTCCTCCGGTGGCGATTCGGACAAGGGGTGCGGCCGGTCGTCGCAACCCCTGTGCCGGATGCGGGTGGGCGTTCGGCCCGCAGCCGCGCAGGACGCACGGGCGGGCTGCGCGGGCGGGTGCAAAGCCCTACATTCGTCAGGTCCGCGTGGAGTGGAGGGTGTCGGATCCGTCCGCGCGCCGGTTCGCGGGGGGACCACCTCGCAATCCGGTCGTGCGCGCACGGGGACGATTCCCGTTCACCCCTGGCCCGGGGACCACGGGGGCACGCGCGCGGCCGCGCGTCCTGCACGACGCGACTCTGCAGAACACCGCCTTCGGTCGCATGCCCGCGCGACCGAACGCTCAAGTCCGCAACACGGGGAGCCGAACATGCCGCGTCTCGTCGCCGATCGTCCCGTCCTGCACACCTCGTCCGAACTCGGGCGCGTCATGAACGCGGCGCGCGCCCGGGAGCGCGCGGGGGAGCGCGTGCTGCACCTGGAGCGCGGCGAGCCCGACTTCGACACGCCGCCGCACATCGTCGAGGCGTTGGCACGCGCCGCGCGCGACGGCGCGACGCACTACCCGCACGAGCGCGGTGAGGTCGCGTTGCGCGAGGCGCTGGTCGAGAAGCTCGCGCGCGAGAACGGCATCGTCACCCACGTGGACGACGTCACGATCACCGCGGGGGCGACGCACGCGCTGTTCCTCGCGGTGCAGGGCGTGTTGTCGCCGGGCGAGGAGCTGTTGGTGTTCTCGCCGCACTGGATGGCCGTGCCCAAGATGGTGGGGTTCGCGCACGGCGTCGCGTACCGCACGTTGCCCGTGTACCTGGAGCTGGCCGCCGAGGGCTGGAGCCCGGCGACGTTCGCGGATCGCGTCCGCGAGGCGCTGCGGCCCGAGACGCGCGCGATCTACCTCAACACGCCCAACAACCCCACCGGCGTCGTGTTGTCACGCGAGCATCTGGAGGCGCTCGCACGCGTGTGCATCGAGCGCGACCTCGTGGTGCTCTCGGACGAGGCCTACGAACACTTCGTGTACGACGGTGCGGTGCACGTCTCGATCGGCTCGCTGCCCGGCATGGCCGAGCGCACGTTGAGCCTGTTCAGTTATTCCAAGTCGTACGCGATGACCGGCTGGCGCGTGGGCTACGTGGTCGCGCCGCCGGCGCTGCGAGCGGTCATGGCGCCGTTGCTCGCGTTCTACAGTACGCACGGTGTGTTCCCGGCCGCTCAGCTGGCGGCGCTCGCGGCGACCACCGGGCCCCAGGACGCCGTGGTCGCGATGCGCGAGGCCTACGATCGGCGCCGCACGCTGCTGCTGGAGGGTCTGGCGGCCACCTCGCGCGTGCGGGTGACGCGGCCGACGGGCGCCTTCTACGTGTTCGCCAACGTGGCCGAGTCGCGGGGCACGCGCACGTTGTGGGAGCTCGTGGACGAATGGCTCGCGTTCGGGGTCGCCTCGCTGCCCGGGACCGCGTTCGGTCCCGAGCACGGCGACTGGGTGCGCCTCGCGCTGTGCACGCGCGCCGAGGACGTGGCCGAGGCCGGACGACGCATCGCACAGCACGCGGGCGCGTGAACGATGCGCAAGGCCGGAGCGTCGTCATGAGGGAGGTCTCCCGCGAGACGCACGCGGCCTATCGCGCGACCGCGTACCACGTCGCGACACCCGCGGGCGACGTCGTGCTGCGGATCGGCGAGGCGTGTCTGTGGGTGCGCGAGGCACTGCTCGCCCACGCCGATCACGCCGCCGGCGCGATGTTCATCACCGCGTGGAACCCGTACAGCGTCGTGTGCGACGAGGCCGTGAACGTCGCGGCGAACGCCAGGCTCGAGTCCGCGTTGTGTGCGCAGGGTCTGACCGTGTGGTCCGGGGTGGGGGTGAGCGCGGACGGTGCATGGCGCGAGCCCAGTGTCCTCGCGATGCCGGTGACGCGCGCCGAGGCGGAAGCGTGGTGTCGCGCGACCGATCAGAACGCGGTCGTGTTCGTGGCCCGCGACGGGGTGCCCGAGTTGCTGTTCCACCCGGACGTCCGGCTCGCATGACGACGGGCGCCCCGCCTGCGCGGGACGCCCGTCGTGTGCTCGATGCGATCACCCGTCGCGGGCGTCACTCCTCGTCGTCGCTCTCGACCTCGACCTCTTCCGTGTCCTCGGAGGCCTCGGTCGCGGACTCGTCGTCGTCCTCGACCACGATGTCCTCGAGCGTGAACGCACCGTTCATGTTGGCCGGCATGATGATCGGCGACAGCGCGCACGCGAACACCTCGTCCATCGTCTCGACGGCGATCAGTTCGAGCTTGTCCGCCACGTCGGCCGGGATGTCGTCCACGTCCTTGAGGTTCGCGGCCGGGAACAGCAGCGCGCGGAAGCCCGCGCGGTAGGCCGCCAGCGCCTTCTCGCGGATGCCGCCCACGGGCAGCACCTTGCCGCGCAGGCTCACCTCGCCGGTCATGGCGATGTCGTGGTGGATGGCGCGATCGCTCAGCACCGACGCGATCACCAGGCCCACGGTGATGCCCGCCGACGGACCGTCCTTGGGCACGCCCGCCGCCGGGAAGTGCACGTGGATGTCGAACCGCCCGAACGCGTCGGCCGGGATCTCGAGCGCCTGCGCGCGCGATCGCACGTACGAGTGCGCCGCCTGCACCGACTCCTTCATGACGTCGCCCAGTTGGCCCGTGAGCACGACGCGGCCCGCGCCGGGCATCTTGATGGCCTCGACGACCAGCACCTCGCCGCCGGCCGCCGTCCACGCCAGGCCCATCGCGACGCCGACCTCGTCCTCCTTGCCGGCCATCTCGGGCTGGTGCACGCGGTGGCCCAGGTACTCCTCGAGCATCTCCGGCGTGACCGTGTGCCGCTTGTGGTCGCCGGTCGCGCGTGCGCGTGCGACCTTGCGACAGATCGTGGCGAGCTGCCGCGACAGCGCGCGCACGCCGGCCTCGAGCGTGTAGTGGCGCACGATCGCGCGCACCGTCTCGTCGCTCATGGTGAGGTCGCGCGCCGTCAGGCCGTGCTCGGCGATCTCGCGCGGCAGCAGGAACCGGCGCGTGATCTCGATCTTCTCGTCCTCGGAGTAGCCGGGGACCTCGATCATCTCGATGCGCTCCTGCAGCGCATCGGGCACGGCCTCGAGCTGGTTGGCGCACATGATGACGATCGCGTGCGACAGGTCGATGGGGATGCCCAGGTAGTGGTCGGTGAACTGCGCCGCGCTCTCGGGGTCGAGCAGGTCGAGCAGCACCTCGACCACGCCGTGGCCGCCCTCGCCCACGAGGCGATCGACGCCGTCGATGAGCAGCACCGGGTTGCGCACGCCCGCGTTGCGGATGGCGCGCAGGATCTTGCCCGGCTGCGCACCCGGCGTGCTGCGCGGCTCGCCCACGAGCTCGGCCGCGTCCGACGTCCCGGACACGTTGATGCGCGCGAACGGTCGGCCGAGCGCGCGCGCGAGTTCGTTGCCGAGCGAGGTCTTGCCGGCGCCGTGCGGGCCGACGATGCACAGTGCGGGGCCGGGCACGTCGTGCTTGAGTCGGCGCACCGCTAGGTACTCGAGGAAGCGCTCCTTGGCCTTCACCAGACCCAGGTGCTCCTTCTCGAGCGCGCGCTGCACGTGACGCAGGTCGGCGTTCTCGTTGCTCGAGGCCTCCCACGGCGTCGTCCACAGACACTGCAGATAGGCGCGCACCTGCGCGGCCTCGGGTGAGCCCGTGGTGAGTCGTCGCAGGCGGTCCATCTCGCGCTGCGCGATACGCGCGACCTCGACGGGCATCGTGCCGGAGGGTTCGGCGGTGGTCCTGCGGCGACCGTCGATCGACTCGGACCGCGACGGCGTCTCGAGCGCTGCGGTCGCACGCAACGTGCGACGGCCCTGCAACGAGCGGGTGCGGGATGACCGGGCCATGTCTGCCCTCCGTGGCATGGGATGCGACGAGGCGGGCCCTTCGGATGAGGGGCCCGTGCTCCCAAGGTCATCGGCCACGTGGGGCGGGCCCTGCAGCGGCTTCGGCAACGCGTTGCCGGGGTGGGGATTCCGGTCGGGCGCCGCGCGCCGGGGGGTAAAGCGAGAACCCCGCACCCTTGCGGGTGCGGGGTTCGTCGCGAAGCGTCGGGCTCGACCGGGATTACCGGTAGATCGCCTTGACCGCGCCCCAGTTGCTCTTGCGGGTCGGGACGACCGTGCAAGCGGGGTTGATCGCCGAGGCCGAGTTGTGCGGAACCGGCGCGGTGGTGACCGTGAAGTCCGCCGAGTTCGAGTCGGTGTCCGTAAGGCCACCGTTGTTACGCACCGCACCCGTCGTGGTCGAGAGCGCGGTCACCGCGGTGCCCTCGGCGCAGGTGCCCGTGCCGTAGGCCATCTTGTCCACAAGCGTGCCGGCAAGCTCCAAACCACAGGCGAGGTTCGTGTTGACCGCGTTGAACAGCGCGAACTTACCGTTCGTGGCGCTGGCATTGATCGTGGTCGTGTAGTCCGGCGTCAGGCCCAGCGCACCGCCGCCAGCCGACGGGGTGCCGCTCGCCACGAGAACGTAAGCGCAGGGCTGGATCGTCGCGCCGGCAGGGAACGTAAAGATGTTCGTGGACGAGCTACCCCAGCTTCCGGTGGCCGAGCCGTACTCGATGGTGTAGCCGGAGAGGTTGATCGCCGTCGAACCGCTGTTGAAGATCTCGATGTAGTCGACGTTGTACGTCGGGCCGGTCGTGGCCGAGCCACCGCCGCCGTACACCTGGCTGATGCGGAGGGTGTTGGCCGCGAACGACGTGCTCGCGCAGATCGCGAGAAGCGCCAGCGTGGTAACGATTCGCTTCATTTGGGACTCCTTCTAGAGATGTGAAGCAGGTTGCGTCCCCAAGGGGGGTGTGAAGCGGAACAAAGCAGCGACCTCGACCGTGACCCATGGTCCATGGGTTGCGGGGGGCACGGCGGAGGCCGTGACTCGTGAAGAATGCTCGAATTCCCCCACCGGGGACAAGGGCGGAATGCACGGGACTGCAATTTGTTCCATGCCCGAAACAATTGCCCCCGAACGGGTTGTGCGAATTGCGCGAGATTGGACCCTCAAGGTGCCAGACCCGCGTTGTCGGAATGTGTCCGGTTGGGGGGCTCGAGGGCAATCGGGGGGGGCGGGAGCGCGCTCCCGGAGGCTGCCCTGGGGGTGGCGAGCCGGGCGCTGGGTGGGGGGACCGAGGGGGGCGTGCCGCTTCGGCGCTCGGGGACACACTCACCTCGAGGTCGGGGCCCGGCCGTGTGGATGGCCGTTCGCGTTGCCCCGTCGCCGCCGATCCCCGCGGAATCAACCCTTGCGGGGGGAACTCCCGCGGCGCAGGCGGACCCACACCATGCGCGCCACGTTCGCGAGCAGGAACACCGCGAACCCGCGCGCGAGCGTCGCCTGCGGCAGGCCCTGCGCCAGCCACGAGGCGAGCGGGGCGCCCACGAACGCGCCGAGCGCCAGCCCCGGCAGCAGCGGCCGCGCCACGTTCCCGTGGCGATCGTGCTCGAGCGCCCCCATGGGCGCGGTCACCAGGATGAGCGCCAGGCTCGTGCCCTGCGCCATCTGCTGCGACATGCCGAACAGCAGCGTGAGGGCGGGCACCGCCAGGATGCCGCCGCCCACACCCATGAAGCCCGCCAGCAGTCCGACCAACGCGCCCAGCACCAGCGCAGCGACGAGCCCGGCCGCGCCGGTGAGCGCGTGCTCGAGCGTCCCCACGGGCGCCTTCCACAGGATGCGCAGCGCGACGCACAGCAGGAACACGGTGAACGCGTCGCTCAGCCGTTCGCGGCCGGTGCGTGCGGCGAGGCGCGCACCCACGCGCGCCATCGCGACGCTCGCGAGGCTCATGATCGCGGCGGGCAGCCACGCCACGTGTCCCGCGAGGCCATAGACGACGAGGCCACTGAGGGCGGTGGCGCCGATCGCGGCGAGCGACGTGCCGTGGGCCTCGTGCTGCGACAGACCGTAGAAGGCGACCAGCATCGGCACGAGCACGATGCCGCCACCCACCCCGAACAATCCGCCGGCGAACCCCGCGACGAGTCCAGCGAAGGCGGCCGCCGTCCAGCTGCGCGAGGGAGCCGGACGGCGGTCGTTCGTCACGCGCTTACGGCTGCGTCGTGGTCGCGGCGGTCGCGGTCTGCGCCTTCTGGATCAGGCGCACCGTGTCCGCGAAACGCGTGGCGTTGGTGGGCGCGCCGAGCACGACCGAGATGAGATCGCGGCCCTGGCTGCGCACCCACGTCGTGAAGCAGTAGCCGGCCTCGTTGATGAACCCGGTCTTGCCGCCCAGGATCTCGTACTGGCCGTACAGCAGACGGTTCGTGTTGCGCAGCGCGTGCGCGCGACGCTCGGTGCGGAACTCGTACGCACGCGTCGTCGTGATCTCGGCGATCAGCGGCTCGTGCGCGGCCGCATGCAGCATGCGCGCGACGTCGGCGGCCGTGGACACGTTGTGCTCGTCGAGGCCCGTGAACTCGGTGAAACGCGAACCCGTCAGGCCCAGCTCGACGGCCTTGCGGTTCATGCGCGCGATGAACTCGGCCGGTGCCAGACCCGATTCGCGCGCGACGATGCGCGTGGCGCAGTTGTCCGAGCACATGAGGCTCATGTGCAGCAGTTCACCGAGCGGCGCGCGCTCGCCACGACGCAGCTGCGTGTGGCCCGCGCCCAGCATGTCGGGCGCCGTCACCTCGACCTCGCGGTCGAGATCCGGCTTCTGCTCCAGGAACACCATGGCCGTCATGAGCTTGGTGATGCTCGCGATCGGCACCGAACGGGTGGCGTTCTTCTCGAACAGCACCTCGCCCGTGGTGGGATCCACCAGGATGGCGTTGCGCGCATAGACACCGCCCGGCGGCGGCACGCGATGACGTGCGCGGCGCGAGGCGACCCGACGCTTGCCCTTGCGCGCATGACGCGACGCGGCCGGGGCCACGTGCGACGAACGCACCAGAACCGTGGGCGCATCCGTCACGAGGACCGGAGCGGGATCGGCGCCGGCCATCGTGGCCAGGCACGCCGTGAGGGCAGCGCACAGAAGCACGCCCGGAGCGCGAAACAGCATGAGAATCCTCCTCGTACGGACCCGGTCGAATCCGGGTGACCGAACCATCCATGGTATCGGCGGGTGCAGCACTCGGAAGTTAGCCCCGAATGAGACCTCGGGTCAATCGTGCGGCGGCTTGCATCGTGCGTTTTGCAACGTCGTGTTCGATGGGACCGACCTTGGCGGCG
>CAZZLY010000021.1:32476-43259 GCA_964655175.1 uncultured bacterium
GCTCAGGGGCGCGGGGTGACGGTCTCGATCAGGGTGAAGGGGTCGTCCACCTTGAGGGGCGTCGTGGCGATGAACGCCTGCGCGTGCTTCACGCCGATCTGCCAACCCCAGTAGCGCGAGTACGACTCGAACGCCTCGCGCGGGTGCGGCAGGTGCGCCGGGCGCGGACGGTCGGGGTGGTAGAACTGCGTCAGATGGCAGTCGATCGCGGCGAGCCACGCCTCGGCCTGCTCGGTGATGTCCACGATGAACGTGGGACGCGTCCCCGGCGGCACGAAGTAATAGAAGATGGCCTTGGCCTGGAACGGCTCGCCCTCGCACGGCGCCTTGGCGAGGTGCGCCAGGTTGAACGCGTTCGAGAGGATCTGGCCGCCCTTGTAGTGATCGTTGTGGCCGAGCCCGCGTCCGATCGGCAGGTCGTAGTAGGGCGCCAGGATGATCTCGGGGCGGTGGCGGCGGATCACGCTCGCGGCCTTGCAGCGGTTCTCGAACGTGTCCTCGACGCGGCAGTCGCCCAGATCCATGCACTCGCGCACGTCCAGACGCAGCAGCTCGGCGGCCTTGGCCCCCTCCTCGGCGCGCAACTGCGGCGTGCCCCAGCCCATGTCGCCGGACGTCATGTCGATGATGCCGGTGGTGCGGCCGCGCTGCTTCATCTTGAGCAGCAGGCCGCCGCAGCCGATCTCGGCGTCGTCGGGATGAGGTCCGAAGGCGAGGATGTCGACGGGCACGGGTTCCTCCGGGAGCGGGGTGGGGGACGGCCGGGGGCGGTGAAGGGGCGCACCCGGAGGGCGCACTATAGAGGCGGTGTCGCGGCGTCTCAATCGCGGTATGCTCGCACGCGTCCCGGGAACCCCACAGGAGCGACCTTCCGATGCTCTACTTCGCGTACGGATCCAACATGGAGCCCGAGCAGATGCAGGCGCGTTGCCCCGGCCACAAGGTCGTGGGTCTGGCCGAGCTGCGCGATCACCGGCTCACGTTCCCGCTGACCTCGCATTCATGGGGCGGTGGCGTGGCGAGCGTGGCGGTGGCGCACACCGAGAGCGTCTGGGGCGTGGTGTACGAGCTCACCGACGAGCACTTCGCGGCGCTCGATCGCTACGAGGGCTATCGCGGTCCGGGCAACGACCACAACCTGTACGACCGCGAGACCGTGGCGGTGCATCTGACGCGCGCCGACGACGGTTCGTTCCCGCGCAAGCTGCACGCGCTCGTGTACGTGGCGCGCACCGCCAATCCGGGCCCGCCGTCGCAGCGTTACCTCGATGCGCTCGTGCGTGGCGCCAAGCACCACAAGCTGCCCGCGGATTACCTCGCGCGGCTCAAGGCCACGCCGACGGCCGACTGATCGCGCGCGGCGCCGCGGTCGCGGCGCCGCACGCATCGCCTCACTCCGCGGCGGTCGCGGTCTCGCTGGGCAGCGCGTCGGGCATGCCGTACAGGTCCGCGAAGTACTCCCGCATCATGCGCTCCGACGAGAACGCGTGCTCGGTGGTGCGCACGCTCTCCGCCATGATGTTCGACCACACCTTGCGGTCCGCGAACGCGGGCAGCACGCGCTGCTCGAGCACGTCGTACAGCGCGTGCAGGTCGCGCAGGTCGTCGCCGGGCTCGCCCTTGCCGATCGCGAAGCCGTTCACGCCGTCCACGCACGCCTCGGGCCACCAGCCGTCGAGGATGCTCACGTTGGGCACGCCGTTCATGGCGGCCTTCATGCCGCTCGTGCCGCTGGCCTCGAGCGGGCGGATCGGGTTGTTGAGCCACACGTCGCAACCGCGCGTGAGCAGCCGCCCGAGCGCCATGTCGTAGTTCTCCAGGAACACGACCTTGCCCGGATGCTTGCGTGCACCCTGCACCAGACGCGCCACGATGTTGCGGCCGTTCGTGTCGTCCGGGTGCGCCTTGCCGGCGAACAGGATGCGCACGTGATGCTTGGCGAGCAGCTGCTCGAGCCGCGCCTCGTCGCGCAGGATGAGGTCGCTGCGCTTGTAGCCGGCGGCGCGTCGTGCGAACCCGATCAGGAACGCATCGGGCTCCAGCGTGACACCCTGACGGCGCTGCACCTCGGCGATGAGTTCCAGCTTGAGCTTCTGGTGCGCGGCCTGGATGCGCTTGGGGTCGTGACCCGCCTCGCGGATCTCGGGGGCCTGCCACGTGGGCACGTGCACGCCGTTGGTGATCGCCCCGATGGGGCAGGCGTTGCTCACGTCCTTCCACATGTCGCGCGAGGTCTCGCCGTGCAGCTGCGCCACCGCGTTGGCCGCGTGCGACAGGCGCAGGCCGGCCACGGTCATGTTGAACGGGTCCCCGCCGATCGCGCGCATCTCGGCGCCCGACAGCTGCAGACAGGCGCCCATGCGGCGCAGATCGGCGAGCGCGTGCTCCTCGTTGCCGGCCTTGACCGGCGTGTGCGTGGTGAACACGGTCTGCTGTCGCACGCGCGCCCACGCGTCGGGGAACTGCAGGCCCGCCTCCATGAGCTCGGCGATGCGCTCGAGGCCCGCGAACACCGCGTGGCCCTCGTTGAAGTGATAGACCTGCACGTTGAGTCCCAGCCAGCCCAGCGCGCGCACGCCGCCGATGCCGAGCACCATCTCCTGCGCGATGCGCGTGTCGGTGCCGGCCTCGTACAGACGGTGCGTGATCCAGCGATCCTCCTGCTTCACGGGTTCGAGCAGGTAGAGCGGGATGTGGCCGTGGCGATCGGTCACCCACACGCGCAGCAGCACCTCGCGGCCACGGATGCGCACGCGGACGCGCACGTCGGTGTCCTGCAGGAAGCTGCTGTCGAAGCCCGGGTACTCCTCGTAGGGACGGCCGTCGGCGCCGATGCGCTGCACGCAGTAGCCGCGCTCCCACAACAGGCCCACCGCGACCATGGGGGCGCGCAGATCGTGCGCGGCCTTGATGTAATCGCCGGCCAGGATGCCGAGACCGCCCGAGTAGATCGGGAACGACTCGTGCAGGCCGTACTCCATGCAGAAGTAGGCGACGACGGGCTTGGTGGAGCGGGGCGGCATCGGGACTCCGGGAGGATCGAGGATGGGGGGCGGCGTCGCCGCCGCGAACCGCGGCATGATAAGGCGAGCGAGAGACCGATGTCATCCGTCCCGCCCGCGCGAAACCGCCGGACGCGAGTCGCCGTGAACGCGGAACCGCCGGTCCGCGCGAGGCGGACCGGCGGTCCCGGTGTCCGTGAGTCGAGGGTGCGTCAGGCCGGGCGGCTCATCACCGTGGTCTCGCTGCCGTCCTTGTCCTCCATGACCCAGCGCACCGAGCGCGAGCACGGGCAGCTGCCCCCGAGGCGCTTGAGCTTGGGCATGGACTTCACGCCGTCCTCGACCGAGAGCTCACCCGACGCGACCTTGCGCAGCGCCTCGGCGTACAGGCGCATGTCGCGACTCGCGACGTAGCCCGCGTTGAGGTGCTTGGCCAGATAACGCAGGTACTCCTCGGCGTCGGTGAACGTCTCGCCGTACACGCCGATCATCTGGAACGCGTGCTCACCCTTGCGGCGGAAGAAGCGCGCGTCGGGCAGGCGCAGGATCTCGTCGTACGACAGGCCCTTGTGCGTGCCGCGCGAGCGCTCGAGCTCCTCGATGACGGCCTCGACCTTGTCCGGCGTGTAGTCGGGGAAGCGCGCGCGCACGAACCGCGTGTTGATGTCGCGGATCATCTTGCGGCACTCCTCGGTGTACTGATCCACCGCCTGCCGGTTGGTGAGGTCCTTGAAGCCCAGCTGGATGTTCTTGTGGCCGCCGCGCTCGTCGCCGAACATCTCGAGGCCGCGCGCGAACCACTTGTTGATGGACTGCTGCACGAGTTCCAGGTTCGCGAGCGGGTCGCCGGTGGCGGCGCGCTCCGCGAAGCGGCGCAGCGGGATCACGCCGGCGGCCAGATGGAACGCCTCCTCGCGCAGCATCGGCGGCATGGAGTCGGCCATGGGCTTGTACGCGCACACCTTCTGCATGGTGAGCTGGTACTTGCCGACGCGGTCGATGAACGCCGCGAACGTGATGTTGTCCATGAACGAGTCGTAGTCGAGGTTGAACGCGTCGAGCACGTGGTTGCCGGTGGTCATGGAGAGGATCTCCTCGACCATCTGCTCACCCGTGACGCCGCCGCTCACGTGCGACCAGTCCTTGGACAGCAGCAGGTGCAGCATCTGGTAGCCGTGACGCAGCTCCTCGGCCATGACGCGCATGACCCACGCGCGGTCCTGGTCGTCGTGCGCGCGATCGATGGTGCCCGCGTGCTGCTGGATGCTGCCGAACTCGGTGCTCGCCTGCGCCTTGATGATGGCGAGCAGGTGGCGCGCCTGGTCCTCGGTGAGCTGGTCGGGATCGAGGCGCTTCTTCTCGCCCTTCTGCTCGCCGACCTGGATCACGTCGGACGTGCCGATCTCCATCTTGGCGCACAGGCAGAACTTCTCGTCCTTGGGGAAGTACTTCTCCCAGTTGTCGAGCAGCGTCTCGTAATCCTTGAAATGATGACGGCGCCAGTGCTCGACCGCGGAGTGGTACTTCTTCTCGAGGGTGACGTTCTCGACCTTCATGACGTGACGTTGCTCCCGTGGTTCAGAGGCGGATCTCGAGGGCCTGCATCGGAGCGGGCGTGAAGCCGACGGCCTTGAGGAAGCCCGCCACGCCGCCGTCGTTCGTGTCCACCATGGTGCGCACGCTCGTGGCGCCTTCGGCCACGAAGTGGGCGCGGATCGCATCGAACAGCTTGCGGCCGAGGTCCTGGCCGCGATGGTCGGGGTCGATGCCGAAGCGCTCGATCCAACCGCTCACGTCGTCGAGGCCGAACTCGCCGGCGCGCAGGTCGCCCATCATGAAGCCCACGACCTTGCCGCCGATCTCGGCCACCTGCGAGGCGCCCGGGTCGCGACGGGTGTAGTACATGACCCGCGTCTCCCAGACCTCGGGACGATAGATGCCGGAGATGCGCTCATCGATGCGCGCGATTCCGGTGATGTCGAGCTCGTCGAGCGGTCGGATGCGGACGGCGGTGGCCGATTCGGGCATGGCGCACTCCTCGGTTCTCGTGGGGACGGAACGGCAACTCGTTCGAAATTAGCAGGTTTGCCGTTCCACCGCAGCGGGCCGCCGCGCGCGCGTCGCCGGGCTGCCGCAATCCGGGGGCCACGTGGCCCCGGACCTTCGGGGCCGCACGCATGGGATGTCCGCGCCGCGCCGGTGTGCGGCCGCGCAGGTGCTTCGCAGGACGGGCGTTGCATCGCCCGCGAGCGGCCCGCATGATGACGGGCAGGGCCCTGTTCGCCCCACCCCGGCCCCGCGCCGGGCCCGCCGTTTCCCGGAGACCCTCGACCCCTCATGAGCCGCCTCGAACCGTCCTCGCCGCCGCCGCCGTTCCGCCTGCTGCCGCTGCTGCTCGCGATCGGCGCGCTCGCCAGCCTGCCATGGCTGACGGACTGGTACCGGAACGGCGTGCTCGCGGGCTCGCCGCGCGAGGTCGCCGCCTCGAGCATCGCCTCGGCGATCGCGGTGGCGTTCGGCGTCTGGGTGATCGTGTTGCTGCGGCGCGAACGCGACACCGCGGCCCGACACCTGGCCGACCTCGAGGCGCTCACGCTCACCGATCCGCTCACCGGGCTCGGCAATCGCCGCGCGCTCGAGCGCGAGCTGGCGCGCACCATGCTGCGGTCGCGCCGTCTGGACCACCCGCTCACGCTCCTCTACATGGACGTGGACGACCTCAAGGTCGTGAACGATCGCTTCGGTCATGCCGCCGGCGACGGCGTGCTGCGTGCGATCGCGAACGCGATCCGCGTGTGTTCACGCGAGGCGACCGACAGCGGTTATCGCGTGGGCGGCGACGAGTTCGTGCTCATCGTGCTCGCCGAGGGCGCGGGTTCCGCGCTGCTCGCGCGCCGCATCGAGGAGGCGTTCCGCGCCGAATCGGCGCACGCCAACGGCCTGTCGCACGGGGCGGTCGAATGGGACGGCGCCATGAGCTCGGGTGAGCTCATCAACGAGGCCGACCGGCTCATGTACATGAACAAGCACATGGCGCGCACCGGATCCCGCGCGCAGGCCCCCAAGGGCTCGTGAGCCGTTCGCGCCCCGCGCGTCAGGCGGGGTGCGCGAGGTCGTCGGGACGTTCGGCGGGGTGCCAGCTCGCCGCGCGCGTCGTCGTCGAGGACCACGACCCGGTCTCGCGGTGGTGCATGACCTGCACGTGGCGCTCGGCCGACCACGGCCACGTGAAGTGCGCCGCCAGCGACTCGTGCCGGCGATGCGCGTGCCATTCGAGCGGCACGCCCTCGCCCATGAGGTCGTCGGCGAAGTCGGGATCGACCGCCTCGGCGGCCACGAACGCCGCATCACGCGGGTCGGGGCCCGCCCGGCGCGGACGACGCACCGGCGTGGCGCGATGCCGCGCCAGCTGCTGTCCGACCCAGCCGGTCATGCGCGGCCGCAGATCGGCGAGCACGTTGAAGCACTCGTGCGCGCCGCGCGGGTAGTAGACCAGTTCACGCTCGTTGCGCGCCGTCGTGAAGATGCGCTCCGCCTCGTGGCCGGGCGTGATCATGTCGTGTCCACCGCCCACCAGCATGAGGGGTGCGCGCAGGTCGGGCAGCGCGGGCTCGAGCGTGATGCGCGGGATGAACGCGTCCATCTCCTCGACGCTCATGTCGTAGAGCGACGCGAACTCCTTGCGCATCGAGGACAGGGTGACGTTCCAGTACACGTCCACCGAGAACGGCGGGCTCACCGCCGCCACGCAACGTACGCGCGGATCGTGCGCGGCCATCTTGATCACGGCGTAGCCGCCGAGCGACAGGCCCATGTAGGCCACCGCGTCGGCGTCGAGCGACGGTTCGGATTCGATGCGGTTCATGATCGCCACGCCGAGCGGGCGTGGCTCGGCCACCGTGCCCAGGCGATGGAACGTCTCGCCCAGCCCGGGACCGTCGAGCGTGATCGTGGCGATGCCGCGTTCGAGGTACGCATCGGACCACTGATGCAGTTCCTCCTTCACGCCGTTGGTGCCGTTGAAGATCACGACGACCGGGTGCGGGCCCTCGCCGTGCGGCTCGCGCAGCCAGCCACGCACCAGGCGCTTGCGGAACAGGACCTCGAACGGGCGCGCGGGGAACTCCACGTGCGGCGCACCGGCCGCGTACGCGCGCACGCACTGCTCGTGCAGCTCGCGCTTGCGCGCCGGATCCATGAACACGACGTACTGCGCGAAGTTGTAGGCGGCGCTGGCCCACAGACGATGCTGGCCGGCGATGCGCGTCTCTCCACGCGCATCGGCGTCGGCCGCATCGCGCTCGTGTCGACGACCGAGCTTCTCCCACTCGTCCGCCCAACCTTCGAGGCTCGTGATGCGACCGAGCACGTCGTCGAGATCGGCGGCGGTGATGCCGTTGTTGGTGAACTGGAGCTTGGCCCACGCCGGCATCTGCCGGGTGAAACCGAGACGCAGACTCAGGCGCACGAAACCCGGACGCAGGAGCTGCCCGCGCAGCATGTGCGGCACCAGGGTCTCGAGTCGTCCGCCCTTGACCTGCATCGCGTCTCCTCGCTCGCGTGCGGGACCCCGGTCTGCCGACCGGTGTCCCGCCGTCCTTCGTCACACCCCGAGAGGTGGCGTGCGC
Source organism: uncultured bacterium (assembly GCA_964655175.1). GTDB lineage: Bacteria > Eisenbacteria > RBG-16-71-46 > RBG-16-71-46 > RBG-16-71-46 > JAIOPA01. Next base: position 40,107 of record CAZZLY010000021.1, read on the forward strand.
GCGGTGGCGGATACATGCGTGCTCACGCGTGTCCGCTGTGAGCACGGGATGCGCCCGACCCCCTCGTCCACCGGGGGTATCGGTCGGAGGTGGTCCACGAGTGCAGGGGAATCGCGCGCGGACGGCCCGGTCCGTTGGGCGAGTGGGTGGGATGCCCCGAGGGCGTCCCGCGCGGCGTCAGCGCGGCGCGACCCGTTCGCGATGCGCCGCCCACAACCGCGCGCCCACGGCGCGTTCGGGGAGTGCGCGGCCGTCGAGTTCGCGCACGGGCAGCACCTCCTGCACCGAGTTGGTGAGGAACACCTCGCGTGCGGTGGCGAGCACGGCGTCGGGGATCGCGGCCTCGCGCACGTCGAGCCCCCGATCGCGCGCCGACGCCAGCACCAGCGCCCGCGTCACGCCCGGCAGCACGTCGGCCTCGATCGGCGGGGTCACGAGCACGCCGTCGGCGCGCACCACGAACACGTTGCTCGCCGCGCCCTCGAGCAGTTCGCGCGCGCTCGACAGCAGCAGCGCCTCGTCCACCCCCGCAGCGCGGGCCTCCTCGCGCGCCAGGTCCCACGCCAGGCGGCTCGTGGTCTTGTGGCGCCCCAGCCAACCGGCCGCGAACGGCACGTGCGAGCGGATGACGCGCGCGCCGAGCGGCGCGCCGTCGGCGTGCGCGGTGCGCGTGCCCGCCCACAGCCGCCCGCCCAGCGATTCGGCCTCGACCCAGGCGCCCGTGCGCACGGGCCGCCCGCCGGGCACGCCGCGCGTCACGGTGATGCGCACGACCGCGTCGCGCAGTCCTTCGGCGGCGAGCACCTCGTCCACCGCGTCACGCAGCGTCGTCGGGGCGGGCGGCACCGGGAAGCCCAGTTCGGCCGCCGAGAGCACGAGCCGCTCCATGTGCCGATCCCACGCGAACGGCACGCCGTCGTACGTGCGCAGCGTCTCGAGGATCGCGCCGCCGTCGCGCGCGCCGCGGTCGAACACGCTCAACGCGGCGTCCTCGCCGCGCACGAGGCGGTCGTTGAGCCACACCGTGCGATCGGGCAGACGGGTGCCGCGGGGAAGAGGGAGCGTCATGCGCGCAGCCTAGCAGAGCACCCGGCGGCTCAGGCCAGTCGCACCGGGCCCAGCGCGTGCTCGAGTGCCAGCCGCAGGCCCGCGCCCTTGGTGAGCGATTCGCGGTACTCGGCGTCGGGGTCGCTGTCGGCGGTGATGCCGCCGCCGGCGCTCCACACGATCGCGTCGCGCGTGCCCACCGCGGTGCGGATGGCGATGTTCCAGTCGGCGTCGCCGTTCCAGCCCACCCAACCGATCGCGCCCGTGTACAGATGACGCCGCACGGGTTCGAGCGTCTCGAGCAGTTCCATGGCGCGGATCTTCGGAGCCCCCGTGATCGAGCCGCCGGGGAAGCACGCGTGCAGCAGGTCGAACGCGCTCACGTCGTCGCGCAGCGCACCGGTCACCGTGCTGGTGAGGTGCCACACCTGCGGGAAGCGCTCGAGCGCGCACAGTTCCGGCACGCGCACGCTGCCGGGCGTGCACACGCGGCCCAGATCGTTGCGCAGCACGTCCACGATCATCACGTTCTCGGCGCGATCCTTGACGCTCGCGCGCAGGTCGTCGGCCAGCGCGGCATCGCTCGTCTCGTCGGTGCCGCGCGGGCGCGTGCCCTTGATGGGCCGCGTCTCGACGGTGCGACCCGTCACGCGCAGGAAGCGCTCCGGGCTCGCCGACCACACGGTGTGATCCCCGAGCGCGAGCGTCGCGGCGAACGGCGACGGCGTGCAGTGGCGCAGCGCCTCGTCGAGCGGCACCACGAGGTCGGCCGCGTGCGGCAGCGCCAGACGCCAGCGCTGCGACAGGTTGGCCTGGAACAGATCGCCACGGCGGATCGCCTCGCGCACGACCTCGACGCCGGTGCGGTACGCGTCCGCGTCGAACGTGCTGTGCGCGGTGCGCTCGGCACGCGCGGTCGGGGTCCCGACCCGCGGGGGGAGCGGGGATTCCAGCACCGCGCGCCACGCGTCGGTGCGTGCGTGCGCGCGCACGGTGCGATCGTGGCCGTCGGCGGGCAGTCCCGTGGCGCACAGCCACGTGCGACCGGTCGCATGATCGTGCACGCCGATCGTGTCGTAGAGCGCGAGCACGAACTCGGGCAGCCCCAGATCGTCGCGTGCGATCGTGGGCAGACGCTCGAAGCGTCGCCCGAAATCGTACGCCCAGTAACCCACCGCGCCGCCGGCGAACGGTGCGCCGAGCGTGCCGAGCGCGTCGCGCAGGGACGCCGCGCCGCGCGCCGCGAACGCGTGGAACGCCGCGAGCGCGGTCGAGTGATCGCCGCCGCGGAACGCGGCGAACGGTTCCGCGCCGAACAGCGTCCAGCGCGCGCGCGCATCTCCGGACTCGGCGAGCGACGAGCGCAGCACGAACGCCCCGTCGCGATCGGCGAGCCGCGTGAACGGGTCACCGACGGGGAACACCTCGGTGACGAGCGCGGCGTCGGCGGCGAGGGAGGAGGGCATGGGCACAGCGTACCCGGCCGCGCGGCGGGTCACACGCCCCGGGCGAGCACAGCCCCGCCGAACCTCGTGTGCCGGGCTCGAACCGGTTCGGTGCCGCGCGACTTCGTGAAGTCTAACGAACATTATTGCAACGACTTGCAAGAACAATTCCGTGGCGTCGTGCATCCTGCACGCTCTATCATCGGCAACGCAGGCCACGCTCGACCTCTGCCGGGTCGCGTCGCCGGATCCCCAGGTTCACCGTCGTCGTTCCACGCCACGATCCCCCCGTCCCCACGGGAATCGGTGCGGCTTCGAATCGGTCCGTGTCCCCGTCCCCACGTCGGACACGTCCCGATGCCGTTCGTTCGGCATTCTCCCTCTCTCTCCAATGCCCGCCCACGGATGGCAGGAGGCGCCCCCATCATGTCGCTCGCGCTCTTCGTCGTACTCGCCACGTCTTTCAGTACCGTCCTGCTCATCGGCTTGCTCGCCATGGCCTCGCTGTTCTCCGGCGCACGTCATCCGCAGGCGCGCTTCACCACCGCGCTCGAGGAACTCGATGCGTACGAGATCCGTGAGGAGGCGCCCGAAGCGCTGCGCCTGGCGGAGTGAGATCGGACCGTGCGTGGTGCGGTCGACTCCTGCTGCAGGCGGGGTC
>CAZZLY010000022.1:0-42161 GCA_964655175.1 uncultured bacterium
CTCGTGCCGCCCGCGCGCACGTCGCGCTGCGGTCTCGTGCGCGACTCGCGCGGCACGCCGCTCGCCGGGGCGCAGGTCACCGCGCTCGGTCGCACCGCACGCATGACGCGCACCGGTCGCGACGGGCGTTTCTGCTTTGACGACCCCGTCACGGGCGACACGCTCGTGGTGCTGCGCGTGGGCTTCGAGCCGCTGCGCCGCGTGATCGCGGTCGGGGACTCGCTGCTCCTCGAACTCGAGCCGGTGGGCACGTTGAGCCCGCGCGACACGGTGCCCGCCGACCGCTAGCCCCGGTTGCCGGAGTCGCGGCATTTTGGGCTTGTCGCTGCGCGGTCGGTCGCGCACCCTTGCCGCGCTCCCGTGCATCCGCACGGGCGCGCGTCCCCACTCCAGCCTCACCCGAGGGATCCCATGGATGCGAACGTGACGAGTGCGCCGCCCGCCGGCGCCTCCCCCGAGGCGATCGAACGTCACTGGTTCGAGAACGTGTACCAGGGCGACAAGCAGAAGCAGCTCACGCTGCGCGCCGCCATCACCGGCATGCTGCTCGGCGCGATCATGTGCGTCTCCAACGTCTACGTGGGTCTCAAGATCGGCTGGAGCATGGGCGTGGCGATCACCTCGTGCATCCTGGCGTGGGTCATCTTCACCTCGCTCTCGAAGGTGTTCCGTCTGTCCGAGTTCTCGATCCTCGAGAACAACGCCATGCAGTCGGCGGCGTCGGCGGCCGGTTCGATGACCAGCGCCGGCATCGTGAACGCGATCCCCGCGCTGTGGATGATGAACCCCGGCGCGGTGCCGCCGCAGGCGATCCTGATCGTGTGGATCGTGCTCATCTCGTTCCTGGGCGTCTTCCTCGCGGTGCCGGCCAAGCGGCAGATGATCAACATCGAGCAGCTGCCGTTCCCCTCGGGCATCGCGGCCGCCACGACGCTGCGCACGCTGCACGCCAAGAGCGCCGAGGCGTCGGGGCAGGCGCGCGCGCTCGGGTGGGCGGGCGTGGTCGGTGCACTGGTGGGCTTCCTGCGCGACGGCGACTGGGTCGGGCGGTTCTATCCGCTCATCCCGGCCACGTTCGGCACCAAGTGGATCCCGATCGGGCACTACACCGCGTACGACCTGACGATGCGCTTCGAGGGCTCGCTGCTGCTGCTCGCCGGCGGTGCGCTCATCAGCTTCCGGCAGGCGTGGAGCATGTTGCTCGGTGCGATCGTGAACTACCTCATCCTGGCGCCGATCTTCCTGGACAACGGCGACATCACCTCGCCGGCGACCTTCCGCAACATCTCGCGCTGGTCGCTGTGGATCGGCGTGCCCATGATGGTCACGAGCGGTCTGCTGCTGTTCGCCTTCAACTGGAAGGCGGTGCAGCGCACGTTCAGCACGCTCGGCAGCCTGTTCGGCAAGCCGGTCGCCACCGACGATCCGCTCGCCGCGATCGAGGTGCCCTCGTCGTGGTTCGTGGGCGGGTTCGTGGTCGTGGGCGCGGCCATCGTGGTGATGGGCCACCACTTCATGCACATCGAGTGGTGGATGGGCATCATCGCGGTCGTCGCCACGTTCTTCCTGGTCATCGTGGCCTGCCGCGTGACCGGCGAGACCGACACCACGCCGGTCGGGCCCATGAGCAAGATGACGCAGCTGGCGTTCGGCGCGATCAAGCCCGGCGACACGTCGGTCAATCTGCTCACGGCGCAGATCACGTCGGGTTCGGTCAGCCACGCCGGTGACCTGCTCATCGACCTCAAGAGCGGCTACCTGCTCGGCGCCAACCCGCGGCAGCAGTTCCTGGCGCAGTTCCTGGGGGTCATCGCCGGCGGGCTCATCGTGGTGCCGACGTTCTTCCTGTTCGTGCCCAGCCCGGACCTGCTGGGCACCGAGAAGTGGCCCGCGCCGGCCGCACTGGTGTGGAAGGCCGTCGCCGAACTGCTGGGCAAGGGCCCGCACGCGCTGCCGCACAGCGCGCAGATGGGCATCCTCATCGGCAGCGTGACCGGCATCGTGCTCGTGCTGCTCGAGCGCGCGTTCCCCAAGCACAAGGCGTTCATCCCGTCGCCCACCGGGCTCGGGCTGGCGTTCACGTTCAACGGCTACAACTCGGTGTCGTTCTTCATCGGCTCGGTGATCGCGCTGATCGTCGGCAAGCTGTGGCCGGAGTGGCACAAGAAGTACACGGTCGCCGCCTCGTCGGGCATCATCGCGGGCGAGAGCCTCATGGGCGCGTTCATGATCCTGCTGCAGAAGCTGCTGCCCAAGGTGTTCATCGGCTGACGCTCGACCCGTCGGATCGACTCGAGGCCCCCGCGCGGTGCGGTCCGCGCGGGGGCCTTCGCGTGTGCCGGGACCGTGTTGCGCGGGGTCGCGGGGGAGGGGCGTCGCGGAAGGGCGCGAACGGCCCAGCCCCGCCGCGCCAAACCGTTGCGAAATCGTCGGCTGCACGCGCCCGGTCGTGTTGACGCTCTCCGGGGGAACCCCTAGCATCCGTCGTCCCTTTGAATCACACCCTTCAGGAGTGCTCGATGCGCAAGGTCCTCATCACCGGCGTCACCGGCTTCGCGGGAAGCCATCTGGTCGACTACCTGCTCACCCGTAACGACTGCGAGATCCACGGCATCTGGCGGTGGCGCAGCCGCACGGAGAACATCGAGCACCTCAAGCCGGGCCAGATCACGCTCCACGAGTGCGACCTGCGCGACGCGACCTCGACGTTCGACGTCATCGAGCGGGTGAAGCCGGACTGGATCTTCCATCTCGCGGCGCAGTCGTTCGTGCCCACCTCGTGGGTCGCGCCGACCGAGTCGCTGACCACGAACATCCTGGCGCAGGTGAACATCTTCGAGGCCGTGCGTCGTCTGGGCCTCAAGACCCGCATCCAGCTCGCGTGCTCGTCCGAGGAGTACGGGATGGTCTATCCCGACGAGACGCCCATCAAGGAGACCAACCCGCTCCGGCCGCTGTCGCCGTACGCGGTGAGCAAGGTCGGGCAGGACATGCTGGGCTATCAGTACTGGATGTCGTGGAAGGTGGACAGCGTGCGCACGCGCGGGTTCAACCACGAGGGGCCGCGCCGCGGTCCGGTGTTCGTGGCCAGTGACTTCGCCAAGCAGATCGCCGACATCGAGAAGGGCCGCAAGGCGCCCGTGCTGCACGTGGGCAACCTCGATGCGAAGCGCGACTTCACCGACGTGCGCGACATGGTGCGCGCCTACGTGCTGGCGCTCGAGAAGTGCGAGCCGGGCGAGGTCTACAACATCTGCCGCGGCCAGTGCTGGACCATCCGCGAGACGCTCGACATGCTGCTCGCGCACACGACGACGAAGATCGAGGTCAAGCAGGACCCGGCCCGTCTGCGGCCGTCGGACGTGCAGATCCTGCTCGGCGACAACAGCAAGTTCGTGAAGCAGACCGGCTGGCAGCCGACGATCCCGTTCGAGCAGACGCTGCGCGACATGCTGGAGTACTGGCGCGCGCGTTGATCCCGTGACGCCCCGGCCGCGTGCCGGGGCGCTCACCCTTCGGTGCGCTCGGCGCACCGTGCACCTCCCCGGAGTGTCCGTGTCGTCCCTCCGTCCGTTCCGCTCGCCCCGCCTCGGGAGGTCGCGCCCATGACCGCGCTCGCGGGTTCGCGCGTGCTCGTGACCGGTGCCGGCGGCTTCGTGGGCCCGCACCTGGTCGCCGCCCTCGTGGCGCGCGGCGCACACGTGCGCGGCGCCGGCATCGGCGCGCCACCCGCCGGCACGCCGCTCGAGGGCTGGGTCGAGGCCGACCTCGCCGACGCCGCGTCGTGCGCGGCCGCGATCGCGGCGGGGCCGCTCGATGCCGTGGTGCATCTGGCCGGGCAGAGCAGCGCCGCGCGCTCGTTCGAAGCCCCCGAGGAGACGTTCCGCGCCAACGTCACCGGCACGTGGACGCTGCTCGAGACGCTGCGCACGCAGGCGCCCGGCGCGCGCGCGCTCGTGGTGGGCACGAGCGAGGTGTACGGGCCCATCGAGCCGGGCACGCGCGCGGCCGAGGACGCGCCGTACGCCCCGGTGAGCCCGTACGCCCTGAGCAAGGCCGCCGCCGAGCAGGTCGCGCGCGCCTACCACGAGTCGCACGGTCTCGACGTGGTGTGCGCCCGGCCGTTCGGGCACACCGGCCCCGGGCAGACGCCGCGGTTCGTGATCCCGTCGTTCGCGCAGCAGATCGCCGCGATCGAGGCGGGTCGCGCCGAACCGGTGCTGCGCGTGGGCAATCTGGCGGTCACCCGCGACCTGTCGGACGTGCGCGACGTCGTGGCCGGCTACGTGGCGCTGCTCGAGCGCGGCCGTTCGGGCGGCGTGTACAACCTGTGTCGCGGCGAGGGCGTGTCACTGACCGACGTCGTGGCGGGTTTGGCGGCACGCGCGCGCGTCACGGTGCGCATCGAGGTGGACCCGGCGCGGTTGCGCCCGGCCGACACGCCGTGGCTCGTGGGCGACCCCGGGCTCATCGAGCGCGAGACCGGCTGGCGCGTCACGCGACCGCTGGACGTCACGCTCGACGACGTCCTCGACGAATGGCGCCGCACGACCCATTGACACCCTTCCGGGTGCGACCGACCCTCGTCGGTCCACCCCTGTGAGCGAGGTCCTCCCATGCAGATCGTGGCCCTGGTCGTGGCGTTCGTGGTGCTGTGGCTGATCGCCAAGCGCTGGTCCGACGCGAGAGCGAAGCGCGAGGAGGCCGCCCGCGCCGAACAGGCCGCCGCCGCCGGGCCGGACCGTGGCATGAGCGACCCGTTCCTCAAGAAGCTCTACCTGCTGCTGTACGAGGTCACGCAGGTCTCGCCCGAGGTCACGCGCCCCGAGCACCTCATGACGCTGCCGCCGTACCGCGACGCGGTCGAGATGCTCACCGACCCCGAGGTGCCGAGCGCGTTCCTGCTCGACCTCATCCAGGGCGAGCGGCTGTATCCGGCCGTCGCCGCGCTCGACGCGTTCGCGCGCCGGCCCATGGACCAGCGCATCGAGCCGCTGCTGTGCCAGCAGATGGGCCGCTTCCATCCGTGGACGGCCGACGGCGTGCTGCGCGTGCTCGAGGCGTGGTACCCGAACGACAAGCGTCTGACGGGGCGCGTACTGGTGATGCTCGATCGCAGCTGGGCCAACCCGCCGCAGGCGGTGGTGCTCGAGCGGTTCCTGCGCCGCATGGCCGCGATCGCGCCGCTCACGTGGGGACCCACCGAGCCCAAGAACCTCGAGCAGGCCAACGAGCTGCTCGAGACCGTGCTCGCCGCGCAGGAGAAGGCGCTCGTCAAGCCGCTCGTGACCGAGATGATCCGCCACATCAAGACCGAGACGTGGTGGCAGGCCACCGAGGAGGAGGCGCTCGCCGCCGAGGACGACGAACTCGACGACCTCATGGACACGCCGGGGCGCGCCGAACGCGACGAGGACGGTCCGTCGGGGCCGGGCACGTCGCCGGGGGCGCGTCGCGGCAAGGAACTGGCGGGCGTGGGGCACTGGTACCCGCGCGGCAAGATGCCCGAGCCCGCGGTGTTCATGTCGGCGTCGCTGCAGGAGACGTTCGAGCGCATCGTGAAGTCGCTCACCGCGCCCAACCCGCGCCCCGTGCTGCTCGTGGGCGAGTCCGGCGTGGGCAAGACGGCGCTGCTGCGGCGCGTCGCGGCGCACCTGTCGAAGGCCGACTGGCTCGTGTACGAAGCGAGCGCCTCGCAGCTCAGTTCGGGCATGTCGTTCGTGGGCTCGCTCGAGATGCGCCTGCTCGAGCTGCGTCGCCGGCTGTCCACCAAGCCCAGCACGATCTGGCTCGTGCCCGACTTCCATCAGCTGCTCTACAGCGGCCGGCACCTGTCGTCGCCCACCGGCGCGTTGGAGCAGCTCATGCCGGCGTTCGAGAGCGGTGACATCCTGGCGTTGGGCGAGACGCGACCGGGCACGCTCGATCGCATGCTCGCCGAGCGGCCCGAGATCGCACGGCTGTTCGACATCGTGCGACTGGATCCGCCGCACGACCGCGAGGTCGCGGTGCTGCTCGCCGGTTGGGCCGAGCGCACCCGGCAGGAGCGGCACGTGCAGGTCGAGTCGTGGCTGCTCGACGAGGCGGCGCAGCTGTCGCGGCAGTACCTGTCGAGCCTGCGCGCGCCGGGCGGCGTGTTCCGCATGCTCGAGACCGCGGTCGCCGCGGTCGCGCCGCCCGCGGGCGAGGACACCGAGGTCGCGCTGCACCACGAGGACCTGCTCAAGGCGGTGTCGTCGCTCACCGGCCTGCCCGCCGATCTGCTCGACGATCGCCGGCCGCTCGACCTCGAGGCGCTGCGCGCGCGACTCGAGGAGCGCGTCATCGGTCAGTCCGACGCGGTCAACGCGCTCGTCGAGCGCGTGGCGCTGCTCAAGGCCGGCGTCACCGACCCCACGCGTCCCTACGGCGTGTTCCTGTTCGCCGGGCCCACCGGCACGGGCAAGACCGAACTCGCCAAGGCGCTCGCGCACTGGCTGTTCGGTTCGTCGGAGCGTCTGCTGCGGCTCGACATGAGCGAGCTCGCGGACGGCTACGCGCTCGATCGCGTGACCGGCGCGGCCACCGCGTCGGGCGGCGGTTCGCTCGCGGCCGCGATCCGTCGCCAGCCGTTCTCGGTGGTGCTGCTCGACGAGTTCGAGAAGGCGCACCCGCGCGTGTGGAACCTGTTCCTGCAGGTGTTCGACGACGGCCGGCTCACCGATGCGGCGGGCGAGACCGCGGACTTCCGCAACAGCATCATCATCCTGACCTCGAACCTCGGCGCCACGCTCGCGCAGGGCGAGCGGCTCGGGTTCGCCGAGGGCGGCGACGGGTTCAGCGCCAACGCCGTCGAGCGCTCGGTCGCGCGCGCGTTCGCGCCCGAGCTGCGCAACCGCCTCGACCGCATCGTCGTGTTCCGGCCGTTCACGCGCGAGGTCATGCGCCGCATCCTGCACAAGGAGCTGGCCGACGCGTACGCGCGTCGTGGGCTGCGTCGTCGCGAATGGGCGGTCGAGATCGAGGAGGGCGCGCTCGACTTCCTGCTGGATCGCGGCTTCACCACCGACCTGGGCGCGCGTCCGCTCAAGCGCAGCCTCGAGCGGCATCTGCTCGCGCCGCTCGCACGCACGATCGTGGATCGCCGCGTGCCCGAGGGCGATCAGTTCCTGTTCGTGCGGCGCGACGGCGAGGGGTTGGCGGTCGAATTCGTCGACCCCGATGCGCCGCCGACCACCGCAGCGGCGCCGCCCAAGCTGACGGCGGCCGTCTCGGGCCTGCGCGAGATCGCGTGGGACGCGCACGGCACCGAGGCCGAGATGAAGACGCTGCGCGCCGAGCTCGAGGCGTTCGGCGCCCGTCTGGAGACGAACGAGTGGAAGGACGCCAAGGCGTCGTGGCTCGCGCTGCAGGGCGTCGAGGGCTTCTGGCAGCGCCCGGATCGCTTCGAGGCGCTCGGGCGCGCCGAGTACCTGGATCGCATCGAGTCCGGGGCGAGGTCGGCCCGGTCGCTGCTCGCGCGTCTCGACGGTGAGGGGGCGGCGCAGCGCGAGTCGTGGCCGCGCAACATGGTCGCGCGTCTGGCGCAGCAGATGCTGTTGCTCGAGGCGGCGGCCGACGAGGCCATGAGCACCGGGCCGCGCGACGCGTTCGTGTACGTGCAGGCCGGGCCCGACGGGCCGGATCGCGCGGGCGAGGCGGAGTTCGCGCGCCGGGTCGCGGCCATGTACGAGGCGTGGGCGCGCCAGCGCGGCATGCGCGTGGCGGTGCTCAAGCCCACGCCGCGGCACGCGCCCGACACCGTCTGGCTCGCGGTGAGCGGGTTCGCGTCGTTCGCCACGCTGGCGCCCGAGGACGGCCTGCACGTGCTCGAGGCCGGCAGCAACGCCGAGGGCGGCGTGAAGCGCGTGAGCATGCGCGTGCGCGTGCTGCCGCAGCCCGCCACGCCCGCGCGCGACGGCGAGGCCGATCTGACGCGGCAGGCGGGCGAGGTGCTGGACGCCGCTCCCGCCCCGGCGCCGACCATCGTGCGGCGTTACCGCGAGGCGCCCACCGCGTTGGTGCGCGATGCCGTCCGCGGCTGGCGCACCGGACGGCTCGAGCGCGTGCTGGCGGGCGACTTCGACCTGGTGCCGGGCGACACGGCGGACGGTCCGACGGCCTGAGGTCCCGTGGGCGGGCGCACGTCACGTGTTCCGTGACGTGCGTCCGCCCGTTATCATGCGGGGTATGGCCTCCTCCGATCGCACCACCCGCCCGAGTGCGCTGCCCGCGTGGGCCGCACTGTGCTTCCTCGCCTCCGGCGCCGCCGGACTCCTGTACGAGATCGTCTGGTCCAAGCAGCTCGCCTACGTCATGGGCAGCTCGCTGCACGCGGTCGCCGCGGTGGTCGCCTCGTTCCTGGGCGGTCTCGCACTCGGCGCGCGCGTGCTGGGCGTGCCGTTGGCGCGCCGGGGCAACGGCGCGCGCACCTACGCGATGCTCGAGCTCGGCGTGGGCCTGCTCGGTGTGGCGTTGCTGCCGTTGCTGCGCGCGAGCGACCCGCTCGTGGGGCAGCTGTACCGCTCGCTCGGCGGCGAGAGCGTGGCGTTCGCGGCCGCGCGCTTCGGTCTGCTGGTGGCGTTCCTGCTGCCGCCGGCGGCGCTCATGGGCGCCACGCTGCCGGTGCTCGTGGCGCACATCGAACGCGAGCGCGTCGGCGCCGCGCTCGCGCGGTTGTACGCGCTCAACACGCTCGGCGCGGTGGTGGGTTCGTTCGCGGCCGGGTTCGTGCTGCTGCCCGTGGTGGGATTGGCGATGACCACCTACGTCGCGGCGGCGCTCAACGTGCTGGTGGCCCTCGTCGCCTGGAACGCGCCCGCCGCTGCGCGTGCGAGCGCGGCCACGGCCGCGATGCCGACGGCGAGCGAGGACGCCCCGTCGCACGCGGTGCTGGGTTCGGGCTCGCGGCTCGTGGTCGCGGGGTTGTTCGCCGCGTCGGGCTTCGGCGCGCTCGCGTTCCAGATCGCGTGGGTGCGGTTGTTCGGGCTCGTGTTCGGTTCGTCCGTGTACTCGTTCTCGGCGGTGCTCGGCGTGTACCTGCTGGGCATCGCGCTCGGCGCCGCGCTCATCGGGCGCTGGCTCGAGCGGTTCGCCACGCTCACCGGCTTCGGACTGCTGCAGCTGGGGCTCGCGGGCAGCACCGCGCTCGCGGTGCACGCGTTCCCCGGGCTGCCGCAGCGCATGCTCGAGATGGGGGCGGCCGCCGGCGTGGATTGGCGCGGACTGCTCACCGCGGAATCGTTCACGGTCGCGGCGATCATCGGCGTGCCGTGCATGCTGTTGGGCGCGATCTTCCCGGTGGCGGTGCGACTGCTGCAGAGCCGCGACGGCGGTCACGCGGCGGGCACGGCCTATGCGCTCAACACGCTCGGCACGATCGCGGGCTCGCTGCTCGCGGGCTTCGTGCTGGTGCCCAACCTGGGCGTGCAGGGCACGCACCTGGGCGCGGTTGCGATCGCCGCTGGGGTGGGACTCGTCGCCGCGGGCATGGGCTGGTCGCAGGGCGCGCGGCGTGGGCTCGCGCCCGTGTTCGTGGTCGTGCTGCTGCTCGCCACGGGCCTGCTCGTGCTCACCGCGCCGGCGTGGGACCCCATGGTCATGTCGGCCGGCGTGTACCGGCCGATCATGGCGCGGCGGTTCACCGCGTTCGCCAACGGCGCCACCGATGCGGTGCAGCGCGGCAGCGCGCCCAACAAGCTCGTGTACTACCGCGAGGGCATCAACGCCTCGGTCATCCTGGGCACCGATGCGCAGGGACAGGACCTGTGGTTGCGCGTGGGCGGCAAGGTGGATGCGAGCACGACCGACATGGAGACGCAGGCGCTGCTCGGGCTCATCCCCGGTGCGCTCGCCGATTCCGGGGCGCGCACGCTGGTGATCGGGCTGGGGTCCGGTGTGACCGCCGCCGCCGTGCTCGCGACCGGGGTGGGCCCCACCGAGGTCGTGGAGCTCGAGCCCGGCGTGGTCGCCGCGTCGCGTTGGTTCCACGGCAAGGGTGAGGACCCGCTCGACGATCCGCGCACGACGCTCGTCATGGGCGATGCGCGCACGCATCTGCTGCATTCGGCCGGGCGTTACGGGCTGATCGTGTCCGAGCCCTCGAATCCGTGGATCGCGGGCGTGAACAACCTGTTCACGGTGGACTTCTACGAGCGCGTGAAAGCGCGACTCGAGCCCGACGGCGTGTTCTGCCAGTGGCTGCAGTTGTACGAGCTGTCGCCCGAGACGTTCTCGACGCTCGTGCGGTCGTTCCGCGAGGTGTTCCCGCACGGGCAGCTGTTCTACGTCTGGCGCGGACTCGACCTGTTGCTGGTGGCCTGCCCCGACGATCGCAGGCTCGATCGCGCGCGGCTCGAGACGAGCGCGGTGCGCCGCATCCTGGATCGTGCGCGTCTGCCCGAGGCGAGCGTGCTCGCGAGCTACTGGCTCGGACCGCTGTCGTCGCTCACGCCGCCCGTCGCGCAGGGGGCGCTCAATCGCGACGATCGTCCGGTGGTCGAGTATCGCGCGCCGCAGGATCTCGTCGCGATCGGTCGCACCGACGCGGGGCACTCGACCGCGGTGACCGGCGCGATGCCGTTCGCCGACGCGCGGCCCGAGGGCGCGCTGTTCGCGGACTGGCCCGTCGGCGAATGGTATCTGCAGCGCGCGCGCTGGCGCGTGCTCAACGAGGATCTGCCGCACGGGGCGCAGGTCGCGCGCGCGGCACGCGCGCATGCGCCCGAGGTCGCGGCCGTGGTCGAGGCCGAGGTGCAGCGCGGCGAACGCCGGGCCAAGAGCGCGCTCGCTTACAACGAGGCGGTGCAGGCGCTCGCGACCGGGGACAAATCCAGGGCGCGCGAGGCGCTCGAGCGTGCGGTCGCGATCGATCCCGACAACGGCGCGGCGTGGGTGGTGCTCTCGGATCGGCGCCGCGTGGACGGCGACGTGGCCGGTGCCGAAGCGGCGATCGCGCAGGCCCGGCGATCGGACGATCCGCGCGTGCGCGCCGACGCCGAGGCCATGACCGGCATGGTCGCCTCGGGGCGCAAGGACTACGCGACGGCCATCGGGCACTTCCGCGAGGCCGAGCGACTCTACCCGGCGTCCCCGCGCACCTATCTGTACGAGGCCGAGGCGCACCTGCAGCGCGGTGACGCCGCTGCAGGCGTGGACGCCCTCAAGCGCGGGCTCGCGGCGGTGCCCAACTCGCCCGAACTGGCGCAGGCTCTGGCGCGGGTCACCGGCGGTCGCTGACCCCTCGTGCGCACGTCGCCCACGGGCGGCGTGCGCGGCGGCTCACGCGCGCGGGCGCTCCGCGACGACCGCATCGGCGAAGCCGAGCAGGTCCCAGAACGCGCTGCCCGGGACCCAGCCGTGACGCACGAGCGACCACACGACGCGCACCGGCGTGGCGAGCAGCCGGAAGAGGTCGCGCCGACGGCCCGACGCGATCACGCGCAGTCCGCCCGCTTCGAGCGCGGCGCCGATCTCCTGCCGCGTCCACAGCCGCACGTGCGTGTCGTCGTCGTGGAAGTTCAACGTGCCGCGCATGGACGGCAGCGTGAGACTGCGCGGCGAGGGGAACTCGAGCACGAACAGTCCGCCCGGTGCGACCTTGGACGCGAGCGCGCGCACGACCGCGTCGGCGTTGGGCAGGTGCTCGACGACGTGCGCCATCATGACCACGTCGAACGCGCCGTCGGGGATCGCCTCGAACGCGAGCGTGGTCAGATCGAGTTCGTGGAACGCCTCCATGCGCGCGAAGTCGGCCGGGTCGTTGTGATACGCGCGATCGCGATCGAGGCCGGTGTAGCGGCAGGCGGGGAACCACGCCTGCGTGCGCGTGGCGGAGTGGTTGCCGGCGCCCACGTCGAGCATGCGGAACGCGTGCGTGCCGAAGCGACGCGCGACCGGCTTGAACTTGGGCGGCATCGCGGCGGGGAACAGCCGACGCAGCAGCGGGCCCAAGCGGTCAGTCCCGGCGGAACGCGACGGCGTCGGCGTACAGGACGTGCATCGAATAGCCCGCCTCGTGCAGTCGGTCGCACAACGCATCGAGCGCCTCGGGCGTCATGGTGCCCGCCGGCAGGCCGTGCTCGAAGTGGATGAGCGACGGGCGCACCCGGGTGAAGTCGATCCCCGACAGGATCTCCGCGTCGTAGCCCTCGGTGTCGGTCACGAGCACGTCGGGCACGAAATCGGGCACGGTCGCGAGCAGTTCGGGGAACGTCATGCAGTCCACCTCCTCGCCGATCATGTGACGGGCGAGGGTGCCGGAGCGCTCGTGGTGATGGGGGTCGAACGAGGCGATGCCGCGCGCCCAGCCGGGCAGCTTGCGCTCGAGTGCGGGGTCCACACGGTAGAGCGTCATGCGCCGCTCGGTGTTGTGCAGCGCCGCGTTGACCTTGTGGATCCGCGGGAACGCCTCGTAGGTGCGGCACAGCTGCGCGAACTTGTCCTTGAGCGGCTCCATCACGATGCCGGTGATCCGATCGCCGTGGCGCTGGATGAACGGATTCAAGGGGTCGAAGCTGACGCCGTCGTTGGCGCCGATCTGCACGAACGAGAGCGAGCCCTTGCGGTCGAGCAGGCGCTGCAGGCGGCGCTCGAAGAACGGGTCGAGGTTGAGGTCGGTCCTCTCGAGCCGATAGCCCGCACGGTCCAGTTGTGACAGGATGAACTTCCGCAGCCAGGCTGGGGGCTTTCTCATCGGATCCTCGGGCCGCTCACGAACACGCTCAGGTCCACACGGTGCACGATCCCATGCAATCTAGCACTCCCGCTGCCGCGCGTCCCCCCGTGACCCGCCCCGACTCGGCTCGAGCGGCGGCCCGGAGGTGCGCGTGAGCGAAGCGGTCGCGGCCACCGGGCTGGGTCGGCGTCTCGTGCGCAACACGTTGCTCGCGGCGACCGGGCGACTCGTCACGCTCGCCTCGTGGTGGGTGCTCACGCCGCTCGTGCTGCGCGCGCTCGGCGCCGACGGGTTCGCGGTCTGGGCGCTGTTCTTCGCGCTCACGGGCTATCTCGCGGCGCTCGACCTGGGGCTCGTGCAGGGCACGCTGCGGCACGTGGCGGCCGCGCGACAGCGCGGCGAGGCGCGCGAGGCGGCCGCGTTCGTCACGCTCGGCGCGCTCGGGTTCGTGGTGCTGGGCGTGGCGTGGCTGGCGCTCGTGCTCGCACTGCAGGCCCCGTTGCTCGCGTGGTTGCAGGTGCCCGCGTCGCAGCTCGCGGCCGCCACGTTCGCCATGCGCGCGGGCGCGGTGGTGTTCGTGCTCGCGGGGCTCGCCAACGTCCTCATGGCCGCGCTGCAGGGCCACGACCGGTTCGCGGACGCCAACGCGTTGTCGCTCGTCGTGGTCGTCGTGCAGGCGATCGGCGTGCTCGTCGCATTGCAGCAGGGCGCGGGCCTGCCGGGACTCGTGCTGGCGGTGGGGGCGGGCTGGGCGGTGGGTTCGCTCGCGGGCGTCGTCGTGCTGCGGCGCGCGGTGGCCGGGCCCGTGTTCGCGTCGTGGGCGCGCTCGCGCGGGCACGTGCGCGAGGCGCTCGCGTTCGGCGGGCCCATGCAACTGGCGGGCATGCTGTCCATGCTGCACGTGCAGCTCGACAAGTTCCTGCTGCCCGGCATGGTCGCGCTCGCGGCGGTGACGCCGTACGAACTGGGCTCGCGCGTGCCGGGCTCGCTGCAGACGTTCCCGCTCATGCTGCTGCTGGCGCTGCTGCCGGCGGCGGCGTCGTTGCACGCGGCGGGCGACCGCACGCGGCTGCACGAGTTGTTCCGGCGCGGCAGCCGCTACCTGCTCACCGCGACCGCCATGCTCGTCGCGGGACTCGTCGTGGTCGCGGATCGGCTGTTCGAGGTCTGGCTGGGCCCGGGGCACGCCGAAGCGGCACTCGTCATGCGCGGCGTCACGTTGGCGACCGGACTCGCGCTCTCGACCGGCATGGGCACGGTCGCGGTGCGCGCGATCGGCCGCACCGACCTCGAGGCCGGCTTCGCGGCGATCGTGCTGGGCCTGCATCTGGCGCTCAGTCGCGTGCTCATCCCCGCGCACGGTCTGTCGGGCGCGGTCGTGGCGCTGCTCGTCGCCAACGCGATCGCCTGCCCGGTGTTCATGTTCCGCATGGCGACCGCGCTGGGCTGGTCGCGGCGCGAGGTGCTGATCGCGGTCCCGGGGGTGCCGCTGCTGGCGACGCTCGTCGGCGTCGGCGCGAGCCTGGGCGTGGATCGCGCGCTCACCGCGAGCGGCGTCGCGGGCTGGTGGGGCGTCGCGGGGGTGGCGGTCAGCGGCGCGACGGGCGCGCTCGCGGTCGCGATCGCGACCGGGCATCTGCCGTGGCGCGAACTGCGCGCGCTGCTCACGCCTGCGCCGCGGGAGGGTGCGTGAGCGCACTGCGCGTGACGTTCGTGCTGCCCGCGCTCAGTCCCACGGGCGGTGCGATGGTGGCGTGGCGTCATGCGGGCGAGCTCGTCCGTCGCGGTCACGCGGTCACCGTGCTCGGCGCGGCGCCGCCGTTCCCGTGGCCGTGGCGGCCGAACGCCGGCCTGCTCGCGCGGCGCTGGGCGTACCAGCGGTTCGTGCTCGACGTGCGCGCCGACCTCGCGCGTTACGGCGTGCGCGACGTCACGCGCGAGGTGCCGCGCATCGACGCGCGCACGGTGCCCGAGGGCGACGTGGTCGTGGCGACCTCGTGGGAGACCGCCGAGTGGGTCGCCGCGCTCCCGGCAAGGTGCGGACGACCCGTGTACTTCCTGCAGGATTACGAGGCGTGGGAGCCGCACCTCGAAGCGCGCGTGGACGCCACGTGGCGTCTGCCGTTCACGCGCGTCGCGGTCTCGCGCTGGCTCGTCGAGCTCGGACGCACGCGCTTCGGGCTCGAATGCCGCGGCCCGGTGGGCAACGGGGTGGAGTGGCCGCGGTTCGCGCGGCGCACCCCGCGCATCGCCGGGCCGATCACCGTGGGCGCGGTGTACCACCCGTCGTGGGGCAAGGGCTTCGACGTGCTGCGCGACGCGTTGTTCGCGATCGCGGCCGCGTGCCCCGAGGCGCGGTTCCTGGTGTTCGGCCGCACGCGCCCGCACGTCGCGCTGCCGGCGGGGACCGAGTACGTGTGGACGCCCGCGCCCGACGAGGTGCCGTCGCTGTTCGCGCGCATGGACGTCTTCCTGCACACCTCGCGCCGCGAGGGCTGGGGGCTGCCGCCCATGGAGGCGATGGCCGCCGGCTGCGCGCTCGTGACCACGCCGACCGGTGGCGTGCCCGAGTTCGCCGACGAGACGAGCGCGGTGTTCGTCCCCGTGGGGGACGCGCCCGCGACCGCCGCGGCCGCGATCGCGCTCGTCCGCGACTCGGCGCGCCGCACCGCACTCGGTGAGGCGGCGGCGACGCGCATGCGCCAGCACGGCTGGGGGCCGGTGCACGACCGGTTCGAGGCCGAGCTCGTGCGCGCGGCGCGCGGCGACGACTGAACGCACCGCGGGCGGGCCCGGCGTGCCGGACCCGCCCGCGTGTCACTCGCTGAACGCCGCGTCAGCCGTTCTTGGGCTCCCACACGTCGGCGAGCACGCAGTCCCACGGGAACTTGAACTCGTCGGCCGCGTCGTACACGTGGCTCTGGCAGTTGACGACCAGCACCTCGGGCTCGGACAGCGCCTTCCAGCCGTGCATGAGCCGCGGCGGGATCTTGATGAGGCGCGGCCGCAGGCTGCCCAGGAAGAAGCAGTTCACGTGCGCGAACGTCGGCGAGTCCTCGCGCAGGTCCACGATGCTCACCTGCAGCTTGCCGCGCGTCACCGTGAAGTGGTCGGTGTGGATCTCGTGCAGGTGCCAGCACTTCACGACGCCGTAGTCGGTCGCGCTCTGGTAGATGTGCTGGATGTCGGCCAGGCCGTCCTTCTCGATCCACGGCTTGCTGTAGAGCTCGGTGACCTCGCCGCGCCCATCGAGATGGACCGTGAGGTCCTTCACGACGACGCCCTGGATCGTGGCCTTGTTGGCGGACTGGACCTTGTACGGCAGGGTCTTGAGCCACTCGACGGTGACTTCGCTGGCCTTCATCGGGGACTCCCGTGGTCGGGCGCGGGGCCCGGGCGAGGGTGGGGGTGCGGTGGGTTCGTCACGGCCACGGTACGCAGCCCGCGCACGGTCGGCAACCCCGCGCGTCGGGCGGGTATCCGGCGATGCGCGCGGCGCACCCCGCGGGTTTGACCGTCCCCGGCGCGCCCCCTAACCTTGTCGGTCGGCCCCGTACGGATGCGGGTGCCGCACCCATCCCAGTGCCGTCCCTGCCGCTCCCTCGGGCGCGCGGGACCCCGAAAGGACGAACTCGTGTACGACATCACCGTCGTGGGAACCGGCTACGTCGGTCTGGTGACCGGCGCCTGCCTCGCGGACTTCGGCAACAACGTCGTCTGTGTCGATAACGATGCGGCCAAGATCGAGCGCATGCGAGCGCTCGAACTGCCCTTCTTCGAGCCCGGGCTCCCCGAGATCGTCCAGCGCAATTACAACGAGGGCCGGCTCACGTTCTCGAGCGACCTCGCCGGCGCCGTGCGCGACAGCAAGGTCGTGTTCATCACGGTGGGCACCCCGCCGCGCGCCGACGGCAGCGCCGACACGAGCGCGATCTACGCGGTCGCCAAGGTGGTCGCGCAGAACCTCAACGGCTACAAGCTCGTCGTCCAGAAGAGCACCGCGCCGGTCGGCACCGCGCGCGACCTGGGCCGCTGGATGCGCAAGTGGGCCAAGCGCGGCGCGGAGTTCGACGTCGCCTCGAACCCCGAGTTCCTGCGCGAGGGGTCGGCCATCGAGACGACCATGCGCCCGGACCGCGTCGTGATCGGCGCCGAGTCCAAGAAGGCCATCGCCATCCTGCGCCGCATCCACGAGCCGCTGTTCCTGCTCGAGACGCCCATGGTGGTCACCGGCCTCGAGTCGGCCGAGCTCATCAAGTACGCGTCGAACTGCTTCCTCGCCATGAAGATCTCGTACATCAACGAGATGGCCAACCTGTGCGAGGCGCTGGGCGCCGACGTGAAGACCGTGGCCAAGGGTCTGGGCATGGACCGCCGCATCGGTTCCAAGTTCCTGCACTCGGGCCCGGGCTACGGCGGCAGCTGCTTCCCCAAGGACACGCTCGCGCTGTCGGCGTTCGCGCGGCAGGCCAAGGTCAAGAGCGGCATCGTGGACGCGGTCATCGCGGCCAACGAGCACCAGATGGACCGCATGGTCGAGAAGATCTGCGACGGTCTGGGCAGCCCGCGCGGCAAGCGCGTGGCCGTGCTGGGTCTGTCGTTCAAGCCCAACACCGACGACCTGCGCGCCGCCCCGGCGCTGCACATCATCGCCGGTCTCAAGCGCCGCGGGGTGAAGGTCGTGGCGTTCGATCCGGTGTCCATGACGAAGGCCAAGGACCTGCCCGAGATGCGCGGGGTGGAACTGGCCGCCGACGCCTACGACGCCGCCCGCGGCGCGCACGCGCTCGCGATCGTCACCGAGTGGAACGAGTTCCGCGGCATGAAGCTGGCGCGGCTCAAGCGCGTCATGAAGAAGCCGCTGTTCTGCGACCTGCGCAACATCTACGACCCCGAGGAGGTCGAATCGGCGGGCTTCACGCACGTCGGCGTCGGCCGTGGTCGCCCCGAGACGGCGCGCCTGCGTGTCTCGAGCAGCACGGCGGCCAAGCCCGCGAAGCGCAAGCCGGCCGCGAAGAAGGCGCGCGGATGAGCGAGCCTCTGCGCATCGCCGGTTCGCGCGTGCTCGTCACGGGCGGCGCCGGCTTCATCGGCTCCAACTTCGTGCACCGGCTGCACGCGCGCTTCCCCGACGCGCACGTCGTGGTGCTCGACGCGCTCACGTACGCGGGGCGGCGCGAGAACCTCGAGGGCCTGCCGTCCGACAAGCTCACGTTCGTGCACGGCGACATCCGCGACCCCGAGGCCGTGGCGCGGGCCATGGCCGGCTGCCAGTACGTGCTCAACTTCGCCGCCGAGTCGCACGTCGATCGCTCCATCGAGACGCCGGGCGAGTTCATCCAGACCGACGTCTACGGCGTGTTCGTGCTCGCCGAGGAGGCGCGTCGCGTCGGCGTGAAGCGCTTCATCCAGGTCTCGACCGACGAGGTCTACGGCGAGGTGCTCGAAGGGCACTCCACCGAGGACTGGCCGCTCAATCCGCGCTCGCCCTACGCCGCCAGCAAGGCCGGTGGCGATCGACTCGCGTACGCCTACTGGTGCACCTACGGCCTGCCGGTCGTGGTCACGCGCTGCTCGAACAACTACGGCCCGCGGCAGTACCCCGAGAAGCTGGTGCCGCTGTTCGTGACCAACGCCATCGACGACGAGCCGCTGCCGGTGTACGGCCACGGGCTCAACAAGCGCGACTGGCTGCACGTGGACGACCACTGCGACGCCCTGATCACGCTGCTCGAGTTCCCGGGCATCGAGGGTGAGACGTTCAACATCGGCGCGCAGCACGAGCTCGACGTGCTCACGATCACGAGCACGCTGCTCAAGCTGTTGGGCAAGCCCGAGACGCTGGTGCGGCACGTGCAGGATCGTCCCGGTCACGACCGTCGTTACGCGGTGGACTCGGACAAGCTCACGCGCGTCACCGGCTGGCGTCCGCGGGTCACGTTCGAGCAGGGCATCCGCCAGACCGTGGAATGGTTCCAGGCGAACGAGGCGTGGTGGCGGCCGATCAAGCAGGGTGAGTTCCGCGCGTACTACGAGCGCATGTACGGCCAGCGCGCCGTGCTCGGGACGCCGCGGGCGTGAGTCGCTTCCGCGCCCTCGGGACGTGGGTCGCACTCGTCGCCGTCTGCGCGACGTTCTCCGTCGGGCGCGTCGCCGCCCAGACGAGCGGTGCGACCTCGGGCGCGACGATGGGCGCGGGCCCAGGGGACGGTGCGCCCGCATCGGCCGGTGCGTCGATGGATGCGGTCAACACCGGCGCCTTCCGCGGCGTCGGCGCGCTCGCGGGCCCCGTGGACCCCGCGACGTATCGCATCGGTCCCGGTGACGTGCTGCAGTTGGTGCTCTCGGGCGAGGTGTCGCGTTCGATCCCGCTCGAGGTCGATCCCGAGGGCATGGTGCTCGTGCCGGGAACGGGCAACCTGCGCGTCGAGGGTCGTACGCTCGCCGACGTGCGCGCCGATCTGTTGCGCCGCATGCGCGACCAGTTCCATCACGTGACCATCGACGTCCGACTGGCGACGCTGCGCGCCTTCCGCGTGCAGCTGACGGGCGAGGTGCGCGACCCCGGCGTGCTGGTGGTCCAGGGCGGCATGCGCGTGGGCGACGTGCTGCGGCCGGCCGCCCTGCTCGAATCCGCCTCGCAGCGTCGCATCGAGGTGCGTCGTCGCGACGGCCGCGTCGAGACCGCCGACCTCGCGCTGCTGCTGCGCTCGGGCGACGGTTCGCGCAATCCCCTGTTGCAGGACGGGGACGTCGTGCACGTGCCGGTGGCCACGCAGACGATGTACGCCGAGGGCGCGGTCGCGCGTCCGGGGCGATTCGAGCTCGCGCCCGGGGACAGTCTGACGACGCTGTTGCGCTTGGCCGGTGGCCTGCGGTCGTCCGCGGTGCTCGAGCGTGCGTTGCTCATCCAGTTCGTGGGGCCGTCGGCCGCCGAGTCCACTTGGGTGGACCTGCGCGAGGTGTTGGCCGGGCGCGTGACGCCGCGCCTGAGCGACGGCACGCGGCTCTACGTCTACGCGTACCCGCGCTACGTGCAGCAGCATCAGGTGGCGGTGCTGGGCGAGGTCGCGCGTCCCGGGACCTATCCGATCCTCGAGGGCACCACTCGGTTGAGCGACCTCGTGCGCGGCTGCGGTGGCTTCCTCGCGGGAGCGGAACAATCGGCCATCCGCGTGCATCGCCGTTCGGCCGCCGCCGAGCAGAAGGACCCCGAGCTCGAGCGCCTGCTGCGGCTGTCGCAGGACCAGCTCACGGCGACCGAGTACGCGGTGCTGCGCACCAAGCTCGCCGGTCTGCGCGAGGATTACCGCCTCGACTGGGGACAGGTCGCCGAGGACGGCGGTCTCGACCTGCTGCTGCGCGACGGCGACATCGTCTCGGTCGAGCGCAAGGTGCTGTCCATCCGCGTGGACGGCGAGGTGCGTCGCCCCGGCATCGTGAACTACGTGCCCGGACAGAGCGCCGAGGACTACGTGCGCGCCGCCGGCGGGTTCACGAGCCGCGCCTGGCGCGGTCGCGTGCGGGTGACGCGCGCGGTCACGGGCCAGACGCTGCTCGCGCACAACGTGCGCCGACTCGACCCGGGCGACTTCATCTGGGTCCCCGAGCGCTCGGACGTCACCGCCTGGGATCGTTTCAGCCGCCTGCTCACCACGCTCGCCCAGATCGCCACCGTCGTGATCGCCGTGAGGTCCATCCGATGACGTCCGGAACGCCGTCCTCCGATCTCGATCTGCGGCCGCTCGTGCGCCGCGTCTGGGCCCGTCGCGGTGCGGTGCTCGCCGCCACGGTGGTGGCCGGCGTGCTGGGCGTGCTCGTCGCGATGGTCGTGCCCAAGTGGTATCGCTCGACGGCCACGATCCTGCCGCCCGAGGAGACCGACCTCACCGCCAATCTGGGCGTCATGGGGCGTGCGCTCAGCAAGTTCCCGGCACTCGGCGAGTTCGGCGAGTACACGACACCGGCCGATATCTACAAGGCCATCCTGCGCAGTCGCACGGTGCAGGGCGAGGTCGTGGATCGTTATCGGCTGCTCGAGGTCTATCGCACGAAGAGCCGTGAGAACGCCATCAAGCGCTTCGCCAAGTCGTCCGGCGTGAAGCTCAATCCCGACGGCACGATCGAGGTGTACGTCGAGGACCGCGACCCCAAGCGCGCCGCCGCGATGGCCGAGGGCATGCTCGAGGCGCTCGATCACTACAACATCGCCAAGCGCAACACGCAGGGGCATCGCACGCGCGTGTTCCTGGAGCGACGCGTGGCCGAGGTGGATTCGGCGCTGCACGCGACCGAGGTGGCGCTGCGCGAGTACCAGGAGACGCACCGCACGGTCGCGCCGGTGAGCGCAGCGCAGAGCGGCGACGTCTCGTCCATGGCCGACCTCATGGCGCAGAAGATCGCGCTCCAGGTGCGCATCGGCGTGCTGCGCGGCTATCTGCGCGAGGACAACGACCAGCTCGTGCAGGCGCGGCGCCAGCTCGCCGAGCTCGAGCGGCAGATCGGGCGCATCCCCGCGCTGCAATCCGATCTGCAGCGGCTCGTGCGCGACAACAAGCTGCAGGAGCAGCTCTACCTGCTGCTGTCCGCCGAACTCGAGGACGCCCGCGTCAAGGAGATGCGCGACACGCCGACGATCTCGGTGCTCGACGCGCCCGTGGTGCCCGAGAAGCATCGCGGCCCGCGCAAGTCGCTGTTCGGTCTCGTCGCGGCGATGCTCGCGGCGGTGGGCGCGAGCGTCGTCGTCATGCGTGCGCCGGACGCCCCGCGCGACTGAGCGCATCCGTCCCGCCGTCACGCGACAGCGCCCCCAGCAGCAGCCCCACGATCCAGAAGAACAGGAACTGGAAGTGGAGGCCCTCGAACGTCCCCTCGAACATCGAGTTGAGGACCGCGGTGGCGACCGTGAAGAGCAGCGTGCGCGCCAGCGCCTCGTGACCGGGCACGCGACGCTCGCGCCACGCGCGCCGGAACAGCAGCACGAGCAGCGCGCACCAGAGCACGGCGCCGGGCAGGCCCGCCTCGTAGGTGATCGTGACGAGGAAGTTGTGCGGGCCACCCGCCGCCAGGTGATCGGGTTCGACGATGCCCTGCCCGAGGCCCATGCCGAACGGGAAGTGCTCCACGATGCGCCGCCAGCCGGCGCGCAACAGGAACAGTCGCACGACGACGCTGCCCAACTCGCGCGGACTCGTGAACCGCTCCAGGAACTGCGCGCTGCCGGGGCCCAGCAACAGCAGACCCACCGCCACCGCGACCCCGGCGAGCATGGGGAGCAGCTTGGCGCCGAGCTCGCGGCGCACGAGATAGGCGAGCGACACGACCAGCAGCAGCACCGCGCCGCCGCGTGACGCGGCCGTCGCCATGACGAGCCCCGCGCACGGCAGGCTGAGCCAGCCGAGCAGGCGGGAGCGGCGATCCGGCGCGTGCAGTGCCAGATGCAGCGCACTCGGCAGCATGAGCAGCAACAGCGCGCCGAGGTAGTTCGCCTTGCCCCAGCCCAGGTCGGTGCCCTCGATGCGCTTGAACGCGGTGCCCAGCGTGAGCATGCCCGAGCCCACCGCCTTCACGAACACGGCCGCCGACAGCGCCAGCACGCCCAGCGTGATGCCGCGCAGCCACGGCCACGGCGTGTGCGCCAGTCGCGCGAGCCGCCACGCGGTGAACAGCGCCAGCGCGCCCATGCCGTACTTGCGCATCGCGAACAGCCACCACCACGCGCTCGAACTCCAGAACAGCGTGAGCGCGCCCCATGCGACGAACGCGAACGAGGCCTGCTCGATGGGGTCGAGCCGCCAGAACCACGCCAGCCGCGCGCGCGTGCCCGCCACGACGAGCACGGCGAACACCGTCACGAGTCCGACCTCGTAGGCGAACACCTTGAGGAACTCGGGGGGGCTCAGGACCACGGGGAGCAACGCGGCGGCGAGGATGGGGTGGCGCCAGACGAGCCAGCCGAGTCCCGCCAGGCCCGCGAGCGCCAGCAGCAGCACGCCCCACGGGAGCGGCTCGAGCACCACCGCGGTCGCCACGAGCACCGCGCCGAGCACCACCGCCGCGAGGCGGGCGATCGTGCGGGGCGGAAGCGGGGCGTGCGCAGCGGTGTGCGGGAGCATGGGCGGGGAGTGTAGGGGCCGCGTCCGGGGCGGCGCAAAACCACGTTGCGCCGCGGTGCGCGCACGTTGGCCGGGTCGTGCGCATCTGCGATAGTCGCCCGTCCGCCCCGCCCCTCGTGCGGGGCCCTGTCCACGATCGCGGAGGAGTGCCATGGCACGAGCCGAACGCCCGAGCGGGGTCGTCGCACCCACGGCCGGACCGTGGCGTGCGTGGCACGTCGCCGTGCTCGCGCTCGTCGTGCTTCTGCCGCGCCTCGTGATCGCGCTCGCGGGCCCCGATGCGCAGTTGTCGCTCATGGTGGACGACGCCTCGTACTACCTCGAGGCGGCGCGCCGCGCGGTGGCGACCGGAGCGTGGCCCACCACGGACGGCCTGCACGCCACGAACGGGTTCCATCCGCTCTACATGGGCCTGCTCATGGCGGTGCACGCGATCGTGGGCGATGCGCCGCGGATCGTGATCCCCGTGGTGATGACGCTCGACCTCGCGCTCAACGCGCTGGCGATCGCGCTGTTGCTGCGCGCGGTCGCGCGCCGCGGGGGACCGGGGGCGTTCGCGACCGCGCTCGTGCTGGCGCTGGGGTCGGCGTGGTGGCTACACGCCACGATGGCGGTCGAGAACGGTCTGTCGTCGCTGCTGCTGTTGCTCATGGCGCTGCGTTGGGAGTCGCGCTTCGGCGCGGGCGCCCCCGCCGCCTCGTGGCGCGCGTGCGCGCTCGACGGGCTGGGGCTCGGGCTCGCGATCCTGGGGCGCACCGATGCGGGGTTGTTCGCGGTCGCGTACGCGATCGGGGCGATGGTCGTGGTGGGCCGCTCGCGCGGTGCGCGGGCCGCGATCACGGAGACGCTGGTCATCACCGCGATCGCGGGGCTCGTGGTCGCCCCGTGGGCGATCGCCAACCTGCAGCGCTTCGGCACCGTCGCGCAGGACAGCGCCACCGCGCTCGCGGTGCGCTACGGGCTCGATCACGGCCCGCACCTGTCGCCGTCGGGACTGCGGGCGGAACTGCAGGGCGTGGGGTTCTGGCTCTACCGTTTCCTGTGGGCCACCGGGCTCGTGCCGCTGACCGCGTGGGCGTGGGGACTCGTCGTGCCCGTGGAGCGGCTCCGGTCGCGGTCGCGCGACACGCGGGCGGCGTGGCTCGTGGTCGCGCTCGCGATCGGCGCGCTGCTGTTGCGCGACAACGGTCCGCTCGACATCCGCTCGCCGCGCGGGGCGGCTCTCGAGATGGCGATCGGCGCGGTGGCGTTCGTCGCCGGGCTCGTCTCGGCTCGTCCCGAGGGGGCGCGCTGGCGGCCCGTGTTCACCGTGGTGTCGACCGCGGCCGCGCTCGACGTGCTCGCGTACGCGATCGGCTTCCGCGGCTTCCAGGTGTGGTACGCGACCGGGCCCACGCTGGCGTGCGTGCTGTTCGTGGCGAGCGCGGCGCTGCCGGGCGCGCTCGCGGGCCGACGCGCGCTCACCACCGCGCTCGTGGGGCTCGTGCTGGTGCAGGGGGCGTGGACGCTGCGCGACGCGCTCGTGCGCGGCGGCATCGAGGGCATGGACCGCCGGATCCTGGCGAACGGCGAGGCGCTGCGGGGGCGGCTCGAGGCGTTCGCGGCCGACTCGGCCACGCCCGTGGTGTTCGGTTCGTTCGATTCGGGCGAGCTCGCCTACGTGGTGCACCCGTTCCCGGTGATCAATCTGGACGGCGTCATGAACCACGACGCGGCGGTGGCGATCCGCGAACGCGCGCTGGCGCGCTACATGGTGCGTGCGGGCGTGACGCATCTGCTCACGAGCCCGCTGCGCATCGAGCAGTACCGCCGCGTCGAGCCGTTCACCGCCACCTTCGATTCGGCCGCCACCGCGCGGATCGGGATGACCACCTGGGTGCTCGGGCGCGATTCCGCCGGGGTGGGCCGATGAGGCGCGGGCGCGCGTTGACGCTGTCGTGCGGCGGTCGCTAACGTGACCCGCGTGTCCGCCCCCACGCCCGCGTCCTCCGCGCCCTCGATCACGGTCGTCATCGTCACCTACGAGTCCGTGGGCGTGCTCGAGCGCTGTCTCGCTGGGCTGCGTGCGGCCGCGCCGCGGCGCGGGGTGCGCATCGTCGTCGCCGACAACGCCAGTCGCGACGGCACCGCCGAGCGCGCGGTGGCGCTGCTGGGCGAGGCCGACGTCGTGCGCCTGAGCGAGAACCGCGGCTTCGCCGCCGGCGTCAACGCGGGACTGGCGGCGGCCACGACGCGCTGGGTCGCGGTCGTGAACCCCGACGTCGAGGTGCCCGCCGGCGGGCTGGATGCGCTCGCCGAGGTGCTCGAACGCCACCCCGAGGCCGGGCTCGCCGGTCCCGCGATCGTCACCGACGCGGGTGCGCGCGAATCCACCGTGGGCGCGTTCCCGACGCCCGAACGCGAGTGGGCGCACTCGTGGCTGCTCGATCGTCTGGGTTGGCCCGGACGGTTCGTGGCACCGCCCGCGCGCACCGCGGCGGTCGAGTGGGTCTCGGGCTGCGCGTGGCTCGTGCGCGCCGACGCCGCTCGCGCCGTGGGTCCGCTCGACGAGGCGTACTTCATGTACTACGAGGACGTGGACTGGTGCCGCCGCCTGCACGACGCGGGCTGGCAGGTGCTGCACGTGCCCGAGGTGGTGTGGCGGCACGGTGTGGGCCGCGGCTCGAGCGCCACGGGGGCGCTGCCGGCCGACGGTGGCCGCGCGGCGCTGCGCTACTTCATGAAGTTCCATCCCGCGTTGGGAGAGGCCCGCGCGCGCGCGCTGTTGCTGCGCGGCTGGCGGCTGCGACTGATGTGGCGGCGCGTGCTCGCGACGCTCGGACACGCACGGTCGGCGGCCGTCGCCGCGCGCTACCGCGTGGCGATCGAGCAGGTGGCCGCGCGATGATCGTCGCCTACGACCTGCGCTACGCCTGCGACCACTTCGCCGGGATCGGCAAGCACGCGCACGCGCTCCTCGAGGCGCTGCTCGACCTGCCGGGCGACGATCGCTACCTCGTGCTGTGGGACCCGCGGCAGCGCAACACGCGCTTCGACTTCACCGCGCTGCGGGCCCATCCGCGCGTCGAATGGGTCGAGCGACCGTGGCATCCGATCCGCCCGCTCGGCATGCTGCAGACGGGGCTGTGGCTGCGGCAGCGTCGTCCCGACGTGTACCTGAGCCCGTTCGGTCTGCGGCCGCTGTTCTCGGGCGTGCGCGAGGTGCTCACGCTGCACGACGTCTCGGCGTTGCGCATGGCGCACATCCCGTCGTTCGTCTCGCGCGTGCTGTACCGACTGAGCCTGCTCGATGCGGTGCGCGCGACGCGCATCCTCACCGACAGCACGTTCAGTCGTGACGAGATCGTGGAACTGCTGCCGGTGCGGGCCGACCGGGTGCGCCCGGTGCTGCTCGGGGTGCCCACCGCGCCCACGGGGGCGCCCGTCGTGCCGCAGCGTCCGGCGGGCCTGGTCGCCGAGCGGTTCGCGCTCGTCGTGGCCGACAACCGCCCGCGCAAGAACCTCGCGGTGCTCGCGCGCGCGTGGGCCGACGACGCGCCCGAGCTCACGCTGGCGGCGGTGGGCCCGCGCGACCCGCGGTTCCCGTCGCTCGAGGAGGCCGCCGGCGGCAGCGACCGCGTGGTCTCGCTGGGCTGGGTCACGCCCGCGGAACTGGCGTGGCTCTACGCCCACGCCGAACTCGTGCTGCTGCCGAGCCGCTACGAGGGGTTCGGGTTCCCGCTGCTCGAGGCCATGACCGCGGGCGTGCCCGCCGTGGTCTCGGACATCCCCGTGTTCCACGAGGTCGGCGGCGAGGCCGCCCGTTACGTGCCCGTGGACGACCCGGCCGCCTGGCGCGCCGCGGTCCGAACGCTCGCGGCCGATCCGGCCGCCCGGGCCGCGCTGCGGCAGGCGGGGCTCGCGCGCGCCGCCACCTTCACCTATCGGCGCACCGCCGAGGAGACGCTCGCGGTGCTGCGCGACGCGGTACGATGACGCCATGAAGGTGCTCTACGTCTCCGCCCGCTTCCCGTGGCCCCCGGACCGCGGCGACCGCCTGACCGGATTCGCGCTGCTGCGCTCGCTCGCGCGTCGGCACGAGGTCACGCTGCTGTCGTACGTGGACGGCCACGAGCCGCCGGACGCGATCGAGGCGCTGCGCGCGATCGGCGTGCGCGTCGAGACCGTGCACCTGTCGCGCGCGCGGTCGTGGCTGCAGGCGTGGCTCGGCGTGCTGTCCTCGGAGCCGTCGCAGGTGGCGTTCTATCGGTCGGCCGACATGGACGCGCGCGCACGCGCGCTGCTCGCCGAGGATCCCGACGCCGTGTTCGTGCAGTTGTTCCGCATGGCGCCCGCGGTCGCGGGGCTCGCGCATCCGGCCAAGGTGCTGTTCATGGGGGACTCGATCGCCATGCACCTGTCGCGCAGCCGCCTGCGCCGGCCGGCGTGGCAGCGTCTCGGCATCGACTGGGAGCGTCGCCGCGTCGCGGGCCACGAGGTCGAGAGTGCGCGCGCGTTCCGCGAGGCGTGGGTGGTCTCGCCGGTCGATCGCGACGATCTCGTCGCGCGCGGGGCCCACAACGTGCGCGTGGTGCCGCACGGCGTCGAGGAATCCCTGTTCGACGTCGTGCCCGGACGCGCGAGCACGCCGCGCCTCATGTTCCTGGGCAATCTGAGCGTGCCGCACAACGTGGATGCCGCCGTGTACGCCGCGCGCGAGGTGCTGCCGCGCGTGCGCGCGGTGCGCCCCGACGTCGAGTTGTGGCTCGTCGGGGCGTCGCCGAGCCCCGCGGTGCGCGCCCTTGCCGCGCTGCCCGGGGTCCGCGTCACCGGCGCGGTCCCGGACCTGACGCCGATCCTGGCCGCCGCGCGCGTCATGCTCGCACCCCTGCGATTCTCGTCGGGCATCCAGAACAAGGTGCTCGAGGCCATGGCGGCAGGGCTGCCGGTCGTGACCACGACCCCCGTGGCCGAGGGGCTGCCCGAGGCGCGCGACCTCGTGCGCGCCGCCGACGACGCCGACGGGCTGGCGCGCGAGACGCTGGCGCTGCTCGCCGACCCCGCGGGGGCCGAGGCGCTCGCGACGCGCGCCCGCGCGTTCGCGCGCGAACGGTTCTCGTGGGACGCGCTGGCGGCGGAACTCGAGCGCGTCGTGCGCGAGTCACGCGCGTGAGCGTCGCGCCCGGTCACGACGCGTCCGGCTTCGGACGGCGCATGCTCACCCACAGCGGTCAGGCCGCGTTCGGACGCGTGCTCGTGCTGGCGGTGTGGACGGTCATGGTGCCCGTGCTGTTGCGCGAGCTGGGCCCCGAGACGTTCGCGCTGTGGGCGCTGTTCTCGTCGCTCACGGGCGCGCTGACCGCGCTGGACTTCGGTTTCGCGCAGGGCACGCTGCGGCACGTCGCGGCGGCGCGCGCGCGCGGCGAGGGCGCCGAAGCCGGTGAGTTCGCCTTGGTCGGCATGCTGGGCTACGCCGTGCTGGGCGGTGCGTGGCTCGCGATCACGCCGCTCGCGCGCGGGCCCGTGCTCGAACTGCTGCGCATCGCGCTCGAACAGCGCGCACTGGCCGGCACGTTGTTCTTGTTGGGGCCGGTCGCGTTCGCGTGCATGGGATTCTCCATGGTCACGGTCGCGGCGTTGCAGGGTTGGGGGCGTTTCGATCTCGCCAACGCGGTCACCGTGTCGTCGGTGATCGTGCAGGTCGGGGGCGCCCTGTTCGCGCTGCATCACGGTCTGGGACTGGTGGCCGTGGTCGCGTCGGCGATCCTCGGCACCGTGGTCGCGACCCTCGTGGGCCTCGTCATGCTGCGCGTGGGCGCGCCCGGGTTCGCGTGGGGGACGTGGCGCGGCGCGCGCACGCGCGTGCGCGAGGTGGTGGCGTTCGGCGGACCGCTGCAGATCGGCAACGTGCTCGCGGTGGCGCACCAGCAGGTCGACAAGCTGCTGCTGTCGCGCTACGTCGCGCTGGTCTGGGTGGCGCCCTACGAACTGGGGCTGCGCGCCGCCACGGTCATGGGGTCGCTGCCGCAGATCGTGCTCACCGCACTCGTCTCGGAAGCCTCGGGGCTGCACGCGGTGGGGGACGAGGCGGGCCTGCGTGCGGCGCACGCGCGTGCCGCGCGCTGGGTGATGACGTTCACCGCCATGCTCGCCGCCGCGCTCATGGTGGGCTCGCCGCGACTGCTCGCGGCGTGGCTCGGGGACGTGCCGCAGGGTTCCGACTTCGCGGTGCTGGGCCTGTCGGCGGCGATGGTCGTGGCGATGGCCACCGGCGTCGTTTCGGCGCTGGCGCGCGCCTTCGGCCGCACGCGCTACGAGGCCGAGTATTCGGCGCTGGCGTTCGTGCTGCACGCCGGGCTCGGGCTCGCGCTCGTGCCCGCGCACGGGCTGGTGGGCGCCATCGTCGCGACGCTCGCGGCCAACCTCGTCGCGGTGACCTGGTACCTCGTGCGCTTCGCGCGCTTCACGGGCTGGTCGGTGCGCACACTGGTCGCGCCGTCGCTCGCGCCCATGGCGGTGCTCGCCGTCGTCGTCGCGGCGGGACGCGCCCTCATGCCGCATCTGCCGCAGGCCTCGGGGTTCATGGGCTGGCTGTGGGTGGGCGTGGCCGCCGGGGTGCCGCCGCTGCTCGTGCTGGCACTGGCGAGCGCGCTGGGCGTGGTCACGCCCGGTGAGTGGCGCGCGCTGCTGCAGCGCGGCGCGACGACCGCGCGCTAGCGCTCAGGCGAGGTCGGCCTCGGGGACGAGGTCGCGATAGATCGTCGCGAGCGCCGCCGCCGCTGCGCGTGGCGCGAAGCGATCGAGCGCGCGGGTGCGGCCGGCATCGCCCATGCGCGCGAGGGCGTCGCGGTCGTGCGCGAGCGCCGCGATCGCGCGCGCCAGATCCTGCGACCAATCGTCGCGCGTGCGCCCCGGCACGAGCACGCCGGTCACGTCGGGCTCGACCAGATCCAGGAAGCCGCCGAGCGCGGGCGCGAGCACGGGCAGGCCGCAGGCCATGGCCTCGAGCGCCGCGATCCCCTGCGTCTCGGTGTGCGACGCGGCCACGAACACGTCGTGCGCGGGCAGCGTCGTGCGCGGGTCGAACGCGCCGCCGTGCCAGTGCACGTGATCCGCCAGGCCCAGCGACGCGCTCTGCGCGCGCAACGCGGACTCGAGCGGGCCGTCGCCGACCAGCGTGAGCGTGACGTCGACGCCGAGCGCGCGCGCGTTCGCGACGGCCGCGAGCAGGTCGGCGTGCCCCTTGACCCAATGGAAGCGACCCACGCACACCAGACGCAGCGGGCCCGTGCGGCGCGGCGTGGGCGCGGGCGGGAGCGCTTCGGCGAGCAGCGGCGTGGTGCCCGGCGCCAGGACCACGCGCGCTCGCCAGGCGGGATGCCGTGCCTGCACGCGCGTGCGGGCATCGTTCGAGAGCACGACCAGACGATCGGCGCGCGCGTGCGCGAACGACTCGAGCGTCGTCCACGCCCAGCGCTGCGGTCCCGGCGGCAGGCTCAGCCAGCGCAGCTCGTGCAGCGTGACGACGACCGCGCGGGCGTGCGCCGCGCGCGCGATCGTGTCGGCCCAGAACGCCACGCGCGGGCCGTGCGCGTGCACCACGTCGCAGGTGCCGCGCAGACGGCGACCCAGTGCGATCGCCTCGCCCCACGCGAGCTTGCGCGTGGGCGCGCCCGTGTCCACGTGCACCCCCGCGGCGACGAGCGCGTCCACCAGCGGGCCCGGGCCGGGCACGAACAGCCGCGCCTCGACCTCGCGCGGGTCGAACGCGGTCAGCGCGGCGCGCAGATGGCTCTCGACGCCGCTGTGGCCGGCGGTCGCCACCAGATGGGCGACGCGGATCGGCCGGGTGCTCATGCGCCGCGCCGCGCCAGCAGTCGCTCGTACAGCTCCTCGGTGCGGCGCACCATGGTCTGCACCGAGAACTCCTCGACGCGCGCGAGTCCGCCCGCGCCGAGACGTGCGCGCAGGGCCGGGTCGGCCGCGAGTCGCGCCAGACGATCGGCGAGCGCGTCGACGTCGCCCGCGGGCACCAGGAACCCCGACGCGCCCTCGGCGACCGCGTCGGGGATGCCGCCGACGTGCGTCGCGACGATCGGCAGGCCCGCCGCCATGGCCTGCGGCAGCGTGCGCGGCAGTCCCTCGCGGCTCGACGACATGACGAACACGTCGAACGTGTGCAGCAGTTCGGGCACGTCGCGCCGCAGCCCCAGCAGATGGACGCGATCGCGCAGGCCCAGTGTCGCGACCTCGGCCTCGACCTCGCGGCGCTGCCAGCCGTCACCCACGAGCACGAGGTGCGCGTTCGCCTGCGTGCGCGCGAGTCGGGCGAACGCGCGCACCATGAGTTCGGGGCACTTGGGCGGACTCAGCCGACCCACGTTGCCGATCACGAGCGCGTCCGCGGGCAGGCCGATGCGCGCACGCAGCGTCGCGCGATCGGCGGCCACGTGGCGGTAGGCGTCGATCTCGATGCCCGAGCGCACGAGGTGGTACTGCGACGGTTCACCGATGCCCAGCGCCAGACCCTCGTCACGGTACGGCGTACCGACCACGCACAGCGCGTCGCACCAGCGTGCGCACGCGCGTTCGAGACTCTGGTACGTGCCCGAGACGAGGCGCGGTTGCTCGTCGTTGAAGCCCCAGCCGTGCACGGTGTGCACGACCACGGGCGTGCCCGCGAGGCGCGCCGCGAGGCGGCCCACGATGCCGGCCTTGGACGAATGCAGGTGCACGACGTCGTAGCGGCCGCGGACCATGCGGCGCGTGAGCGACACCGTCGCCGCGAGGTCGCGCAGCGGCGAGATCTCGCGGAACAGGTCGGGCTCGAACTCCAGCGCCACACCGCGCGCGCGGCTCTCGGTGTGCAGTTCGCCCTCGGGGCCGGTCTCCTCGCCGGTCACGAGCGTGCAGTCGTAGCGCGAGCGATCGAGGTGCTGGCACAGGAGCATGGCGGTCTCCTGCGCGCCGCCCACGATGAGGCGCGTGATGACGTGCAGCACCCTGATGCGGCGATCGCTCATGCGGCCTCCGCCGCCGTGCGCAGCACGGCCGCCAGACGCGGCGCGACCGCGCGCACCGACCAACGCGCCTCGAACGCGGCGCGTGCGAGACGGCCCAGGCGCGCGCGTTCGGCCGCATCGCCCAGCAGGCGATCGAGGGCCGCTTCGGTCGACGCGTCGTCCTCGACCAGCAGGCCGCAGGCGCCGCCCTCGAGCAGCGTGGGATGCACGCCGCTCGCCGACGCGACCGCGGGCAGTCCGAGCGCCATGTACAGGAGCAGCTTGAGCCCGCACTTGCCGCGCTCCCAGTCGCCGTCGGGCATGGGGGCGAGGCCGATGTGGCACTGCGCCGCGACCGCGCGCTCGCGCTCGAGCGACCACGCGTGCGACACCACGGTGACCCCGGGGATCGCGAGTTCGGCACCGACGACGTGCACCTCGAACGTGCGGCGCGAGGCGAGTCGCGCGAGCGCGGGGGCCCACGCGCGCAGGTAGCGGAGCGTGCTCGGGCTGCCGATCCACAGCAGCCGCAGCGGACCCGGTGCCTCCGGCGCGGTCGGACGCCACGCGTCGCCATCGACCGCGGTCGGGATCACGTGCACGCTCGCCGGGTCGCGCCCGGGGCGTTGCGCGCGCGCCCACTGCGCGAGCCAGTCGTTGCCCGCGGTGACCGCGACCGCGCCCGCGGCGAGCGGCGCCGCGGTGACGTGCGCCTTGAGCCCCACGAGGCGGCGATTGGCCTCGCTCACGTTGGGCAGGAACACCGCATCGTCGAGGTCGAACACGAAGCGCGGCTGCGCCCGGCGCAGCGTGTCGAGCGGCCACGCGCCCGCGAGCGGCCACAGCTCGCGGTGCACGAACGCGAGCGGGGCGCGGCCCGCGCCCAACAGGTCGCGCCAGCGACGCCAGGTGAGGCGCGCGAGGTCGAACGTCTTGGTGAGCGTGCCGCCCGGCGTGTGCAGGCGCGCGTACGCGGGTTCGTCGAAGAACGGCACCGCCTCGAGTTCGACGCCGTGCGCGCGCAGCGGTTCGCGCCACTGGTGCACGCGGTAGCGACCGGCGGGGCCGCTCAGCGGCTGGGGCGTGAACGCGAGCACGCGCAGCATCAGGCGCGCTCCCCGAGCGCATCGTGGCCGGCGCGCACCAGCACCGCGGTCCACATCGCGAGCTGCGCCAGACTCACCGTGCCCACCAGGTTGTCGCCGGTCATGTTGGCCACGAGCAGCGCGGTCACGAGCGGCGTGTGGAAGCGCGCCATGTGATGCGCGAGCGAACCCGCGGGGGCGGTGCGGCCGATCGTGCGGCCCAGGCGGTACAGCTCGAACGTCGCCCACAGCAGCAACGCCAAGCCGACCACGCCCATGCTCACCAGGATCTCGTAGTAGTAGTTCTCGACGGTGCCGAACACGATGCGCAGCTCGTTGTAGCGGCTGCTCACGAAGCGGTAGCCCAGATAGCCCACGCCGGTGATCGGGTGGTCGAGGAACACCTTCCACGCGGTCTGCCAGCCGTACACGCGCTGGAAGAACGAGAACGCTTCGAACGAGCCCTTCTCGACGACGACCGTGCGCATCATGCGCGTCCAGAACGACGACGGCAGCAGCGGCAGCAGCATGGCGGTGCCGAGCACGCCGGCGATGAGCCGTCCGGGCTTCACGCCACGCAGTGCGAACAGACCGAACACGCCCCAGGCGAGCAGCGCCGAGCGCGACTGCGTGAGCGCCAACATGAGCACGAGCAGCACGCCCAACGCCAGATTGCGTGCGTCGGGCCGCAGCGCCTCGCGCACCATGAGCACCACGCCCACGATGAGCACGGCCGCGCCGGCCTCGTTGGGGCTGGTGAGCGGCGCGTCCCAGTTGTTCACGAAGAACGTCATGCCGGCGCGCGGTACCTGCCAGACGAGCACGCCCACGAGGTTGACCGCGACGAGCGCGATGCCCGCGACGAACAGCGCGTTCCACGCCTGTCCGATGCGCGCGTGGTCGCGCAGCCAGTGGCGGCAGAGTGGATACAGGATCACGCCCTGCAGGGCGCGGAACAGCATCAGCCCCGAGTCGCC
The DNA here is from genome assembly GCA_964655175.1 of uncultured bacterium. Taxonomy (GTDB): domain Bacteria; phylum Eisenbacteria; class RBG-16-71-46; order RBG-16-71-46; family RBG-16-71-46; genus JAIOPA01. The sequence continues at coordinate 33,853 of CAZZLY010000022.1, forward strand.
GGCCGAGCCCCAGCCCGACAGGAACCCGATCTGCACGAGCGACAGTCCGGCGGCGGCGAAGAACACGAGCACCGCGCGCGTGAAGCGTCGCTCGGCCGCGAGGACCGCAGTGCGGCCCGGCGTGTCGGCGATCAGGTTCGCGGTGCCGTGACGCAGCCGATCGAACCACGTCGCCACGAGCAGCGACGGCAGCAGCACGTCGAACGGCGTCGCCGAGCGCAGTCCGCTCACGCGACAGACGACGAGCAGGATGGTCGAGCCCAGCAGCACGCGCAGGCTCGCGAACGGCCAGCGCACGCCGGCGTAGAGCGCGCCCAGCAGCACGATCGCGCCGAGCGGCAGCGCCCAGTGCGGCGCCGGGTCGCCCGCCGTCAGTCCGGCGAGCAGCGCCACCGCACCGATGAGCACGACCGGCCACCACGCGGACGGCGTGGGCAGGTTCGTGCGGACGGTGGTCGCTCCGGTCACGGCTCGCGCGAGAGGCTCACCGCGACCCACGCGGCGCACCCGAACAGGGACACCATCGTGGACACGAGCACGATCAGCCAGCGCACGGGACGCGCCTTGATCTGCGGCGGCGTGGCGGCGTCGAGCACGGTCACCGTGGGCGTGTCGCGCGTCTCCTGCATGCGCGCGTCCTCGACCTGCGCGGTCAGCAGCACGACCAGCTTGCGCTGCACCTCGACGTCGAGCGCCAGACGCGCGCCCTCGCGCTTGAGCTCGGGCAACTTGCCGATCTCCTGGTTGAGCGCGGCGAGCTGCTTGTCGATGCCGGCGCGTTCGACGCTGCCGGGCTCGGTGTAGCTCGAGACGAACGAACGCTGCGTCTCGAGGCTGAACTTCTGCGCGAGGATGTCGGCCATGCCGTGCGCGGCCTCGGCGTCGGCGGCCGAGACCACCTTGTTGACGCGCTCGTAGTGCTGCAGCGAGTCCTCGGCCACGGTGAGCTGGTGCTCGACGTCGGCGAGGCGGCCCTCGAGGAACTGGCGCAGGCGCTTGCCGCGCGTCTTGTAGGTCTCGACGTTGAAGCGGTCGAGCTCGGCGACGAGGAAGTTGGTGACCTCGGCGGCGCGCTTGGGGTCGCGGTCCTCGAACGCCACGGTGAGCAGCCCGGCGGCGTTGACCTTGACCGCGAGATGGCGGCGGAACTCCTTGAGCGTGCGATCGCTGCCCTTCTTCTTGTACACGGCGGCCAACCCGAAGCGCTCGATGGCGGCCTCGTTGAGCGTGCGGCTGCGCAGGATCTCGCCGAACACGTCCGACGGCGTGCTGCTCGTCGCCAGGCCCAGCTGGCTCAGCGCGGCGGACTGGATGATGCCGGTGAGCAGGCCGAACGACGTCCCGCCCGTGTCCTGCGGCGGCAGCATCGTGCTCTCGGCGCGGTACCAGTTGGGCAGCGCGAACGCGATCACGGCGGCGAGTGCGGCCGTCCCGAGCAGGGTCGCCAGGAAGGGCCGGGCGTGGGCGCGGACGAGGGCGACCAGACGGTCGGTGGAGGGTGCGGCGTTCGCCTGCAAAACGGACCTCGTCGTGACGTAGGGGGAAGGGGCGGGGCGGCGGTGGCACGCACCGTCCGCCGACCCCCCGACACCGTCGGGGGCATGAGCCTCCCGACACGCGGGAACGCGCGCGGGACGCAGGGCTGACGGGGGACCGTATGGGGTCGCCCCAGCCCCGTCAAGACCAGCGGTTGACCCTGTTCGGGCCCCCGCCTAGTCTGCGGGGCCGCCCTGTGCCCCGGCCGTGCCGGGCGCCCCCGCGGCGGCCCTCGGGGGACGGTCCCCCGGAACGCGTCCCCCACCCGGAAGACACCCTTGCCGACCCTCCCTTCGAAGAGCGCCCGCCGCATCCCGGTGGCCTCCTCCGGTCGTCTCGCGCGGCTCCTGGTCGCCCTGTTCGTGACCCTGCTCGCGGCCCCGCTCACGGCGGGTGCGCAGACCGGTGCCCGGTCGCTCTCGGACCGCGCCGTGCTCGACGCCGCTGCAGCCGCCGCGGCCGCGGGTTCGGCGACGCCGCTCACGCTCGCGGGCCCGATCGACCCGACGCGTTACCGCGTGGGTCCGGGCGACGTGTTCTCGCTCGCGGTGTACGGCCCGCTCTACCGCGAGACGCGGCTGGTCGTCTCGTCCGAGGGCGTGCTGTTCTCGCCCGAGATCGGCCCGTTGTCCGTGGCCGGGCTCACCCTCGCGGACGTGCGCGCCCAGGTCGAGCGGCGTCTGCGCACCGCGCTGCGCGGCGTCGGCATCCAGTTCCAGTTGCTCGTGCCGCGCACGTTCATCGTGCACCTGACCGGCGAGCTGCGCGCGCGCGGACCGCTCGCGGTGACCGGCGGCAGCCGGCTCTCGGACGTGCTGCCCGACTCGCTGTTCACGCCGCTCGCCTCGCGCCGCCGCATCGAGATCCGCGGCCGCGACGGGGCGCTGCACGTGTGCGACCTGCAGCGGTTCCGGCTCACCGGTGACGACGCCGGGGATCGGCTGCTCGCCGATGGCGACGTGGTGCAGGTGCCGGTGCGCCGCGAGACGATCGCGGCCTGGGGCGCGGTGGGTCGCCCGGGCACGCTCGAGTTCGGGGCCGACGACTCGCTCGCGACGCTGCTGCGTCTGGCGGGCGGTCTGCGTGCCGACGCGCTCGAGGCGCGGGCACTGCTCACGCGCTGGGGCGCGGACGACCGCGCCGAGAGCACGTGGGTCTCGCTCGCGGCCGGTTCGCCCGACCTGCGCCTGACGCTTCGCGGCGGCGACGTGCTGCACGTCGCGGGCCGCTCGCGCTACCACGAGACCGATCGCGTCGAGGTGCTCGGACGCGTCGCGCGCACGGGCTCGTACCCGATCCGTTCGGGCGAGACGCGGCTGTCCGAGGTGCTCGATGCGGCCGGCGGGCTGCTCGCCGACGGCGACAGCACCGCGCTCGACCTGTACCGCCAGCGGCCGCCGGGTTCCGGCGCGGATCCCGAGTTCGACCGGCTCTCGCGCCTGTCGCGCGGCGAGATGACCGCCTCGGAGTACGAGACGTTCCACACCCGGCTCGCCTCGTTGTACCCGTCGTTCCGCGTCAATCTGCGGCCGCTCGTGCGCGGCGGGATCAACGATCCCGTGTTGCGCGACGGCGACGTCGTGGAGGTCTCGCCGACGCTGCGCGCGATCCGCGTCGACGGTCAGGTGCGCCGCCCCGGCCTCATCGAGTACGTGCCCGGCAAGCCGTGGAGCTACTACCTGCGCGAGGCCGGAGGCCCCACGGCGCACGCGGCGCGCACGAAGGTGCGCATCACGCGTCGCAGCAGCGGGCAGACGCTGCTCGCGCGCGAGACCGGCGCGCCGATGCCCGGCGACTTCCTGTGGGTGCCCGAGCGCTCCGACGTGAGCCCGTGGTTCTACCTCAAGGAAGCGTTGATCGTTGTGGCGCAGGTCGCGACCATCGTCATCGCGATCCGCCGCTAGCACCGCGCATCACGCGCGAGTGTGGCCTTGCCGGTTCCACCTTCGAAGCCGCTCAAGTGGTCCCATCGCCGACGGAAATTACTGTCGGTACGGGGGGCTTGGCTATTGACGCGTCCCGAGGCTGACGCTTAACCTGCGCCGTCGCAGCGAGTCCCGGGAATCAAGGATGCGGGACGACCATCCCATCGGGGAACGAATCCCCGGTGCGCACTCTCGAAGGAGCGTCATGCGGATCCTGGTCACAGGAGGTGCCGGCTTCATCGGGTCTCATCTGGCGGAGGAACTCCTCCAGCGTGGACACGAGGTCTGGGCTCTGGACGACCTGTCGACCGGTCGGCTCGAGAACATCGCCACCTTCGAGCGCCATGGCCGGTTCCGGTTCCTCGAGGGCAGCGTCATGGACGGGGCGCTGGTGCACGGGCTCGTGGCCCAGTGCGACCGCGTCTTCCATCTGGCCGCCGCCGTGGGCGTCAAGTACGTCCTCGAGAACCCGCTCCGCTCCCTGCTCACGAACATCCGCGGTACCGAGGTGGTGCTCGAGGCCTGCAGCGCCCACCGGCGCAAGGTCGTGATCACCTCGAGCAGCGAGGTCTACGGCAAGGGCGTCTCGGTGCCGTTCTCCGAGGACGACGACCGTCTGATCGGTCCGACGCACAAGCTGCGCTGGTCGTACGCCTGCGGCAAGGCCGTCGACGAGTGCCTGGCGCAGGCCTACTTCGAGCAGCACCAGCTGCCGGTGATCACCGTGCGCTGCTTCAACACCTGCGGCCCGCGCCAGTCCAGCGCCTACGGCATGGTGATTCCCAACATGGTGCAGCGCGCCCTGCTCGGGAACCCCATCCACGTCTACGGCGACGGGCAGCAGTCGCGCTGCTTCTCCAACGTCTCGGACGTCGTGCGCGGCATCCTGTTGCTGGCGGACAGCAAGGAGGCCGAGGGCCAGATCTTCAACGTCGGCACCGACGAGGAGGTCTCCGTCCTCGAACTGGCGAAGCGCGTGAAGCGCATGTGCCACAGCGATTCCACGATCGATCTGGTCCCCTACGAGCACGTCTACGGCAAGTCGTTCGAGGACATGCGCCGACGCGTGCCGGATCTGCAGAAGATCCGCCGTTTCGTGGGCTACCGGCCGCAGTCGTCGCTCGACCGCCTGCTCGAGGACACGATCCGCGACACCTGCGTGCGCATGGGCATCCCGTGCCCCATCGAGGTCCCGACGGTCTGACCGTGTCGGGTCGGGTGAGCCACCCGGCCCCGCGGTGACCCCCGTCGCGCGTCCCCCCGCATGACGCTCACGCCCGTCCTCGCTCTGGTGATCGCCGCGCCGCTGTGCTGGGCGCTCGTGCCGCTCGGTGTCCGCGTCGCGTGGGCGATCGGCTGGCTGGATCATCCCGAGGCGCGCAAGCTGCACACCGCGGCCATGCCCGTGCTGGGAGGCGCGGTCGTGTTCACCGCGGCGGTGATCGCCTGGGGCGTCACGTTGACCCGCATCCCGCACGCCAGCGCCGATTGGCAGGCGTGGTACCTGCTCGCGGGCGCGGCGCTCATGTTGGTGGTCGGGCTCATCGACGACCGCTTCGGCATGGCGCCCAACCTCAAGATGCTGGGGCAGGCCTCGGCCGCCGCGCTGCTCATCCCGGCCGGGCTCGTGCCCGAACTGGGGCTGCCGGTGGGGATCGAGGCCGCGATCACGCTGGTCGCGCTCGTGGGTCTCATGAACGCGGTCAACTTCCTCGACAACATGAACGGCATGGTGGGGGGGCTCGCGCCCATCGCCCTGCTGGGTTTCGCCTGGGCCTCGCTCGAGCGCGGGGCCACCGGGGTGGCGGCGGCACAGCTGGCGCTGGCCGGGGCCTGCCTCGGGTTCCTGCCCCACAACTTCCCGAAGGCCCGGATCTTCCTGGGGGACGCGGGCAGTCTGTTCTTGGGGTATAGTCTCGGCGCTTCCGCACTCATGACGATGCAGGGAGCGGCCCCAGGGTGGGGCCGCGCCGGCGCGCCGCTCATCCTGGCCTACCCGGCGTTCGACATGATCTTCGTGATCCTCACGCGACTGCGCGACGGCCGGCCCGTGCAACAGGGCGGCAAGGATCACACCAACCACCGATTGGCGACCCTTCTCAAATGTCCGATACGAACGGTTCTCGTGATGTGGGCCAGTGGGGCCGCCCTCTGCGCCGCCGGAACAAGTATGCTGCACCTCAATCGTCCGGAGCCGACGCTGCTCCTGTGGGGCCTGTCGACGATGCTGTTGCTGCTGACCGGGCTGCGGTTATCGTCCGTGCCGATCGTCCTCCCGTCCGCACCGACATCGAAGTGATCGGTGCGCCGCGTGAGCGTGCGCCCCGCGAACCCCGTGATCCGGACGACGTGGACTTCAAGCTCCGCGACCTGGTCGTGTTCATGGCCCAGGGCCTCGTGGACCATCCCGACGACGTGACGGTGGACATCCGTGACGCGGGCGACGGCGGCGAGTTCGAGCTGCGCGTCCACCCCGACGACATGGGCCACGTCATCGGCAAGCAGGGTCGCACCGCCAAGTCGCTGCGTCTCGCCCTCGGTGCCGCTGCGGCCCGCGAGGACCGACGCATGGGACTGGAGATCCTGGACTGACCTCGCTCTCGATCGGCCGTCTGGGTCGCCCGCACGGCATCGCCGGCGAGCTGTACCTGGACGGCTGTCCGCTCACGGTCGCGCAGCTCACCGCGCTCCACACGTTCGAGTGGCGCAACGCCCGCAACGGCGAGGCGCGCTCGCTCGTGCTGCGCAAGGTGCGCCCCGCCGACACGCGCCTGCTGCTCACGTTCGAGGGCATCGGCTCGCGTGAGGCCGCGTCCGCGCTCACGAACGGCCAGTTGTGGGCCGAGCAGGAGCGCCTGCCCGACCCGGGGCCGGGTAAGTCGTACGCGTACGAGCTCACGGGCATGAAGGTGGTGGACGCCGCGGGCCGGGAACTGGGCGTGGTCGCCGACGTGGTGTTCAACGTCGGCCAGCCGTTGCTGCAGCTCGAGGGCCCCGAGGGGCGCCTGCTGCCGTGCCAGCCGCCGTTCATGAAGCACCTCGATGCGGCCGCGCGCGTGATCACGCTCGACCTGCCGCCCGGGTTCGACGAGCTCTGAGCGGGCGCACGGCATGAAGGTCTCGGTCCTCACGATCTTCCCGGAGTTCTTCCCCGGCGCGTTCGGCGACGGCATGATCCGCGTCGCGCGCGAGAAGGGGAAGCTCGACGTGGACGTCGTGAACCTGCGCGACTTCACCGACGACCCGCACAAGACGGTGGATGACGCACCGTTCGGCGGCGGTCCCGGCATGGTGATGAAGGTCGAGCCGATCGTGCGCGCGTTCGACGCCCTGGGGCTCGGGCCGCGCGCGTCGCGCCCCGCGGGGCAGAAGGTCGTGCTCACCTCGCCGCAGGGGCGGCGGTTCGATCAGGACACCGCGCGCGCGTGGGCCACGCTCGATCACCTGGTGATCCTGTGTGGGCGCTACAAGGGCGTGGACGAACGCGTCGCGCAGCACCTCGTGGACGAGGAGTTCTCGTTGGGGGACTTCGTGCTGTCCGGCGGTGAGCCCGCCGCGCTGTGCGTCGTGGACGCGGTCGCGCGACTGCAGCCCGACGTCGTGGGTTGTTTCGATTCGGTGGAGAGCGACTCGTTCCATTCGGGTCTGCTCGATTGTGCCTACTACACGCGACCGGCCGATTTCCGCGGCTGGACGGTGCCCGACGTGCTGCTGTCGGGACACCACGCCAACATCGCGCGGGCGCGCCGCGAGGAGTCGCTGCGTCGCACGTTCGAGCGGCGGCCGGACCTGCTGACGCAGGCCACGCTGACCGATGCGGATCGCCGGTTCGTGCGCGCGCTCGAGCGCGAGAAAGCGGGGAAGTGATGGCTCGGGGAGGACGCGATCGCGGCCGCGGACCGCGCGGTGGCAAGGGCGGCGGCAAGGGCAACCGCAACGGACGCGGCGGACGTGACGCGCGGCGCGGTGGGCGTCCACCGGAGCATGCGAAGGCGTCCGCGCCGCCCGAGGACCTGTTCGAGGACGATCGCCTCGCCGAGGCGGTGCCGTTCGACGACTCGCCCGCTCGCGGGCCCCTGCTGGTGATCGGCGGCGGCGTGCTGCTGCTGTTCATGATCACGCTCACGACCGGCATCGCGCCCATGGGCATCGCGACCGGGCTGCTCGCGTTGTTCACGCTGCTGGCGTTCCTCCCGGGTTCGCGGCCCGCGTGGCCGGGGACGCCGGTGCTGTGGCCCATGTTGGGGTGGCTCGGTGCGATGGCGCTCGCGAGCGCGCTCGCGCTGGACCCGCAGGCGAGCTGGCCGCGGATCACCAAGGCGCTCATGCCGCTGATCGTGCCCGTCGTCGCGATCCAGGCGCGCGACACGCGCACCGGACAGCGTGCGCTCGCCGCGTATCTGGCGGCCGCGGCGCTCGTCGCGGTGTTCGGTCTCGTGGACTGGTCGCTCAAGGGCGCGAGCTTCGCCGCGCGCGCACGCGGGTTGTCGGGTCACTACATGACGTTCGCCGGGCAGTTGCTGCTCGAGATCCCGGTCGCGCTCGCGATCGCGTTCAACACGCGCTCGCGCGCCTGGCGCATGGGCGCGTGGGCGGTGGTCGTGGTGGCCGCGTTGGCGCTGGCGGCCACGTTCACGCGCAGCGCGTGGCTGGGGCTGTTCACCTCGAGCGTGGTCGTGCTGGTGCTGTTGTGGTGGCCGGGGCTGGTGCTGCTGGGTGTGCTGGCGGCGCTCGCGTGGTGGCTCGCGCCCGGGGCGTGGGGTGAGCGGCTGCACAGCGTGGCCGACCCGCACAACCTGTGGAACCAGCAGCGCGTCTACATGTGGGACGCGGGCGTGCGCATGTTCC
>CAZZLY010000023.1:0-40850 GCA_964655175.1 uncultured bacterium
GTCGGCCAGGATGATGCTGGGCTTGTTGACGAGTGCGCGCGCGATCGCGACCCGCTGGCGCTGCCCACCCGACAGCTCGTTGGGCTTGTGGGTCATGCGGTCCGCCAGCCCCACCATGGTGAGCGCTTCGCGGGCACGCTGCCGACGCTCCTCATGGCGCAGCCCCGCGTAGACCAGCGGCAGCTCCACGTTGTGCAGAGCGTCCGCGCGCGGCAGCAGATTGAACGTCTGGAAGACGAACCCGATCTCCTGGTTGCGGATGTGGGCGAGTTCGTCGTCGGTGCGCTCGGCGATCTCCTTGTCCTTGAGCCGATACGACCCGCTCGAGGGCGTGTCGAGACAGCCCAGGATGTTCATGAGCGTGGACTTACCCGAGCCCGAGGGCCCCATGATCGCGACGTACTCGTTCTTCGCGATGTCCAGGTCCACCCCGTCGAGCGCGCGCACCTCGGATTCGCCGACCTGGTACACCCGGTGCAGGTCGCGGATCCGGATCAGCATCGAGGACTCACTTGCCCGGTCGGCCACCCGCCTGCTCCTTCTTGACCTTCGTCCCGGGCTTGAGCTCGCGGAGCGCCTTGTACGGACCGCTCACCACGACGTCACCCGCCTGCAACGCCCCCATGACCTCGATCATCGTCTCACTCGCGAGCCCGGTGCGGACCGGGACGAACGACGTGACGCCGTCCTTCACGACGAGCACACCGCTGATCTCGGGGTCGCGACGCCCGACCGTGTCCTCGTCGGCCGTGAGCCCCGCCTTCGGCTTGGCGGCCTTGACCTTCTTCTTGGCCGCCTTGTCGAGCTGGCTCTGCGTGCGGATCACCACCGACTGGATCGGCACCACGAGCGTCTTCTCATGGGTCCCCGTCGCGATGTCCACGTCGGCGGTCATACCGGGCCGGATGGCCGGGACCTGATGGTCGAAGACGACCTTGACCTCGAAGTTGGTCTGTCCCTCGACCGAGGAGATCACCGAGCGCTTGGCGGTGTTGCCGATCTCGGTGACCGTGCCCGGGAACGTCGTGTCGGGGAACGCGTCCACCGAGATGCGAGCGGTCTGACCGACCTTCATGTCGACGACGTCGGTCTCATCGACCTCGGCTTTGACGAGCATGCCCGACAGGTCGGAGACGACCAGGATCTGCGTGCCGGGGTTGTTCATCGTGCCGGTGATGACGATCTCGCCCTTCTCGACGTTGAGCGCGCTCACGACGCCCTCGAAGGGCGCCACGAAACGGCACTTGGAGAGGTTGTCGGCCGCCGCCGTCGCCGCCGCCTGCGAGCGCGCCACGTCCTCCTGCGCGGTGGCGAGCGCCACACGCGCCGCCTCGTGCTGGTTGGTCGCGTTGTCCCACTCGGCCTGCGACAACAGCTTCTGGTCGTACAGGGTGCGCTGACGACCGAACGCGGCATCGGACACGCGCAGGGCCGACTCGGCCTCGCGCACGCGCGCTCGGGCGGCCGAGACCGCCGCCACCGCCTGACGGTGCGACGAGCGGTACTGCGTGTCATCGAGCTGCAGCAGCAGCTGCCCACGCCGGACCGCGTCGCCCTCCTTGACGTTGAGCACGATGACCTTGCCCGGTACGTCGGCGCTGATCTTGACCTGCGTCTTGGGCTCGATCTTGCCCGGGGCCCGCACGCGCGAGGTCACGTCCTCACGCCGCACGCTGGCGAGCTGCACCGCTTCGACCTTGCCCTTGGCGGAGCGCATGACGCTCGCCACGATCACGACGACGACGAGCAGCGCACCGAGACCGATCCAGAGCCACTTCTTCGACATGAGGGTGAATCCTTTCGTCAGTCGCGCTGGCCGCGGACGCGCTGCACGGCGGCCTCGGCGACGCGGATGTCGGCCAGTGCGGACACGAGGTCGCTCTGGGCACGCTGCAACTGCACCTGGGAATCGATGAGCTCGAGGATCGTCGCCGAGCCGACGTTGTACTTCTGCTGGATCAGATTCAGGTTCTCTGACGCCGCCGCGAGCGCGGTCCGCGCCAGCATCTCGCGCTCGAGCGCCTCCTGATGCGCGAGCAGCACCAGATGGACCTCGCCCTCGAGGTTGCGCAGCAGGCCGTCCCTCGATTCGCGGGCGCGAAGCAACTGCGCACGAGCCGCCGCCACGCGCGCGTCGGTCGCGAGCCCATCGAACAGATTGAGACCGACGGCCAACTGTCCGCCCCAGGAGTCCTTGGCCTCCGAGGAACCCGTCACCCCGCTCGCGAGTCCCGCACCCGACACCGGGATCGCATCGTGGCCCGGGGTGTAGAACTGCTTCACGTCGCTCGTGCTCTTGGGCGTCCACGAACCCGAGATCGAGACGCTCGGCAGGCGCGACCACCGCGCCGAGCGGACCCCGAGTTCGGCCGAGCGCAGCGACGCCTCAGCGGCACGCAGGTCAGGACGGTTGCGCCGCGCCTCGGCCAGCACTGCCGCGGCATCCACGGAGGACGACCGCGAGACCAGAGCCGAATCGATCTCGCCCAGGCCCGCCTCGCTCATGCCGAGGTGCTGCGCGAGCGCGATGCGCTGATTGACGACCGCATGATCCGTGAGGAGCGAATCGAGCTGGCTCTGGGCGGTGCGGACCTGGGCCTTGAGGAGATCGCTCTTGGAGACGGAGCCGACCTCGAACAGCGCACGAACGCGCCGCTCGTCGTCCCGCGCCGCCCGCAGGGCCTGCGACGAGACCCGCGCCAAATGCATCGACTTCACGACCGCGTAGAACCGGCGATGGGTCTCGAGCCGAACGTCGGCTCGCGTCGCGGTCCGGCCCAGATCCGCGGCCTGCATCCCCTGCCGAGCCGACGACAGCCCCGCCCAGGCGGACGGGTCGAGGAGCGACCAGCGCGCCGAAAGACCGTAGGACCCGCTGTAACGCTCGGCGTCGTAGCTGCTCGACGGGAACGACTGCGAACCGAACACCTGGGTGCCCTGCGAGCTGCCGGTGAACGAACCACTGCGCGAGAGCTCCGCCCCCACGCTGGGCAACACGCGGCTGTAGGCGCTCCACAGTCCGCTGCGCGCCGAGAGCGCATTGGCGTCCGCGTTGACGATCGCGGCGTTCTTCTGCAGGGCGATGCGCACGGCGTCCTCGGCGGTGAGCGGCGCCGCGTGGACGAACGTGGGGATCACGGACAGGATGAGGGCGACGACGAGACGGACACGCATCGGCAGGGGTTCTCCTGTGGAACGGGCGACACCCCGCGGGCACGGGGTGACCCCGTGACTACGAGGATGCGATCGAAAAGGTTGCAGGGGGATATCAGGCACCCGGCGCGAACGCGGCCGCGAGGAGTGCGCCGCAGGCGGCGAGGATCAGGAACGTCACCACGACGGCGGTGGCGACCCGGCCCCGGGGCAGGCCGGACAGACGAGCGGCCCCCAGGATGATCACCACCAACCACCAGGCGGTGAACGGCGACAGGGCCTCGAGGAACGCGGACAACCCGGTCAGCAGTTTGGAGGGCGTCTCCGGATCGGGGACGAGCACGCCGAGCCCCAAGTGCACCGCCTTGTAGCTCTCCAGGACCCATGCGACCGCGGTGCGAACGCCGGACGCGGGCAGCATGATCAGACCGGCCCAGCACGAGAGCGCCCATGCGCGACCGAACCGGAGCCGCCCGCCCAGCAGGAAGCCCACCACCAGCCACAGCATGGCGGCGACGAGAAGCGTCACGAGCGGGACGCCGTAGACCGGAGAGGCGATGGTGCTCCAACGCCAGAGCGGATCGGTCAGCATCCCGTTCTGGAGCATCGCCACCTGCGACGGCTCCATTCGGCCGGCGGCGACCATATCGTCCCAGCGCGCGAAGATGTCGGGCAGCAGCGCGCGTTCGAACACCAGCAACATCATCGCGATCTCGAAGACGATGATCACGAGGAGCGGGAACCACGGCCGGGTCGGCCCTTCGAAGCCCTCCCAGGCGTCCGCGGGGCGGACGAAGATCCGAGCGGCTCGAGCGAAGACCGAGAGCGATGACGCAGGCGGCACGACAGGGGGTTCGGATGAGATCGCCAAGAGGACTCCAGCCGCGGGGAACGGGGTCTGTCGGGGGTTCGCGCGTCACACCGTAGGCCCCGCTCCATCGCAGGGTCAAACCCCCGCCCGTGGCGAGGGACAGGATTTGCATGGTGTGTACGCCATGCGATGAACCGAACGGAACGGTCGGCCCGAACCGGCCCGGCGACGGACAAGGAAAAGGCGCTTCGGGAGAACCCGAAGCGCCTTTCCAACAACGCGTTGCGACGACTAGTGCAGGCTGAACTTGACCGGCACGCCGACCCAGACCGCGACCGGCTTGTTGTTCGACAGGGCCGGCTTGAACACCCACTGCCGCACGGCGGCCTTGGCCGCATCGTCCAGCATCGGGATGCTCTTCACCACGCGCACGTCACGCACACGGCCGTCCTTACCGACCAGCGCCTGCACCATCACGGTGCCGTCCACGCCGGCCTCACGGGCCATGTCCGGGTAGTTCGGAGGGATGCGCGTCACGGCCTCCGGGAGCTCCTCGACGTACACGTAATCGCCGAACTTGGGCATGTCATCGTCCGAGGGCGGGGCGACCACGATCTGGTTGCCGTTCCCTTCGTCCGAGACGCCCGGGGTCGACGTCTGCAGCTCGTCCTGCGACATGATCGTCTGCTCCTGGGGTGCTTCCGCATCCGGGACCGGGACCGGGATGGCGGCGGCCGGAGGGGCCGCTGCCGCCGAGACCTGGACCTGAGGCGGCGGAGCATCCTGCGAGAGCGGCGGCGGCGCGGCCAGATCGCTGACCTGCATCTGGACGACCGGGATCGCCTTCTCCTGCTGAGCGATGATCAGGTTCGTCACGAACATCCCGACGAAGATGAGCAGGATGCTGCCCACGCCGAGATAGATCGAACGAAGCATGTACTTCTGGGCGACGTCGAGCAGCTCGGGCGCGCCATACGGCATGAACTCGTACAGACTGACGCGCGCGATGTCGGCATCGCTCGGAGGACCGAGAACGACCTGTCCCTTGCTCTTGTCGTTGCTCATAGCGCCTCCACCTCCGCCTTCTCCTTGTCCTCGAGAGGAGTGATGGAGAAGCGGCTCAACTGCGCGGCGTGCAGTTCATCGAGCGTGTTGACCATGTACTCGAAATCCGCCTCGCGGTCGACCTTCACGACCACGATCAGCTCGCTCTGCCCCTTGTAGGGCGCGAGTACGTTCTTGACCTCGCCCACCTGGGACTTCTCCCAGGGGTTCGTGGCCGCACCACGCTTATAGAACACACGGCCGTCCGCCAGGATGCGGATCGTCATCGTCTTGGATTCGGCGACGTCGACCTTCGCGTCCTTGGGCGGGAGATTGATCTCCAGGGCCTTCGGCGTACGGAAGACCGTCGTGACCATGAAGAAGATGAGCAGCAGGAAGGCGACGTCGACCATGGGCGTCATGTCGATGCGGATTCCGACACGACGCTTCGGACGACGACCCGACAGGCCGCCCTTCTTTTTGCCACCGCCACGATCTGGGGTGTCTACAGCACCCATGCGTTACCACCGTCCTTCGGGTGGGGTCAGTGACCAGCGAACTGGCCCGCCCCCTGCTTGAGGTTGGTCTGGACGTTGAAGCGAGTGGCGTTGGACTGCTGCAGTCCGAACACCATGTCCGCGACGATGCCGTAATGCGCGCCCTTGTCCATCTTCACCACCACACGCGCCGCCGGGTTCGCGGCGCGCGCTCGCATCAGCGCGTTACCGAGATCGGTGGGCACCATCTCCGGGGTGAGTTCGGTACGGACCTCCTGGAGGCCGTCCGGGCCACGCTTCTTGTAGATCACGTTCACCATGCTGGGAGAGGCGATGCCACCCGTCGCCGGGTCCAGCTTCTCCTTGGTGACCGCGATCGTGATGATGTCGGATTCCGGCGACTTGGCCTCGGAGGAGGACTTGGGCAGCTCGATCTTGTCCTTCTCCGGCGGCTGGAACTGCGTCGTCGTCATGAAGAAGATCAGCAGCAGGAACGCGACGTCCACCATGGGCGTCATGTCGATGCTGACCCCGATTCGGCGCTTCTTCTTGAGCATGGTCGGCTCCGCGCCTGACTCAGTGCTGGTCCGAGGCCGACCCGGCGAGGTGCTGCAGCACCTCGTACGAGGCCTCGTCCATCATGTAGTTGAAGGAATCGACGCGGGTCACGAACACGTTGTACATGACGATGCCGAGGATGGCGACGAACAGACCACCGGCCGTGTTGATGAGCGCCTCGGAGATACCGACGGCGAGCTTGGAGGCGTCGACGGCGCCCGACGTACCGAGGGCGGCGAACGAGCGGATCATACCGAGCACCGTGCCGAGCAGACCGATCATGGTGCTGATCGACGCGATCGTCGACAGCGCGATGAGGTTGCGCTCGAGCAGCGGCGTCTCGAGGCCCGAGGCCTCCTGGATCGCGGCCTGCGTCTCGGCGACGATCTTGTCCTTCGGCGCGCCTTCGCTCTTCACACGGTTGTAGCGGTCGAGACCGGCACGCAGCACGTTGGCGGCCGAACCCCGCTGCTTGGCACACAGGTCGATCGCACCCGGGATGTCACCGGCCTTGAGCTTGCCACGGACGTTCTTGAGGAACACCGGCATCGAGCCACGGCCGGCGGCCTTCTGCAGGCTCAGCATGCGCTCGATCACGAACGAGATCTGGAGGATGAGGAGCATGATCAGAGCGGGCACGAGCGGGCCGGCATCGACCAGCTGCTTGCCCATCTGCTCGCCGATGAGCGTCGGCATGTTGAGCCACAGGACCACCGAGATCACGAGAGCAGCGAGGAAGCCCAGCGGAACGAGATAGCGATTCATGGAAATCCGATCCTCCGATGGCCGCTCGGGGCGGCACCGTCCTGGCGTGAATGGGAGAGCGCGAACGCCCTCTCCCATGTGGACCGCGCCGAGCGCGGTCCGGTGACGAGCACTACCGTGTTACCAACGAATCCGGCCCGGTCGCCGGAGCACTACGACGAGGAGGGGATGAAGGCCGCGATGGCCTCCTCCTCGGTGTTGTGATGATCGAACACCATGATGAGCTTGGTCATGGTGAACAGGTCCTTCAAACGCTTGCCCAGACAGCAGAGCTTCACCTCGCCCCCGCGCCGCGAATAGTTGGCGTAGGCGCGCGTCAGGGCGCCGAGCGCGACCGAGTTGAGCGACTCGCACTCGGCCAGATTGACGATGCACCGCAGATTGCCGGCGTCACTGGCGGCCTGGAGGGCGCGCTCGAGCTCATCGGTCTCGGTGTCCCCGAAGAAGCCGCCCCGCAGTGACAGCAGGACGATGTCGCGGACCTCACGCTGTTTGACGGCCATGGCGCTCCCTCAGACCTTGCCACCCTCGGAGAAGCTGGCGATGGCCTCCTCCTCGGTGTCGTGGACGTCGAACACGAGCGACAGCTTCGTGATCACGAAGATGTTCTGGATGCGCTTGTCGACCGCGGCGAGCTTCATCTGACCGCCGCGACGCACGTAGCTGGAATGGGCCGAGATCAGCACCCCGAGGGCCGTCGAGTTGAGGTGCTGCGTCTCGCTCAGGTTGAGGACGAGGTGCTGGTTACCCTCCTCACCCAACGCCTTGATCGCGCGCTCGAGGGCCTCGGTCTCATCGCCCCCCGTCAGATAACCCTTGGGGGTGAGGATCGCGACCGGCCCGACCTTGCGGCTGTTCAGATTCGACATCGTGTCCCTCCCTCGGTGCGCCACGGAACGCGGCCCACGGGCCGCCCCGGTCACAACCCGAGCGTCTTGAGT
The DNA here is from genome assembly GCA_964655175.1 of uncultured bacterium. Taxonomy (GTDB): domain Bacteria; phylum Eisenbacteria; class RBG-16-71-46; order RBG-16-71-46; family RBG-16-71-46; genus JAIOPA01. The sequence goes on from CAZZLY010000023.1 coordinate 7,770, forward strand.
CCCTTCGTCGCATCCGGCTGACCCGGCTGGACCTCGAGCGCCTTGCGGTAGTACTCCGCCGCCTTCACTCGATTCCCGGAATTCTGATGCGCCTGCGCCAGGCCGATCAGCGACGGGATGCTGCGGCCGTCGATCGCGACCGAACGTTCGAGCAGGCCGATGGCCCCGCTCCAATCCTTCTGCATCAGCTCCCGGTAGCCCAGTCGCTGGAAGGCGACCGCAGCGCTCTTGCTGGTGGAATCGACCGCGACCGTGGCCGCGAACTCGTCGAGGCCGGCCGAGACCGAATCCGCCTGGGTCAGCGTGACCGCGAGCCAGAAGTGACGGTCGCCCTTCTGGGGCGCGAGCGTCGCCGACTGGCGCAGGGCCGCGATGGCCTCGGGCAGGTTACCCGATTCCTTCTGGGAAAGTCCAAGATAGTACAAGGCCTCGTCGGAGGTGCCGTCGATGGCGATGCGGCGCTGCAGCGTCGCGATGGCGGCCGGGTGATCCTTGGCGCGGAACTGCATCTTGGCCAGTTCCAGCATGGCGAACTTGCCGTCGTTGGAGAGCGAATCCTGGGCGATGATCGCGCGATAGGCCGAGTCGGCCGCCGACGCATTGCCCATGAACGCATGGACCTGGGCAAGCTGGACGAGCTCCTTGCTCTTGAGATCGGCCTTGGCGGACATCTCGAGCGCCTTCTGCCATTCCTTGCGCTCCACCATCACCTTGAACATCACCGAGTACAGCTCCTTGGACTTGTCGCCCAGGTCGACGGCCTTCTGCATCGCGGCGGCCGCCTCGTCCTTCATGCGCAGGTAGTAGTAGTCGCGACCGAGCAACGACCAGCCCTTGGGATCGGTGGGCACGAGGGTCGTGTACTTCTCGAGGTACGGACGCGCCTCGGCGTAATAGGCCGGCTTGGCCTGACCCGCGCGATAGAAGATGTCGCCCAGTGCGAGCTGGGCACCGGCGTAGTCCGGATTCTGATCCGCCACGAACTTGTACTGCTCGATCGCGTCGTCGTAGCGCTGGTCGTAGGCGAGCGCGCGACCGAGCGCGAAGCGCAGGTCGATGTCGTTGTTGTCGAGCGCGACCGCCTTCTCGTACTCGGGGATCGCCAGCGAACCGATGCCACGGCGCAGGTAGAAGTCCCCGAGCGCGCGGCTGGTGGCCGGATCGTCCGGCGCCGCCTCACGCGCCTGAGTGAAGTAGATGCTGGCATCGCGAAGCGAGTCGCGCGCCATCTCGACGTTACCCAACGCCACCAGGAAGCGCGGCCGCCACTTGCCCCAGTTGAGGCCGGGCTCCAGCGCCGCGATCGCCTCGTCGTAGCGGTTCAGGCTGACGAGGCAGGCGCCCAGCGAGATCTGCGCGTCGGGGTACTTGCGATCCAGTTCGGTGGCGCGCTTGAGGTTCGGCAGCGCCTCCTCGAACTGCTCGTTGCGCAGCGCGATCTCGCCCAAGCCCCAGTAGCTCGAGGCGAGGTTGGCGTCCATGCGCTGCGCCATCTCGAACATCTCGTGCGCCTTCTCGTAGTTGCGCTTCTTGAGCCAGACCTGCCCCATGCCGGCGCGGCCCTCGGCGTAGCCCTCACCGGCCGCACGCTCGAACAGGCGCAACGCATCGTCCAACTGCCCCGCGCTCAGCGCGACGCGGGCATCCTTGAGGTCGTCCGCGCGCACGGGCACCGCGGTCACGCCCGCGACTGCGGACGACAGGACCACCCAGAGGGCGGTCCGAGCGAGGATTCGGGAGATCGCGTTCATGGTTCGGGGACTGTTCTCCTGTCAGTGTGAACCCAACAGCGGGGAGCGATGGACGAAACGGATCGGGACGGCCGTGGGTAGCCAGCCGTGATCGAGCACGAGTTGCTGCCCCGGCTCGCTCGAGACGAAGGTGACGAAGCCGCCCGCCAAGCGCTTGCCCTGCGTGCGGATGTAAAGGTTGATCGTGCGCGTGAGCGGATAACGGCCCTCGTGGATCGCGGGCAGATCGGGTTCGACGTACGGCAGGCCCTCGAGCGGCGAGACCGCGAGCGCGCGGATCCCGGGGCGGTTCGCATGCACCATCGAGACCACGCCGATCGCGCCGGGTGTGGCGGCCACGCGGGCGGCGACCGCGGAGTCCGAGGCCTCGATCACCGACGGTGCCTTCATGGGGCGAGCGTCGAGGATGTGCTGCACGAAGGCCCGCGCCAGATCGGACGACAGCGGCGGCAGCACCGGCACGATGCGCGCCGAGGCCCCGCCCAGGGACCGCCAGTCCACGACGTCACCCAACCAGATGCGCTGCAACTCGCCCACGGTGACGTTGTGCACGGGGTTCGCGGACGCGACGATCACGCACATCGCGTCCTGCGCGATGCGATGCCCCTCGATCTCGATGCCCGCCCGACGTGCCATCTCCCGCTCCTCCGTCTCCAGTTCGCGCCCGGCGGCCGCCAGATCGGCCCGACCGCCCCAGAGCGCCGCGATGACCTGGGCCGAGGACTCCGGCTCGCGCACGGTGAACGTGCCCTGCGGATAGTCCTTCCGGAATGCCTCGACCTCGGTCAGCACGAGGCCCCGGACATCGGGTGCCGCCGCGATGACGATACTCCCGCTGGTCTCGGTCTCTTCCACGACTCCGGAGGGGCGCGTCCGCGCGCATCCGACAAGACTCAGGATGGCGATCAGGGACACGACGAACCCACGGACCCGCGACAGCTTTGAACGGCGGGGGCCCGGCTCGACGAAGTCCTGTGACTCTAGGGAGTGCGTTCCGCGCATGTCAATGGCCGACTGACGTTCCCGCGGCGGCCGGACGCCGGCACCGGGACCCCGGTGACGGCCTCCGCCCCACCGTGACCGGGGTGCGAACCGGGGACAGTAGGAACGCCCCTCGGGGGTGTCAAGAACCGCCGGCCCGACGCCGCTAGGGCGTCAGGCGGTACAGCATGCGCGCGAAGGCCGCGCTCTCGCGGACGTGATCGAGGCCCGCGATCCAGCACAGGGTGCGCTCGATCCCGATGCCGAAGCCCGAATGCGGCACCGAACCGTAACGGCGCAGGTCCTTGTACCACTCGAACGCCGACTGCGGCAGGCCGTGCTCGTCGATGCGCTGCTCCAGCATCGTCAGGCTCGACATGCGCTGGCCGCTGCCGATGATCTCGCCGTAACCCTCGGGCGCCAGACAGTCGCACGACAGGCTCAGCCGCGGATCGGTCGGGTCGGGCTCCATGTAGAACGCCTTCACGGCGGCCGGGTAGTGCGTCACGAAGATCGGCGTGTCGTAGCGGCTGGACAGTTCGGTCTCGTCGGGCGCCCCGAAGTCACCGCCCCACTCGAACTCGCGCCCCGCCTCCTTGAGCATGCGGACGGCATCGTTGTAATGGATGCGCGGGAACGGGCCCTGCACGCGCTCGAGCTTGGTGGTGTCGCGCTCGACGATCTTGAGGTCCTCGCGACAGCGGTCGAGGACGCGGCCGACGGTCGAGACGAGCAGGCGTTCCTCCATCGCGATGATGTCGTCGAGGGTGGCCCACGCCCACTCGGGCTCCATCATCCAGAACTCGATCAGATGGCGGCGCGTCTTGCTCTTCTCGGCGCGGAACGCCGGCCCGAAGCAATACACGCGCCCCAGAGCCATCGCGGCGGCCTCCATGTACAACTGGCCGCTCTGCGACAGATACGCCTTGTCGTCGAAGTACTGGGTCTCGAACAGCGTCGTCGTGCCCTCGCACGCGTTCGGCGTGAAGATCGGGGCGTCGACGAGCGTGAAGGCCTCGGCGTGCATGAAGTCGCGGAACGCCGCGATGATCTCGGCACGGATGCGCAGGATGGCCTGCTGGCGCGGTGCACGCAGCCACAGATGGCGGTGGTCCATCAGGAAGTCGACGCCGTGCTCCTTGGGCGTGATCGGGTACTCCTTCGCGATCGACACCACCTCGAGCGACGACAGCCCCAGCTCCACCCCGCCGACCTGGCGCGCATCGGCCTTGACCGTGCCACGCACGATGACCGCGCTCTCCTGGGTCAGCGCCTCACTCGCCTGCCACTGCTCGGGGCTGATGTCCTTGAGCCCGGCAACGCACTGGATCTGACCACTGCCGTCGCGCACGACGAGGAACTGCACCTTGCCGCTGGAACGTCGGTGGGTCATCCAGCCACGGATCTCGACGGTCCGGCCGACGTGTTCGGCGGCCTCGCGGATGCGGATCCAGGGCGTGGTGCTCGTGCTCTCGGACATGGCGGACTCCCTCGTGTGGCCCGAACTCGGCGTGGACCCCGCGACAGCCCCTGCGACGGGACCGGACGCCTCCCACCGGCCCCCGAGGGGCTGCCGAGAAGAGTGCGCGGGACTCTCAAGACCCCGTCGGGAACGGCCGATAACGCCGACGGAGCCGCGGACGGTACGGAGCGAACCCTAGGAGTGTCAAGGGCATGCGAGACATGAACTTCCCGTGCGACCATGAGACGGCCCGTCAGGTGCCCGCTCGACGAGGCTTGTCCGTGACGCCCCCCCTGTGGGCGGCCCTCGCCCTGCTGCTCGTCGTGTCGACCGCCTTCGCACAGGCCAACGCTCCCGCGGACGGACGTTCCGCCCCCGTGTCGCTCGTCGCCACCGCGACCGCCGTCCCCCCGACCACGCCACCCGTGGCCGCGACCGCGGAGCGCACGAGTCCCGCGCCGATCGAGCCCCCGTCGTCGCTGCGCGACGTGAACGAGTGGGTCGCCTACAAGAACGCTCGCCATCTCGATGCCCTGCCCGCCGAGGCGCGACTGTTCCACCGCCGCGGCATCATGGCGCATCAATCCGGCCGCACCGCAGAGGCCATCGCCGACCTGCGCGGCGCGATCGAACTCGATCCGGCGTTCCTGACCCCGCACCTGACGCTCGCCTCGTGGTCCCTGCTGCGCGACCCGGGCGACGCGTTCGCCCACGCGGTGGCGGTGGTGAGCCGCGTCCGCGAGGATTTCTCGCTGCAGTTCTCGTGGCTCGCGACCACGTGGGTGTACGCGCTCGAGGCGGTGTTCGTGGGCCTCGTCGCGACGGGGCTGCTCATCGTGCTGCGCCGACGCGATCAGCTCCTGCATCCGTTGCGCGAGGAACTGTCGCGGTGGATCTCGCCGCGCACGGCTCGCTACTGGGCGCCGGTCCTGATGGTGCTGCCGTTCCTGTGCGGCTTGGGACTGGTGCTGCCCACGTTGGCACTGCTGGCGTTCCTGATGCCGCACCTCAAGCCGCGCGAGCGCGCGCTCACCGTGACGCTCGCCGTCCTCGCGATCGCGACCCCGGTCGCGGGGCTCGGCTTCGCGCGGCTGGCACAGGCGCTCCGCACCGATGCCGCCCCGTTCCACGAGGCGCCGCTCGTGCAGGACAGCCCGTACGACGCCACGCGCCAGTCCCGCCTCGAGCGCACGGCGGCGAACCACCCCGACGACGCGTTCGCGCAGTTCGCGCTCGCATGGCACTCCCGTCGCGGGGGGCGACTGGCCACGGCCGAGCAGTCCTATCGCCGCGTGCGCACGCTGTGGCCGGGCGACGGTGCGGTGCTCGTGGATCTGGGGAACGTCGTCGCGATGCAGGGGCGCACCGACGAGGCCCTGACGCTCTATCGTGAAGCGCTCGTCGCGGCCCCCCGCAACGCGGCCGCGCACTTCAACGCCTCGCAGCTGCTGCTGCGACGATTCGACTACGCGGCGGCGAATCAGGAACTGTCGGCCGCGTCCGCGCTCGACTTCGATCTCGTGCGTCGCTATCAGGCTCGCACCGGCGCGGACGGCTCGCTCACGTTGATCGACCGTTGGCCGTCCCCCGCGCACGCGTGGCGTGCGCTCCTCACCGCGCCCATCGCCCCCGCGCACGCGACGTTGCCCCTGGCTCTGCGAGGTCGAGTCGAGGCGCGGGGCTGGCCGTTCTCGCTCGCGGTGCTGGTCGTCATGTTCGGCGGGCTCGCGCTGGGCCGTGCGCAGCATCGCCGTCTGCCGCTTCGCCCGTGCTCCAATTGCGGTACGACCATGTGCCGCCGCTGTGCACGCCGGCGTCACGATGCGCTTCTGTGCGCGCGCTGCGAACGCCTCGCACGCGGTGCCGAATCGGTCGAGTTCGAACAGCGGCTGCTGCGCCAGCGTCACCTCGCCCTGCGGGACGGCGCCCGTCGGATCCGTACGGCCATGGCCGCGCTGCTGCCGGGGCTGGGATTGATCGCCCACGCACGCGTCTTCGGTCCGACGCTGATGCTGGGGCTCACCTGGATCCTCGGGCGTCTGCTCGTGGCGCCCCTGCCCGCGTTCTCGCTCACCCCGCACGTGGACCTGCCCGGCGACGGGGTCCCACCGGTCCTGCTCCTGACCGGGCTGGTGCTCGTTCACGTCTGGTCGCTGGCGGCGTACGTCATCGTGACCTCGCGCGAGCGCGCCCGCGAGGCCCGACTCGAGGCGGCCACCCGTGGCCGAATCACCCAGTCCACCGCCCGGGCCACCGGGCTGGCGGCGTGAGGCATCCATGAGCCTGCATGGCCAACTCCGCGACTTCTCGGCGGTCGAGATCCTCCAGCTGCTCGGTTCGCAGCGGAAGACCGGCTGCCTCCTGCTGGAAACCCCGAACGAACGCATGAAGTTGTGGCTGCACGAGGGCCGCCTCGTGTCGTCGCGCACCCCGGCACCGGTCGGCGAGGATGCGTTCGTGCGTTTCCTGCTGCGCACGCGCCGGCTCGCGGAACACCAGGTCCGCGCCCTGACCACGCTGCAGCGCGACACGGGACGCGACACCGAGGATCTGGTGCACGCGGGGCGATACCTGAGCGACGACGACCTCGGCGCGCTGCTCGAACGCATGATGCTCGACGACCTGTCGCGCGCCGTGGGTTGGGATCGGGGCACCTACACGTTCGACCCCGCCCAGCGCTGGACCGCGCCCATCCGCGTCTCCATGAACGTCGAATCGGGCCTCATGGAGGGCGCCCGTCGCTGCGACGAGCTCAAGCGCTTCCAGACCGTGTTCCGCGATCCGCACGCCCTCGTCGTACGCAACGAGGCCGACCCGGAGGCCGTCTCCCTCGGGGCCGACGAGGACGCGCTGCTCGCGGCCGTGGATGGCGAGCACACGGTCGAGGAGCTGTTCGCCCAGGCCCCGATGGTCGCGTTCGAGGCGCAGGATGCGCTCGCACGACTGCTCGAAGCGGGCATGGTCCGGTTCGAAGGTCGTCGCACCACGCCGGCGCAACTCCCCGCCGCGCCGAAACCGACCCCGCGCCTCCACGAACGCGGCTGGGTCCATGAACTCGCGGTCGCGACCGCGGTCGTGGCGCTCGTCGTCACCGCGCGACTCTGCGCGCACGCCATCGCCGCGACCACGCCCGCCGCGGGTGCCAACGACGTCTACGCGGCGGCCGCCGAGCGCGACCTGCGCGCGACGATCGAGTTGTACGCACGCGATCGTGGGCATCTGCCGGCGCGGCTGTCGGACCTGAGCGAGGACCGCTGGATCGAGGAGCGCCATCTGCGCATCCCCGGACACCGGGCGCGTTACCGCGTGATCGAGGGCGGTGCCGATTACGAGTTGGTGCTGCAGCCGGACCGCTAGGCCGGGACGCGCTCAGCCTTCCATCTCGGCGAGGAACCATCGCGCGGCGGCGGGCAGATCGTCGAACACGCCGTCCGCCGGACGGACACCGTCCGGTCGCACGCGCGCGAGCTCCTCCCGCCCGTGACCGGTGCGCACGAGGACACCGGCGCCACGCACCGCGTGCCCGGCCTCGACGTCGATCCACTTGTCGCCGACCATCGCCGACGCCACGAGCGAGAGCTGGAGGTCGTCCGCGACCTCGCGCAGCAGCCGCGGCTCGGGCTTGCGACAATCGCATCCCACCTCCGGCGCGTGCGGACAGAAGCGGATCGCATCGAGCTCGACCCCCTCGCGTCGCAGCAGCCACCGCATGCGAGCCATGACCTCGTGGGCCCGCGCGAGCGTGTAGAGCCCGCGACCGACGCCCGCCTGGTTCGAGATCACGACGACCGGGTGACCGGCGGCCCGCACGGTGCGCAGGGCTTCCGCCACCCCGGGCAGGAGTTCCACCTGTTCGGGGTCGCCCAGATGATGCCGCTCGACGATGAGCGTCCCGTCACGATCCACGAACAGGGCGCTGCGTCCGGGGCCACTCGTCCGCCGCGCCAACGCGCGCTCACACAGGCGTTCCAGCACGTCCGTGTCGGGCGAGACGATCGACTCGGCCGCCGCCGCCGCGGGCCACAGCGCCAGACGCTCGTGCTCGTCGTCGGGCACGCGCGCCAGGAAGCCCCCGACCTCGTGCTCCTCGATGAGCCCGTACCCGCCGCTCACCGCCCACACCCAGCGCTCGAACACGTTCCAGCGTGCATGCGCGTCGGCCTCGAGGCCCAGCACCACCGCGCGGGCGTGCGTCTGGACGGCCCGCCACGCGACGGCGGACGGTCGGGTCCCGATCACCACGTCCACCGTGCCCGGTCCCGCGTCGCGGGACACCGCGTGGCCGCGCTCGCTCAAACCCTGCGCGGCCCGCTCCAACCGTGCGGTCAGGGGGCCGACGATCGCCACTCTCATGCGGCCTCCGCGAGGAGGGCATCGGCGTGACGCAGCACGAGTGCGACCGAGACCGCGTCGAGGCAGCGCGTGCCGATGCGGCAGGTGCGTTGCCAACACGGTGAGCACACGGGAGCGCGGTGCAGGATCCGCACGTGCGGACCGCGCGCGGCCGTCCAACCACTGGCGGCCGATCCGTAGATCTGGATCGTGGGCGCACCGGTCGCGGCGGCCAGATGCGCGAGCCCGGAATCGTTGCACAGCGCGAGCCGAGCACCGGCCGCGAGCGCGAGCAACGTCGGCAGATCGGTGCGTCCCGCGACCGAGCGCGCCGCACCGCCCGAGTGCGCCACCACCTCGTCGCAGGTCCCCGATTCCGATGCGGTGCCGCACACGAGCACCGGCAATCCGCGCTCGGCGAGGCCGCGCGCGGCCGCACCGAACCGATCGCGGAACCATTCCCGTGCGGGGCCGTAGGCCGAACGCGGGCCCATGATGGCGTACGGGGCATCCGGTGCGAGCCCCAGCGAGACCCGCAACGCGCGGACCGCGTCACGGGCCGACTCACGCGGGGCGAGCAGCGGCGTGACGCCCTCCCGCACGCCCTGGGTGCCCACGAGGTCCAGGAACTCGTCCGTCTGATGGCGATCCCCGCGCGACGCGCGGGGCAGCGCGTGCGTCAGCAAACCCGAACGCAGCTCGCCGCGGAACCCCACGCGCACACGGGCCCCCGACCGCCACGCCAGCCACGCGCTCGAGAACGAGTTGGGCAGGACGAACGCCACCTCGGGCGAGAACGCACGCACCGCCCGCATCGCGGTCGCCCGCGAATCGCCCTCACGCGACCACGCGACCACACGGCTGAGCACGCCCTCGTCCACGAGCGGCGCACACGGACCGGCCGGGCCCACGCCCAGAACCTCGGCGTTCGGCCAGGCGGCACGCAACGCCCACAGCGCGGGGCGCGCCATGACGGCGTCCCCGAGCCAGTTGGGCAGGCGCACCAGCACGCGCGACGGCGTCACGCGTGCGCTCTAGTACGAACGCGCGAACAGCGCGACGCGATGGCCGTCCTTCGCGATCGACGCGAAGCGCTCGGTGTCGAACGGGACGCAGCGCAGCGTGGCGCCCGTCTCTTCCTTCACCTTGGCCTCGAACGCCGCCGAGCCGTCCCACGGCACCGCCACGAAGCCGCGCTTCTCGGCCGCGAAATGCGCGATGACCTCGTCGAGCGTGTGCACGAGCGTCGTGTTCGCGGTGCGATGGTCGAGCGCCTGCTGGTAGAGACCCTGCTGGATCTCGGCGAGCAGCGCGGGCAACCGTTCGGCGAGTTGCGCGAGCGGGATGCTCTCCTTGGTGCGCGTGTCGCGACGCACGCTCATGACCGCCGCGTTGGCGACGTCCTTGGGGCCGATCTCGAGACGCACCGGCACGCCGCGCATCTCGTACTCGTTGTACTTCCAGCCCGGCGAATACTGGTCGCGGTCGTCGACGTGCAGCCGCACGCGATCGCCCAACGCCTCACGCACCTTGCCGATGAAGTCCTGCACCGCGGCGCGGTCCTCCTCCTTGCGCCAGATGGGGACGATCACGGTCTGGATGGGCGCCACCTTGGGCGGCAGCCGCAGGCCGGAATCGTCGCCGTGCACCATGACCAGTGCACCGATCAATCGCGTCGAGACGCCCCACGAGGTCTGCCATGCGTACTCGAGCTTGCCCGTGTCGTCCTGGAAGCGGATGTTGAAGACCTTGGCGAAGTGCTGCCCCAGATGATGCGACGTGCCGGCCTGCAGGGCCTTGCCGTCCTTCATGAGGCCCTCGATCGTGTACGTCTCCTGCGCCCCGGCGAAACGCTCGGCGTCGCTCTTCTTGCCCGGGAACACCGGGATCGCGAGCTCGGTCTCGACGAAGTCGCGATACACCTCGAGCATGCGCAGCACCTCCTCGCGCGCCTCGGGCTCGGTGGCGTGCGCGGTGTGCCCCTCCTGCCACAGGAACTCGGACGTGCGCAGGAACGGCCGCGTGCGCTTCTCCCAGCGCATGACGTTGCACCACTGGTTGAGCAGGATCGGCAGGTCGCGATGGCTCTTGACCCACTTGGAGTACATGTGGCCGATGATGGCCTCGCTCGTCGGGCGGATCGCATAGCGCTGATCGAGCGCCTCACGGCCGCCGTGGGTCACCCACGCGCACTCGGGCGCGAAGCCCTCGACGTGATCGGCCTCCAGCTGCAGCAACGACTCCGGGATGAGCACCGGGAAGTAGGCGTTCGTGTGCCCGGTCGCCTTGATGCGGCGATCGAGCAGCGCCTGCATGTTCTCCCACAGTCCGAAGCCGTAGGGACGGATCACCATGGAGCCGCGAACGGGCGATTCGTCGGCGAGCTGCGCCTTGTAGATGACGTCGTAGTACCAGCGCGAGAAATCGTCCGACTGGTCGGTCAGGTCCTCGACGAAAGCCTTGGGCGTGTCCTTGTCGGCCACGGGGATCTCCTGGGGGCGGCCGGCGGCCACGAGGGCTCGGCCGGGCACGGGTGACGGGGGTCGCGTTGCGTGGCCGCAGTCTAGGACAGCCGCCGGACCCGCGCCACAGCCGCGCCCGCGCGTTCAGCGGAGCACGATGAAGCGTGCCACCCGCCGGACCCCTCCGGCGCGTGCCTCGAGGAAGTACACGCCCGATCCGAGGTCGCTCACGTCCCCGCGGAACACGTGCGCCCCGTGCACCGTGTACGCATCGCGCACGACCCGGCGCAGCCCGCCCCGGACGTCGAACACCCGGAGACGGAGCCGGGCATCCGTCGGCAGCTCGACGCGCACCTCCGCCTGCGAGGTCCCGGGTGCGAGGTTCAGCGTCAGTTCGAACGCATCGCTGAACAACGGCGGGGCCTCGTCGAGGGGCACCGTGACGGTGATCGAGCGTTGCGCCTCACGCCCCATCGCATCCCGCAACGTGGCGCGGAGCATCGCATCCCGTTCCAGACGCGCACGCACCTCCAGTCCCGTACCCAATGGCAGTTCCGGAGCACCGAAGAGCAGATCCTGCCGCGTCCAATAGACCTGGTACGGACCGACGGCCGAGACAGCGGCCCGCCAGACCGCGTCGGCGCCCTGGACCACACGTGTCGGTCCCAACATCCGCAGCGACGGCAGCACGACGTTCACGAACCGCGGGGCCGACGCCACCGTGTCGCCCCACGCCGACACCACGCGCAGCGCGAGGTCCGTGTCCTCGTCGAAGGCGGCGCGCAGCGTGTCCCCCTCCCCGAGCGGCAGCCATTCGCCGCAGGGGAATCCACGGCACCAGACGCGCTTGGACCACAGATAGTGGGACCGGTAGAGGCCGTTGCAGCAGGGGGCGGCGATGAACACGCCCGTCTGCCCGGGAGCGAGCACCGCGGGGCCGGTGAAGGCGGCCGCCACGACGCCACCACGCCAACCGCGAGCCGAGAGCACGCGGAAGATCGTCGAGGCGAACCGCTCGCCGTGCCGATCGCCGTCCGCCTGCAGGAGTGCGTTGCCGAACATGACCCACGTCGGCTGACTCGGGAGATAATCCAGCGCTTCGAGCGCCAACGAATCGGCGGCCGAGCCGATCGCGAGCCGGAGATCCCAGAGCGCACCGGAGAGGATCATGCCGTTGCCCCAGGCGCTGCCCGCTTCCCCGCCCGCGTATCCGACCGCGTCGTAGTGGGCGTAGCTCCACTGCGGGAGCGGCCGATCGACGCGCGTCGCGCCCTGCGGGAAGGACGGGTACACCCACTCCCCGATCCGCACGTCGTTCGTGGCCACGGCCGCGAAATAATCCGCGAGCCCTTCGTGGAGCGCACCGGCCTCGCGGTTCGGCCCGGTCGACAGGATGCCGTGATCGTAGATCATCGCATGGGTCAGCTCGTGGAACACGAGGTCCGCCGCGCGCGGGACCTCACGGACGAAACCCGGGATCGCACCACTCAGCTGCACGAAACGCCCCGCGGTGAGCGCCGCGTACGGCGACGTCGGGTAGTTCACGCGAACGACGAACGGCTGCCGCGGCCCGCTCCACCCCAGGCGCCCCTGCAGCTCGCCTCGGACGAAGGACTGCGTGAGCGCGAAGGCGTTCACCTGATCGAACATCGAATCCGTGGGCGGATAGCGGAAGTCGTCCAATGCCAGCGGCACGACCGGACGCACTCGCACGTCGTCGACGCGGTACGCCGCGGAGGACAACCCCGGTCCCGGGAGCAGGTCGAGGAGCGTCACGTCCTCGAGCGCGCCACCCGGGTCGACCGGATAGAAGCGTCCCGCCGCGTGCACCACACCCACGTCGAGCGCAACGACCGTGGCGTCGCTCGCGGACACCCACGAATCACAGGGACGTCCGTCCCGGTCACCGTGGACCACCCATACGAGACGCGGGCCGTCACCCGTGTCGCACCAGGCCAGATCCGAACGGATCGAGGAGGGCTCCAGATCGGGAAGGTGCGAGACCACGACCGCCTGTGCGGCCTCGCCGCCCACGAGCGCGGTCGCGGCCGGCCACGGGCCTCGCACGAATCCCGCCTGGACGCAGCGCAAGCGCCCCTGCGGGTCGACCACCGCGCGTGCATCCGCACCCACCACCGGCAGGCCTTCGTGCCGCTGCGCGAGCGTCACCCGAAGCCAACCGCCCGGCAGCCCCTGCTCCTCGGATCCGAGGCACTCATCGCGGGCCGGATCGAGTCCGAAGGCCTCGGCGTGCTCCCCCAGCCAATCGCGCACCGCCGCAGCCGGCCGCGTGCCCGAGGCGGGCAAAGGCATCCGCATCGCCCCCAGCGCGAGGATCGCTCGGCCATCGGCCGTGAGCGTCGAATGCAACACGCCGTGCACATCGGCGCGCAGCCGCGTGATCGCAGCCTCGGGCGATGCCAGCGCGGTTGCGGCCGAAGCCACACCCACGGCGAGCGCGATCGACAGCACGGGGCACCAGCGGGACCAGCAGGGGCTCGAACTCACGTCTCCTCGTTCCACCCGGTCGGCGGGGTGGCGAGGATGACACGCTGACGCCCCACGCGACAAGACCTCTCAGCGGGCGCGGAGCCGCTCCACCGCCGCGACGACCTGCTCGACGGTGATGTCCGTCATGCAGCGGAAGTGCCCCTTGGGGCAGCGCGCGCGCCCATGCAGCGTGCACGGCTGGCACGACAGGCCCCGCGAGAGGATCTCGTGCCCCTCGCCACAGGGCGCGAAGCCGAGGACCGGCGACGTGCTGCCGAACAGCGCCACGACGCGTCTGCCGCGGGCGGCGGCCAGATGCATGAGTCCACTGTCGTGGGTCACCGCCAGCGCGCTGGTCGAGAGCAACGCGGCGCAACGCTCCAGCGACTCGGTCGCCCAGTACGCCCCCGCCGCGTGCTCGACCTGGGCGGCCAACCGCGGCAGGTCGCGGCGTTCGCTCGCCGTGCTCAACACGACGCGCCCCACGCCCGAGGCCGCCAGCCGCGACTCGAGCTCGCACCAACGTTCCTCGGGCCACCGCTTGGTGGCGTGCATGGCGCCGGGCGCGAGCGCCACGACGGGACCGGTCATGGCGCGTGACGCGAGCGCGGCCGCGGCCCATGCGAGCGCCTCGTCCGGCAGTGCGACCTGCGGGGCCCCCGCCACCTCGAGACCGATCGGCGCCAGCGTCGCGGCGTAACGCTCGGTCGTGTGGGGCAGCGGCTGCGGTCGCGTCCAGCGCGCATGCACCCAGCGCATGCGCTGCAGGCGGCGCGACGGGACACGCAGGACCGGGGCGGCCTGACGCAGGGTGAGCAGGCGGGTGCGCGAGTTGCCGTGCAGGTCCACGAGCAGGTCGTGGTCCTCGAGCTCGGCGCTCATGCTCACGAGATCCTCGAGTCGTCGCGCCCCGCGTTCGAGGACCCGCACGTGCGAGATCGCCGGGTCGTGACGCAGCACGGCCGCGAACTCCTCCTTCACCCAGTACGTCAGGCGCGCCTGCGGGAAACGCTGGCGCAGCGCGTGCACCACCGGGAGCGTCAGGATCACGTCGCCGAGCGAGGACAGACGCAGGACGGCGATGCGCTGGAACCCGCCCTCGGGTATGGGGAGCGTGCGCGTCGCGCCACTCATGCGTCGCGGAACTGCAGGTCGTGCAGGCGCCGGTACACCCCACCGCGGGCCAACAGATCGTCGTGTCGTCCCTGCTCCACGATGCGTCCGTTCTCGAACACGAGGATGCGGTCGGCGTGCTGCACCGTCGACAGTCGATGCGCGATGACGAGGACCGTGCGATCGGTCATGAGCCGTTCGAGCGCGTCCTGCACGAGTCGCTCGCTCTCGGTGTCGAGTGCCGACGTGGCCTCGTCGAGCAGCAGCAGGGGCGGATTGCGGAGCAGGGCGCGCGCGATGGCGAGCCGCTGGCGCTCGCCGCCCGACAACAGGACGCCGCGATCGCCGATCATCGTGTCGTAGCCCTGCGGCAGGCGCGCGATGAAGTCGTGGGCGTGGGCTGCACGGGCCGCCGCTTCGAGGGCGTCCTGCGGCACGCCGTCGAGACCGTAGGCGATGTTGGCGCGCACCGTGTCGTGGAACAGGATCGTCTCCTGCGTGACGACGCCCAACTGACGTCGCAACGACGCCAGCGTGACCTGCTTCAGGTCGACGCCATCCAGCGTGATCCGGCCCTGCGTCGGATCGTGGAAGCGCGCGAGCAGGTCGAGCGTGGTGCTCTTGCCGGCACCACTCGTGCCCACGAGCGCCACCACCTCGCCGCGGCGAACGGTGAAGTCGACGTCGTGCAGCACCGCCCTCTCGCTCGTGTACGAGAACGAGACCGACTCGAACCGGATCGCGTCGGCGAGCGGGGCGAGCGGTACCGCATCCGGGGCATCGGCGATCGACGGCGGCGTGTCCAGCACCGCCCAGACGCGATCGGCCGCCCCCAACCCCGACGCCAGCGTCCCGCCCATCTCGGACAGACTCTTGACCGGCGAGAGCATGCTCAGGAGCGCGGCCACGAACGTGAACAGGCGCTCGGGCGGCAACGTGCCGGTCTGGAACACCTCGCGCGCACCCATCCACGCGATCGCCACCGCCACGACGATGATGGCGTACTCCGACATGGGCTTCGCGGCGGCCGAGACGCGACGCAGCCGCGTGAAGGCACGATAGTAGCCGGAGTTCCAGCGCTCGAACCGCGCCTCCTCGTGCCGCTCGGCGCCGAACGCGCGCACGATGCGTCCGCCGGACAGGTTCTCCTGCAGCACGCCGGTGAGCGAGGCCATCTCCTCCTGCGCGCGGCCGGAACGCTTGCGCATCTTGCGCCCGATCGTGACCAGCGCCCAGGCTGCCGGCGGCAGGACGACGAACGAGAACAGCGCCAGACGCCACGAGGCGGCGAACACCATGACCAACGTGCCGACCAGGGTGAGGCCGTCCTTGAGCAGGTTGCTGATGCCGGCCGCGAGCGCCCCACGCAGCGCCTCGACGTCGTTGGTGACGCGCGACATGAGCTCGCCGGAGCGACGCGCGTTGAGGTACGAGAGCGGCAGTCGCTGCAGGTGTCCGAAGATCGCGCGACGCAGGTCGCGCATGGCGGCCTGCTCCACCGAGACGCTCAGGTACGACGCGGCGTAATCGGCCAGATTGCGGACGAGGAAGAGCAGCAGGATGACCACGCACAGCCGTCCGAACGCCTCGAAGGGCGGCACGGCCCCGAGATAGTCCGCCAGACGCGTCTGCAGACCCGCCAGCATGGGCATGGGCGTGGCCGCCATCTTCGGCGCCGCCTCGCGGCCGCGGAACAGCACACCCATGAACGGCTGGATGAGCACGAGCCAGACCGTCGAGGTGATGGAGTACACGACCATGCACGCGATCGCGGCGGCGAGCCGCAGGCGGTACGGCCGGAGCAGCCCGAACAGACGGGCGAGGGCGTTCACGCGCTCAGGCGATCCCGCGCGAGGCGCTCGGAGGCGTCTCGGCATCCGCGAGCGCCGCCAACAGGTCCGGCCCGTGCAGGAAGTCCTCGATCGTGTCCTCGGGACGCGCCGAGAGATGATCGGCCTCGACGAGCTCGAACACGATGCGACCGATGTCCTCGGTCTTGAGGACACGCCATTCCCGGAACACGACCGGGGCCATGTCCCCGAACTCCTGACGTGCGAGCCGGATCACGCCGGCCACCAGCTCCTGCCCCGTGAGGTGCCGCAGGGCCGGATTCGCTCGCCGATACGCCGGCAACGCGTCCGCGGTGTAGCCCAGCGCGGTCACGACGAACAGATAGGCCTCGCGGGCATAGCGACTCCCCCGCTCGCGCAGGTCGTCCACGACATCGAGAAGGGGCGTCTCGGGACTGTGGCTCATCGACATCCTCCGGTCCGGGCTGGCCGGGGACTATAGGCGGCGGCCCGAACCGGGCACAAGGGGTGCTCTGGGGTCGGTCGGACGGCGCAGAACGACCCGTCGGCGTCCCCAGGCGGCCGACCGACGAGGGTGGTCGAGGTTCGTGTGCAGGCCACGACTCTCCCGCCGTCGCATGGCCGAGGCCACGATGAGGCTGCCCACCAGTGCGATGTTGCGGAGCTCGATGAGGTCGGGTGACAGACGCAGGCGCGCGTAGTCGCGCTCGATCTCGTCGCTCAGCAGGGCGAGCCGTCGTGCCGCGAACGTGAGGCGCTCGTCGCTGCGGACGATGCCGACGAGGTCCCACATGACGCGGCGCACCGAGTCCCAGTGATGTTCACTCACCACCGCTTCGCGCGGCGGTCGGGTGCCCACCGCGCGCCACGGCTCGGCGCGCGGCACCTGCGGCGCGCGGGACAGGCGCGCGAGCACCTCGTGGGCGGTGTGACTCGCACCGACCAGCGCCTCGAGCAGCGAGTTGCTGGCGAGCCGATTGGCGCCGTGCAACCCGGTGCACGCGACCTCCCCGAGCGCGTACAAGCCCTCGAGGTCCGTGCGTCCGCCCAGCGTGGCCTTGACGCCACCGCACATGTAGTGCGCGGCCGGCACGACCGGGATGGGCTCGCGCGTCATGTCGATCCCCAGTTCCCGCAGGCGCGCGTGGATGTTGGGGAAGCGCGCGCGGATGCGGGCCGCACTCACGTGGGTGAGGTCCAACCACACGTGCGGCTCGCCGCGGCGCTTCATCTCGCGGTCGATCGCGCGCGCCACGACGTCGCGCGGCGCGAGTTCCGCCAGGGGATGGACGCCGACCATGAAGCGCGTGCCATCGAGCGTGCGCAGTCGCGCCCCTTCCCCGCGCACCGCTTCCGAGATCAGGAACGTGCGCGCCTGCGGATGGAACAGGCAGGTGGGATGGAACTGCACGAACTCCAGACTCTCGACGCTCGCGCCCGCTCGGTACGCCATGGCGAGACCGTCCCCCGTCGCGACGTCGGGGTTGGTCGTGTACAGGTAGACCTTGCCGCAACCGCCGGTGGCGAGCACCGTGGCGGCCGCCGTGACCGGTCGGATGCGCCCCGTGGCGCGATCCATGACGTAGGCGCCCCAGACCGTGTCCCGCCGTCCGTGGCGACGTCGACCGAGCTTGGAATCGAGGATGAGGTCCACCGCGACCTGATCCTCGAGCAGCGTGATGTTGCGGTGCGCACGCACGCGCTCGAGCAACGTCGACTCGATCGCCCGACCGGTGAAATCGGAGGCGTGCACGATGCGGCGGCGGCTGTGACCGCCCTCGCGACCGAGGGCGAAACCGCGCGGGCCGCGATTGAACGGCACGCCCAGCATGGCCAGTTCGCGCACGCGTTCGGGGGCCTCGCGCACCACCTCGCGCACGACGTCGAGGTCGCACAGCCCCGCACCCGCGCGCAGCGTATCGCGGATGTGATCCGCGAAGCGATCCTGCGCATCGAACACGGCGGCGATCCCGCCCTGCGCCCAATTGGTGTTGGAATCGTCGGCGCGCTTCTTGGTGAGCACGAGCACGCGGGCGTGTTCCGCCAGTCGGAGCGCGAGCGTGAGCCCGCCGATCCCGCTGCCCAACACCAACACGTCCGCCCTCGCCCGACTCACGCGTCCCCCTCGCGCACGAGGCGCTCCGCCTCGTCGCCGCCTGACACCCAGCGCCAGCGCGTCCCCAGCACCGCCACGCGGTCGCGAGGCGCACCCTCGGGCCAGCGTACCGCGTCCTTGGCGCTCAGGAGCAACACCCCGCCCTGCGCGGCCGCGTGTTCACGGCGCGCCTCCGCGAGGCTGAACCAGTGATGATCGCGATACGCCGCGAGCGTGACCGGCGAGAACCCGACTTCGCGTGCGCTCGCGGCGACCGCGTCGGGATTGCCGGTCGCGGTGAGCACGCGCGCGGCTCCCTGCGCGATGATCGTGGCACCGTCGAGTGCACGCACCCCGTCGGGTTCGTGCCGCGCCGCCGCCAACACGGCCCCCGGAGCGCGCCGGCGCACCTCGTCGAGAAACGGCGCGGGATCCTCGTCGGCACCCAGACGACTGACGACGACCAGGCCCGCACGCTGCAGGGCGCGGATCGGTTCGCGCAGGCGTCCGCCGGGCAGCATGCGCCCGCCGCCCCAGAGATCGGTGCGGTCGAGCAGTACGACGTCGAGGTCGCGCGCGAGTCGCCAATGCGAGAAGCCGTCGTCCACCAGCACGAGCTCGCACCCCCGTGCCGCCGCCTCCTGCGCCAGGGCGAGCTTGGAGTCGCCCGCGAACACGGCGTCGGCACCCAGCGCTGCGCGATAGAGCAGTTCCTCGTCGCCCGCGCCCGCGGGCCCCGGACGGTAACGCCGCGTGACGACCCCCACCCGGACACCCCGCTCGCGGAGCGTGCGCGCCAGATGCAGTACGAGCGTGGTCTTGCCCGCGCCACCCACCGACAGATTGCCGATCGACACCACGCGCGTCGCGACGCGCGTCACGTCCCAACGCCCGCTGGCGTAGCGGGCACGCCGCCACTCCCACGCCCGCTCGGCGACGCGGCTCAGCCACACCCCCAGGGGGCCGCTCAGCGCACCGGCCACAGCCCGCACTCCCGAAGTCGATCCACGGCGCGCGCGGCCGAGCCGCGTTCGGCGGCCGCGACCCGGATCCCCGCGGCCGCGCGCGTCTCACGCACGTCGGCACGCGACAACAACGCCTGGAACGCGCGCGTCAGCCCCTCGTCGTCGGCGACCTTCCAGATCGCACCCGCGGCATCGAGGGCCCGCACGCTCTCGCGCTGCGACGCGTGCCACGGCCCGATGATCGTGGCCGCGCCACAGGCGGCGGGCTCGAGCGGGTTGTGCCCACCGTAGGGCGCGAGGCTGCCGCCCACGAACGCGACCTCGGCGGCCTGGTACCAGGTCGTGAGCACCCCCATGCGGTCGTCCCATCGCCAGGCATCGCTGGCGGCCGCATCGGTCATCGAGGTGAGGCCCGCCGCCAGCGCTTCGGCCTGGATCTGCGGGAGCGCGCGCGGGTGGCGCGGCACGGCCACGACCTGCCAACCGGCACGCAGCACGGCCGGCATCGCCCGCCACGCGCGCACCAGCAGGCGCGCCTCGCCGGGGCGGACGTTGCCCAGCACCAGCAGGGGCCGCTGCGGATCGAGCCCCAGCGCCGAACGCGCGGCAGCGCGATCGGGGATCGGCTGTGGCAGCCCGTCGCTCTTGAGGTTCCCCACGACGTGGGTGCGCGCGACCGGTGCGCCGATCGACAGCCAGCGCTGCTGATCCTCGGTGCTCTGACACAACACCGCGGCGAGCCCGGCGACGACCTCGTGGAACTCGGCGCCCAGACGTCGATAACGACGCGCGGAACGCTCCGACAGCCGAGCGCTGACGACCGCCACCGGGAGATGATCGGCGCGCGCCCGCAGCAGCCAGTGCGGCCAGAGCTCGGTCTCGAGCAGGAACACCCGCTCGGGCTGGACGCCCTTCACGAAGCGATGCACGGCCTGGGGCGTGTCGATCGGCGCGAGCGAGGCCTGCGACTCCACCAGGCCGAGGCGCTCCCGCCCGGTGCGCGTCGTGGCGGTCAGTTGCAGACGCGCATCGGGCTGCACGCGTCGCAGTTCGCGCACGAGCGTCGTGGCCGCGACCGCCTCACCCATCGAGGCCGCATGCACCCACGCATCGCAGCCGCCCGGACGCGCGACGCGTCCCAACCGCTCGCGCCAGAGGACGCGCTCCTGCGGGGACGTGAACACGCCGGTCGCGGGTGCGACCGCGCCCAGCACCGGTGCGAACATCCGATACGCCCGCCACAACATGCTCATGCGTTCTCCCCGACCGCGTCCCGGGTGACCCGGGTCAATCCCTCGAGGGCCTGTGCGAAACGCGGCAATGCGCCCTCTTCGGCGGTGCCCACCGGCGCACCATACGCCACACGCACGCGCGCGAACGGCTTGGGAATACGGAACCCGTCCCAGGAACGCAGCACCCACACCGAACGTGCGGCCACCGCGATGGGCACCAATCGCCGCTGCGTGCGTTCGGCCAGATACACGACACCGTCCTTCGCCTGTTCGCGTGGTCCGCGCGGGCCATCGGGAGTGACCGCCAGATGCCGACCGGCATGCGCCCAGGCGAGCATCTCACGCACCCCCGCCTCGCCGCCGCGCGTGCTCGATCCCCGCGCCGTCACGTAGCCCAGCCCTTCGATGACGCGCGTGATCAGTTCGCCGTCGCGATGCCGACTCACGAGCACCGCGATGCCCTCGTCCCGACGCAACACCGCCATGGGCAGGATCGCCGAATGCCAGAACGCGTACACGAATCGCTCACGGTCGCCCTCGGCCTGCGCGTACGCGGGATCGCGCACGACCTCGTAGCGCCAGGTCGCGCCGAGCAGGCGCACCAACCCTTCGCCCGCGCGGGCGGCGAGCGGCAACCACCACGGTCTGGCGTCGCGACTCACGACCACAACCCCGCGAGCCACGCGGCCGTGCGCTCGGCCGCGCCCCCATGCCCGAGACAGGCTCGCACCTGCGCCAGATCGGCGCGCCGAGCCGCGAGGGCCGTCGGGTCGTCGAGCCAGCGTCCCAACGTGTCGGCCACCGCCGAAGCGGTGAACGCCTGCTGGATCAACTCGGGTGCGACCTCGCGTCCGGCCACGATGTTGGGCAGACCGATGTGCGTGAGCTTGACGACGCGACGTGCGATCGCGTGGTTGATCCACCCCACCCGGTACACGATCACGAGCGGAGCGCCGAGCAGGGCCGTCTCCAGCGTCGCGGTCCCCGAAGCCACGGCGCAGCACGTCGCGTAGGTCTGCACCGCGTGCGTGCGGCCGCGCACGAGTCGCACCCCCTCGAGCAGGGCCTCGGGAACGCCCACGAGTTCGCGGCCACGCGCGAGCGCCAGCACCGGCACGACGTCGGGATATCGAGCCCGCAATCGCTGCGCCGCTTCGAGGAGCGTGCGGGCGTGCGCGCGCAGCTCGCCCTTGCGGCTGCCGGGCAACAGCCCCACGAGACGCGCGGACGCGTCCACCCCGAGTTCGGCGCGGAACGTCGCTTCATCGCATTCGGCCGCGAGGTCGTCGAGCAACGGATGCCCGACGAAGCGCGCGTCCACACCGGCGGTGCGGAAGATCGGCTCCTCGAACGGGAACACCACCGCGAGGCGATCGACCCAGGCGGCCATCTCGGCCGCGCGCTCGGCGTGCCACGCCCAGACCTGCGGCGCGATGTAATAGAACACCTTCACGCCGCGGCGCTTGAGCTCGGGACCCAATCGCAGATTGAAGCCCGGGTAATCCACGAGCAGCGCGACCTCGGGACGGAACCGCTCGACGTCGTCGAGGATGGCGCGTCGGGCACGCAGGATCACCGGCAGTTTGGCGATCACGCCGCTGAACCCGATGACCGAGAGGTCCTCCTGCGGCACGATGACGTGCGCGCCGGCCGCACGCAGGTCGGGACCCGCGACGGCGTGGACCGAGACCGGGCCGAGCGCCTGCAGACCGCGAACGACGCGGGCCGCATGCGCATCCCCCGAGGGCTCACCGGCGACCACGAGCAGCCGGCGCTCGCGCGTCGCCGACGACGTGCTCAGTGCACCGCCCACTGCTGCGCGCGGCGCCGCATGGCGTCGCGCACCTGCTCGGCGACCGCCAGCGCGTCACGACCGGCACGCGCCGACGCCGCACCTTCGCCGTCGCCGCGCAGCGAGCGCAGGAACGCGGTCAGTTCGAGCGTGAGCGGTTCCCCCGCCGCGATCGAGAGCGCCGTGCGGTCGATGCCCGCCAGGAGCGCCAACGGATCGGCCTTGCCCGGCTTGAACGAGTTCGGGTCCTTGATCACGAACGCCTCGCCCGACTTCTCGAACAGGTCCACCGTCACGTACGCGTCGGCGGTGAAGAACCGGATGCGGCGCAGGCGTTCGACCGAGACGCGGCTCGCGGTCAGGTTCGCCACGCAGCCGTCCTGGAACTCGAGGCGGGCGTTGGCGATGTCCTCGGTGCTCGACAACACCGCGACGCCGACCGCCGACAGGTCCGAGGGCGTCTGCCCGGTCAGATGCAACACCGCATCGATGTCGTGGATCATGAGATCGCCCACGACGTCGATGTCGAGCGAGCGCGGCTGGAACGCCGCCATGCGATGCGCCTCGATGAACTTGGGGCGCTTCACGAACGGCCGCGCCGCGAGCAGCGCCGGATTGAAACGCTCGACCTGGCCCACCTGCAGCGTGCGACCGGCGCGCGTGGCGGCGGCGATCATCGCATCGGCCTCCGCGACCGTGACCGCCATGGGCTTCTCGACCAGGACGTGGCAACCCGCGGCAAGCGCCTTCTCGGCGGCCTCGAGGTGCGACACGGTGGGCGTGGCGACCGAGACCGCCTCGCACTCCGCGAGCAGGGCCTCCGGCGTGTCGAACGCCCGGCCGCCGAATTGCGCGACGACCTGCGCCGCGCGGTCGCGGGAACGGTCGTACACGCCCACGAACTGCGACTCGGGGATGGAACCGTAGACGCGAGCGTGCTTCTCGCCCCACACGCCGACACCCCAGACACCGGTACGGACAGGCTTCATGACGGTCTCCCTAGCGCGAGATGCCGCGCACCGAGGTCTCGCAGAACCGCGCGAAGTGCTCGGCCTCGGGCTGGCCGGGGAACTCCCGGCGGATGTGTTCGACGGCCTGCGTCACGGTGTGACCGTCACGGAAGAAGAGGCGATAGGCGCGCTCGGCGGCGCGCACGGCCTCGGGCGAGAACCCGCGCCGCGACAACCCGATCGAGTTGATCCCAGCGTTGCGCGGCGGGCTGCCCGCGGCTTTCACATAGGGCGCGACGTCCTGCGAGATGCGCGACCCGCCGCCGATCATGGCGTGACGGCCGATGCGGGTGAACTGGTGCACGACGGTGCCGCCGCCCACGATGGCCCAGTCGTCCACGACGACGTAGCCCGCGAGCTGCACGGCGTTCGCGAGGATCACGCGATCGCCGATGGCGCAGTTATGCGCCACGTGCGAATAGGCCATCATGAGCACGTGACTGCCGATGCGCGTGGTGAAGCCCGGCTCGGTCGCGAGATTGGCGGTGCAGTACTCCCGGAACGTGTTGTGGTCCCCCACCACGAGGTACGAGGGCTCACCGGAGTACTTGAGGTCCTGCGGCTCGGAACCGAGCACCGCCCCGTGATGCAGGCGATTGTCACTGCCGAGCGTGGTCCAGCCGGTGACGAGCGCGTGCGCATCGATGCGCGTGCGATCGCCGATCGTGACGTGCGGGCCGATGACGGCCCCGGGACCCACGACGACGTCCACGCCCAGTCGGGCGGCGGGATCGACGAAGGCGGCCGGATGGATGCGGACGCTCATGGGCGCTTGTCCACGACGGTCGCGAGCAGCTCGGCCTCGGCCACCAGCTGCCCGTCGACGTGGGCCTCACCCGCCATCTTCATGGTGCGACGCTTCACCGAGAGCAGCTTGAGCTTGAACTCCAGCTTGTCGCCGGGCACCACGGGGCGGCGGAACTTGGCGCCATCGATGCCCATGAAATACATGAGCTTGTTGCCCGGGTCGTCCACCGAGTTCAGCATGAGCATGCCGCCCACCTGCGCCATCGCCTCGAGGATGAGCACCGCGGGCATGATCGGATGGCCCGGGAAGTGCCCCTGGAAGAACGGCTCGTTGATGGTGACGTTCTTGTAGCCCTCGATGAACCGCCCCTCCTCGATGTTCGTGATCCGGTCCACCAGCAGGAACGGATAGCGATGCGGCAGGAGGTCCATGATCGCGGTCGTGTCCCACTCCTCGGGCGGCCCACCGGCGCGACGGCCCGGCAGCGGCAGCGTCTCCTTGAGACGCTTCACGAACGCGACGTGACCCATGTGGCCGGAGCGCTTGGCGGTGACGTGCCCCAGCAACGGCCCGCCCAGGATGAAGAGGTCGCCGAGCAGGTCGAGGATCTTGTGGCGCACGAACTCGTCCGGCCAGCGCAGCTTCTCGTCGTTGAGCACGTCGGTCTGGCCCACGACGATGGCGCTCTCGAGACGGCCGCCCTTGATCCAACCCGACTGCCGCAGCAGCTCGAGGTCGCGCTCGAGCACGAACGTGCGCGCCGGTGCGATCTCCTTGAGGAAGTTCTCGGGCGTGATCTCGATCGAGCGCTCCTGCACGCCGATGAGCGGATGGTCGTACTCGATCGTGAACGTGATGCGGAACTTGGCGTCCGGAACGGCGGTGAGCTCGACGTCACCGTGCGACATGCGCACGGGCTTGCTCACCTTGATGTGGCGCGTCGGCTTGTCCTGATCGAGGAGTCCCGCCTCGAGCAGCGCGGCCGCGATGGGTGCGGCGCTGCCGTCGTGACCCTCGGGCACCTCCATCGTGCTCGTCTCGATGATCAGGTTGTCGATGCCGAGGCCCGCGACGGCCGCGAGCACGTGCTCCATGGTGTGCACCTGCACGCCGTCCTGCTGCAGGATCGTGCGGCGACCCGCGCCCGGATCGAAGTGCGCGTTCTCGGGTCGCACCCGGACCTCGGGGCGGTTCGGCAGGTCGGTGCGCACGAATCGCACACCGTGGTCCACGGGGGCCGGCAGGAAGCGCATGACGCCCTTCTCACCGGTGTGCAGGCCCACGCCCTCGATGGTGGCGGTGCCCTTCACGGTCCGCTGCATCCGTCCGCTCACTTCACGCTCTCCTTCTGGTTCGCTTCCAGACGATCCACGCGCGCTTCGAGCTCCTTGGTGCGGCCCGTCAGGTCCGGGAGGACCTCGGGCAGACGACGCAGCCACGCGTGGAGTCGCAGACTCAACGACAGGGGTTCGGCCGGCGTGCCGTTCATCTTGGCCCCGGCCGGGATGGACTTCGTCACGCCGCTCTGCGCCCCGATCTGGACACCCTTGCCCAGACGCAGGTGGCCGACGATGCCGGCCTGTCCGCCGATGGTGACGTAATCCTCGAGGATGGTGCTGCCCGAGATGCCGACCTGCGCCACGACGATGCAATGCCGCCCCATCTGCACGTTGTGACCGATCTGCACCAGGTTGTCGATCTTGCAGCCGTCGCCGATGCGCGTGCTGTCCGTGGTCGCGCGATCGATCGTGGTGTTCGCGCCGACCTCGACGTCGTCGCCCAGCACCACGTTCCCCACCTGCGGCACCTTGTGGTAGCGACCGGCGTCGAACGCGAAGCCGAAACCGTCGGCACCGATGACCGCGCCGGCGTGCAGGATGCAGCGCGCGCCGACCAGGCACTCCTCGCGAACGGTGACGCGCGGGTACAACAGGCCGCCCTCCCCGATGCTCGCCTGCACCCCGACGTAACAGCCCGCCATGAGCACCGTGCGCGCCCCGATGCTGGCACCGGCCTCGACCACGCAATGCGGACCGATCGACACGCCCTCGCCGAGCGTGGCCGCCGGCGAGACCACGGCCGTGGGATGCACCCCGGGCAGCGGCTGATACAGGTCGGGCCGGAACAGACGCACGGCCTTCTGGAACGCCAGATACGGATGGTCCACCTGCAGCAACGGCAGGTGCGCCTCGCGCGGCGAGCGATCGCAGATGATGGCCGACGCGCGCGTCTCGCCGAGGTAGCCCTCGTAGCGCGCATTGGCGAGGAACGTGAGGTCCCCCGGTTGCGCCTCGCGGATGCCCGCGACGCCACGGATGACGATCGAGCCGTCGCCCACGACGACGCCCCCGAGTTCCTGCGCGAGTTCGGCCAGTGTACGGGTCTGCATGTGCGCCCCTATCGGCCGCCGCCGTTCGCGGCCGAGTTCAGCTCCGCGAGGACG
Organism: uncultured bacterium; assembly: GCA_964655175.1. Taxonomy (GTDB): domain Bacteria; phylum Eisenbacteria; class RBG-16-71-46; order RBG-16-71-46; family RBG-16-71-46; genus JAIOPA01. The sequence continues at coordinate 34,457 of CAZZLY010000023.1, forward strand.
TCGTTGGTCATGTCCAGGCTGCGATCGGCGTAGATCACGAAGCCGCCGCTGGCGTCGAAGACGAGCTCGACCCCGCGCTGCGACGCGATCTTCTCGACCGCCTTGCGCACGAGCGCGATGATCTCCTCGGTGGCGCGGCCGTTCTCCTGCGCGGCACGACCGTTGGCGCCCCAGACCTCCTGCACGAAGCCCTCGTACTCGCCGATCGCCCGCGTGAGCGCGCTCTCCTTCTCCTGCTTCTTGAGCGCCGACAGCACCGGCCCCTGATCGCGCACCTCGGCCTTGAGCTGGTCGACGAGCTTCTGCTTCTCGGCGGCCTCGTCGCGCCAGCCCTGCACCTGCCGCTCGAAGCGCTGCTGGGCCTCGGCCGCATCCTTGTACTCGATCCAGATGCGGGACGAATCGATGTAGCCGATGCGCGAATCCGCCGCACTCGAGACACGGGCCGGCACGAGCAGCGCGGCCGCGACGCCCAGGACGACGGCGGCACGCACGAGACGCGAAGCGAGGGAACGCGAACGCATGTCGGTCTCCTAGAAGTTGACGTTGCCGAGCATGAAGTGCCCGGCCCAACGGGGTTTGTCGTCGCGGTGGAAGCCGTACCCGAGATCGAAGCCGATGTTGCCCAGCAGCGGGATCTCCATGCGGAAGCCCAGGCCCGCGCCGACCTTGAGGTCGAACGGCTTCACGTCGAGGGCCGCATCCCAGGTGTTGCCCGCATCCACGAAGAACAGACCATGCAACGGATGGGCGATCGGGAACTGCTGCTCGAGGGTGAGCACCATCATGTACTTGCCGCCGGGGTAGCGCAGGCGGCGACCGTTGTCCTTGACGCTGGTCACGGAGTCCACACCGTCGTTGGGGTTCACGTCCGCGAAGGAGGTGTCGTAGATCGTCTTGATGAACTTGGGCGGGACGATCTGGTAGTCGTCGTAACCGCGCAACGGATCCATCGTGTTGCCACCGCCGAGCCGGAAGCGCGCGTAGTTCGGCTGCTTCTGATAACCGCCGGTGAGGAAGCCGGCGCGAAGTCGCAGCATGGTGGTGAACCGCTTGACCACCGAGGGCAGGTAGACGCGCGATTCCCCGCGGTGGCGCGTGTACTCGAGGTCGCCCCCCAACAGCCCGCCCGTGAACTCGCTGTTGAACGAGAAGCGCGTGCCCCGCGTGGGATAGAACGGGTTGTCGGTGCTGTTGCGCAGGAAGTTGGTCTCGAGCGTGCTGGTGAACTGCTCCACGCCCTGGGTGATGCTGCCCTCGCCCAGCGAGATGCCCGAACGGACGTTCGAGAAGTTGATGCCCTCGAACGTGTACGAGAGCGAGCCGCGCGAGTAATCCGGCCACGGCAGCGGGCGCCCGATGCGTCCCGACACGCCGCGCCGCTTCTGGTCGAACTCGTCCAGGATGCGCAGCGTGTTGTAGGCCGAGAAGCCGAGCAGCGTCGGCGAATCGTGGAACCACGGCTCGGTGAAGCTGACCTGATAGTCCTGCCGGCGACCGCCACGCTCGAGATGCAGCGACAACTGCTGGCCGTTGCCGAGCACGTTGTTGTGCCCGATCTCGAGGAAGCCCGTGAGACCGGCCTCGTTCGTGAAGCCCGCACCGGCCGAGGCCGTGCCCACCTGCTTCTCGGTGATCTTGAACACGAGGTCCACGTCCGTGCTCTCGGCCGGCGTGAAGTCCGGGATGACCTCGTTGAAGATGCCGAGCCGCATGACGTCGCCCTGACTGCGCACGAGGGCCGAACGCCGGAACAGATCGCCCTCGCGCACGTCGATCTCGCGGCGGATCACCTTCTCGCGGGTGCCCTTGTTGCCGACGATGCTGATGCGACGGATGTGCGACGGCCCGCCCTCGGTGATGCCCACGGTCAGGTCGACGATCGAATCCGCGACCACGGTCTCGCGCGGCTCGACGCCCACGTACAGATAGCCCTGCTCGGCGTACTCGGAGTACACGCCCGAGACGGCCTTCTGGATGCGGCTCTTGTCGTACAGGGGGCCACCCTTGCGCGGCCACTGCTTCTCCAGGACCGCGGTCTTCACGACCTGATTGCCCGACCAGGTGATCGCGCCCATGCGGTAGACGCGCCCCTCGGCGAGCGACACGGTCAGCGTGAGTTCGCGCGGCTTGGCGCCCGGCGAGACCGCGAAATCGGACACGGTCATGTCGCGGTAGCCGTGATCGTGGTACCAGGACTCGAGCTTCTCGCGATCCTCGGCGAACGTCTCGTCCTTGAGGTCGCCACCGCCGAAGAAGCCCTTCTGCTTGGTCTTCATGACCTTGCGCAGGCGCTTCTCGGGGAACGCGGTGCGGCCCTCGAACACGATGCGTGTGATGCGGACCTTCTCGCCCTCCTCGATCACGAACGCGAGCTCGATCTCGTTGCGGCCGGCGAGCGTGTCGGGGCGCGACGACACCTTGGCGCGCGGGAAGCCCTCGTCCCGGTAGTACTGCCGCAGCGTGTCGCACTGGTTCGCGGTCGCGGTCGGCGAATAGGTCTCGCCCACCTTGAGGAACAGCTTCTTCTCGAGGTCGGCGTCCTCGCGCTTCTTCATGCCCTCGAACCGGATGCGGGCGATGCGCGGGCGCTCCGTGACCACGATCACGAGGTCCACGACGTTGTTCGCCTCGTCGAGCTGACGCCGGATGACGACGTTGGAGAACAGGCCCAGCGCGATGAGCTTGCGCGTGCCGCGACGCACGGCGTCGGCGGCGAAGGTCTGACCCGATCGGACCTCGAAGGTGCGCAGGATGCGCGTCGAGTCCGTGAACGCGTTGCCCTCGACGGAGACGCGGCCGATGACCGGCGGCGCCGTCTCCGAGGTGGTGCGCGCCTCACCGGTGCCGGGCGGCGTCATCCCCTGCGCGAACACCGGCGGAACGGACACGAGCGCCAACACGAACACGAGCCCGGCCACGAGGGACCGGGACGACAGCGGGCGACGGGCTTCAGGATGGGACGACGGAGCGGGCAAGCGGGGCTCTCCTGTGGCCTTCCGGGCGGATCCCCCGCGGCGCCACTCCCGGCGGTTCGCGTCCGTGCGCGCGCATCCGAGCGGCGTGGCCTTGCGGGGGTACGACAGCCTCGGATAGTGGACAAGGGTGGGCCCGATGTCCAGCCTCGGGGCTGGCGCGGAACCCACGCTGGCATACCCCGTTGCGAGCCCCCCGGGTCCCCGCCCGTGCCCTCGACGCGGCCCGATTCCCGCGCCTTGCGGGTCCCGAGAACAGAACCGCCGGGTCCTGGGGGGACCCGGCGGCCTGTCACGACTTCGTGAGTTCTGCCCGTCAGTTGCTCGGCACCACCGTCGGCGCGGGCGCCGAGGCCGGGGACGTCGTGAAATCCAGCACGTCGTCCTTGCGGGTCACCTTCACGTTCGACCCGGCCGGGATCTGGCCACGGAGGATGAACTCCGCGAACGGATCCTCGAGCAGCTTCTGGATGGCGCGCTTGAGCGGACGCGCACCCAGCGTCGGATCGAAGCCCTTGTCGATCAGCAGATCGGTCGCCTCGGGCGTGAGTTCGAGCGTGATGTCCTGCTGCTTGAGGCGCGCGCTGAACTGCGCCAGCAGGATGTTCACGATCTCCTTCATGTTGTCCTTCACCAGCGCGTGGAACACGATCACGTCGTCGATGCGGTTGAGGAACTCGGGGTTGAACGCGCGCTTGAGCTCGTCCTGCACGGTGGACTTGATCTGGCTGAACTGCTGCTGACCGTCCACCTGCTTGAACCCGAGCTTCTGCCCGCCCGACACGATCTGCCGGCCGCCGAGGTTCGACGTCATGATGATGACCGTGTTCTTGAAGTCCACCTTGCGACGCGAGCTGTCGGTGAGCACGCCGTCGTCGAGGACCTGCAGCAGGACGTTGAACACGTCCGGATGCGCCTTCTCGACCTCGTCGAGCAGCACCACCGAGTAGGGCTTGCGACGGACCTTCTCGGTCAGCTGACCACCCTCTTCGTAGCCCACGTAGCCGGGAGGCGCGCCCACGAGTCGCGACACCGAGAACTTCTCCATGTACTCGCTCATGTCGATGCGGATGAGCGCGTTCTCGTCGTCGAACAGGTAGGTCGCCAGCGCGCGCGCGAGCTCGGTCTTGCCCACGCCCGTCGGTCCCAGGAAGATGAACGAGCCGATGGGCCGCTTGGGATCGCGCAGGCCCACACGGTTGCGCCGCACCGCGCGCGACACCGCCGAGACCGCCTCGTCCTGACCCACGACGCGCTTCTTGAGCTCCTCCTCCATCCGCAGCAGCTTCTGCGACTCCTCGGCCGCGAGCTTCACGACCGGGATGCCGGTCATGATGCTGATGACGGCCGCGATCTGGTCCTCGTCGACCTGCACGCTCTGGTCGCGCTTGCTCTCCGACCACGACTTCTTGAGGTCGTTGCGACGCGAGCGCAGCTCCTTCTCCTTGTCCCGCAGGCGGGCGGCCTTCTCGTACTCCTGGCCACGGATCGCCGCCTCCTTCTCCTTCACGACCTCCTCGAGCTTCTTCTCGAGCTCGTGGATCTCGGACGGCACCGTGCTCACCGACAGGCGCGAGCGGGCACAGGCCTCGTCGATGACGTCGATGGCCTTGTCCGGGAAGAAGCGGTCGTTCATGTAACGGTCGGCGAGCTTCACGGCCTGGACGATCGCCTCGTCGGTGATCTTCACGCCGTGGTGCGCCTCGTACTTGTCGCGCAGACCCATGAGGATCCGGGTCGTGTCCTCGATGCTCGGCTGGTCCACCGTGACCGGCTGGAAGCGACGCTCGAGGGCGCCGTCCTTCTCGATGTACTTGCGGTACTCGTCGAGCGTCGTGGCACCGATACACTGGAGCTCACCGCGCGCGAGCGCCGGCTTGAGCATGTTCGACGCGTCGATCGCGCCCTCGGCCCCGCCCGCACCGACGATCGTGTGCAGCTCGTCGATGAAGATGACGGTGTCCTTGGACTCGCGCAGCTCGTTCATGACCGTCTTGAGACGCTCCTCGAACTGACCGCGGTACTTGGTGCCGGCGACGACGGCCGCCAGATCCAGGGTCACGATGCGCTTGTTCTTGAGGCTCTCGGGCACCTGCGTCGAGATGATGCGCTGCGCCAGACCCTCGGCGATCGCGGTCTTGCCCACGCCCGGCTCACCGATGAGCACCGGGTTGTTCTTCTTGCGGCGCGACAGCACCTGGACGACGCGCTCGATCTCCTTGTCGCGACCGATCACGGGGTCCAGCTTGCCCTCCCGCGCGAGCGCGGTGAGGTCGCGGCCGAACTGGTTGAGGGCCGGCGTCTCCGCACGCTCCTCACCCCGCTCGGTCGTGGACGTCGAGCTCGGCGCACCACCGAGGAGCTTGAGCGTCTCCTCGCGCACGCGCTTGCGGTCCACGCCCAGCTCGAGCAGAACCTTGGCGGCCACGCCCTCGCCCTCGCGGATGAGCCCCAGCAACAGGTGCTCGGTCCCGACGTAGTTGTGACCCAGCGAGCGGGCCTCCTCGACGGCCAGTTCGAGCACGCGCTTGGCGCGCGGCGTGAACGGGATCTCGCCGATCGTCATGGTGCCGCCCGAGGCGCTCACCATGTTCTCGACCTCCTGACGGATGCGATCGAGATCGAGGCCGAGGTTGTTGAGCACCGTGGCGGCGATGCCCTCACCCTCGCGGATGACGCCGAGCAGCAGGTGCTCGGTGCCGATGTAGTCGTGCTGGAGACGCGCCGCCTCCTCGCGTGCCAGATAGATGACCTTGCGGACCCGTTCGGTGAACTTGTCGTGCATGGCGTTCTGGCCCGATCACCGGTCGGTGGCCGGGCGCTCCTCCTTTATGAAGATCGGTTCTCCCCGGTCTCACGCTCCGCGGCAGCGAGCCGCTCACGCACGACCTGGGCGCGATACAGTTTCCGTTCGTCGGGATTCATCTCGCGACCGGCCATCTGCTGCAGATGCGCCGGCTGGGACTGCACCATCAACTCGTTGAGCACGCGCAGCGAGCACAGGCCCTCGAGGCCCATGACCACGCCGAGGCGCACCTTGGAGAGCAGATTGATGACCTCCTTGGACTGGATGGCACGGCAGTACCGCAGCAGGCCGTAGGCCCGCCAGACGTGGTCCTCGGTCTCGACGCGGGCGTCGCGCAGCATGCGCTCGCGCGCGCGCTCCTCGGTCTCGATGACCTGGCGGGTGACGCGCTCGAGACTCTCGATCGAGTCGTTCTCGCTGCGGCCCAGCGTGGTCTGGTTCGAGATCTGGAACATGGCGCCGATCGTGTCGCTGTGCTCGCCGTACATGCCACGGATGCTGAGCCCCACCTGGGTGATGCTCTTGAGCACCGGCTGGATGCCGCCGGTCATCATGAGCGCCGGCAGGTGGATGAGGACCGAGGCGCGCAGGCCGGTGCCGGCGTTGGTCGGGC
>CAZZLY010000024.1:0-39599 GCA_964655175.1 uncultured bacterium
CACAATCAACTCGAGGCCGAACGCGTGTTCGGGGTCGCGTTCATGCACGCGCAGCGCGAGCACGCGCACGCCGCTCGGACGCGATCGGCATGAGCGCACGTGGCCCCGAGACACCGGGACCCCGGAGTCGTGACGACTCCGGGGTCCGAGGTGTGAACGTCTGAACGACGGCGCGACCTAGCGGCGATCGCTCTCCTTCGCCGTGCCACGGACCGCGGCCTGCGCCGCCGCGAGGCGGGCGATCGGCACACGGAACGGGGAGCACGAGACGTAGTCGAGACCGATACGGTGGCAGAACTCGACGCTGGTCGGGTCGCCGCCGTGCTCGCCACAGATGCCCAGCTTGATCTTGGGACGCGCCGCACGGCCGCCCTTGACCGCCATGGACATCAGCTGACCGACGCCGTCCTGATCGATCGACACGAACGGGTCGCCCGGCAGCACCTTCTTCTCGACGTACTCCGGCAGGAACTTGCCGGCGTCGTCACGCGAGTAGCCGAACGTCATCTGCGTGAGGTCGTTGGTGCCGAACGAGAAGAACTCGGCGACGCCACCGATGCGCTCCGCCGTGACGGCGGCGCGCGGCACCTCGATCATCGTGCCGACCATGTAGTCGAACTTCACGCCCTTCTTGGCCATCGTCTCCTCGGCCACACGGCGCACGATGCCGGCCTGGTCCTCGAGCTCCTGGACCGTGCCGACGAGCGGGATCATGACCTCGGGCACGACGGTGCCACCCTTGGCCGTGATCTCCGAGGCCGCCTCGAAGATCGCACGCGCCTGCATCTCGGTGATCTCGGGGTACGTGATGCCGAGGCGGCAGCCACGGTGACCGAGCATCGGGTTGAACTCGTGCAGGTCCTCGACGCGACGCAGCAGCTCGGGCATGCCCTTCTTGAGCTGCGCCACGGTGAGGCGGTAGCGCTTGGCCATGTCCTTCTTGTCCTTGGCACCGGCCTTGGACAGACGCGCGATGTCCACCATGAGCTCCTCGCGCTTGGGCAGGAACTCGTGCAGCGGCGGATCGAGCGTGCGGATCGTGACCGGGTAGCCGCTCATGGCCTTGAACAGACCGAAGAAGTCCTTGCGCTGGAACGGCAGGAGCTTCGCGAGCGCGCCGTGGTACGACTTCTCCTGCTTGGCGAGATCGGCCTTGAGCGCCGCGAGCTCGGTCTTGAGCGCCGCCAGGGACTTCTTGTGCGCCGCGACGGCCTTCTTGTGCGCGGCCGCACCCGCCTTGCCCTCGACCGGCGGCGAGGCGTGCAGCGCCTCGAAGGCCTTGCTGCGGGCCTCGAGCTGCTCGCGACGCGCCTTCACGAGCGGCGCCGCCATGATCATCTGCACGACGTACGGCAGACGGTCCTCGGCGAAGAACATGTGCTCGGTGCGGCACAGACCGATGCCCTCGCCACCGAACTCACGCGCCTTGATGGCGTCGCGCGGGATGTCCGAGTTGGAGCGCACCTTGAGACGGCGGAACTTGTCGGCGATCGCCATGAACTCCTGGAACTCGCCGCTGATCTCGGCGTCGATCGTCGGGACCGCACCCAGCATCACGGTGCCGGCCGAACCGTCGATCGTGATCCAGTCGCCCTCCTTCACGACGAGGTTGCCGATCGTCATGCGACGCGCCTTGTCGTCCACGTGCACACCGCTCGCGCCCGAGACGCACGGCTTGCCCATGCCGCGCGCGACGACGGCCGCGTGGCTCGTCATGCCGCCCGTGGCGGTGAGGATGCCCTGCGCCGCGTCCATGCCGTGGATGTCGTCCGGCGTGGTCTCCTTGCGCACGAGGATGACCTTCTTCTTGGCGTGACCCATCTCGGCGGCGGTGTCGGCGTCGAACACCGCGATGCCGACGGCGGCACCCGGCGAGGCCGACAGGCCCTTGGCGATCACGTTGAACTTGGCCTTCGGGTCGAGACGCGGATGCAGCAGCTGGTCGAGCGACGCGGCGTCCACGCGCAGGACGGCCTCCTGCTCGGTGATCAGCTTCTCCTTGACCATGTCCACGGCGATGCGGACGGCGGCCTGCGCGGTGCGCTTGCCGTTGCGCGTCTGCAGCAGGTAGAGCTGCCCGTCCTGGATCGTGAACTCGAAGTCCTGGATGTCGCGGTAGTGCTGCTCGAGACGCTTGGTGATCGTGTGCAGCTGCTCGAACACGCGCGGCATCTCCTGCTCCAGCTGCGCGATCGGCAGCGGGGTGCGGACACCGGCCACGACGTCCTCGCCCTGCGCGTTCGTGAGGTACTCGCCGTAGAAGTGGTTCTCGCCCGTCGAGGGGTTGCGCGTGAAGCCCACGCCCGTGCCCGACGTGTTGCCCATGTTGCCGAACACCATCGCCTGCACGTTCACCGCGGTGCCGATGTCGTCGGGGATGCCGTTCTGGCGGCGGTAGTAGATCGCGCGATCGTTGTTCCACGACCGGAACACGGCGTCACGCGCCATCGCGAGCTGATGCCGCGCGTCCTGCGGGAAGTCGCGGTTCTTGCGCTTGCGCACGTGGCGCTTGAAGTCGGCGACCAGCGTCTGCAGGTCCTCGGCCGTCAGGTCGGTGTCGAGGTGCACCTTGCGCTTGTGCTTGAGCGCCTCGATGAGGTGCTCGAACTCGCTCTTCTCGAGGTCCATGACGACCGACGAGAACATCTGGATGAAGCGGCGGTAGCAGTCCCACGCGAAGCGCGGGTTGCCCGTCTTCTTCGCCAGACCGACCACCGAGTGGTCGTTGAGACCGAGGTTCAGGATCGTGTCCATCATGCCGGGCACCGAGAACTTGGCGCCCGAACGCACCGACACGAGCAGCGGGTCGGTCGCATCGCCAAGGGTCTTGCCGAGCGCGGCCTCGAGACGCGCGAGCGCGGCGTCCTGCTGCGCGGCGAACTCGGTGGGCAGCGTGCCCTCGTTGGCGTGGTAATGACGGCACACCGACGTGGTGATGGTGAAGCCCGGCGGCACCGGCACGCCGGCGTTCGTCATCTCGGCCAGGCCGGCACCCTTGCCGCCCAGCACGTCCTTCATGTCACCCGAACCCTCGGCCTTGCCGTTGCCGAAGAAGTACACCAGACGCTCACCCTTGCTGGCGGCGCCACGGTTCACGGCGACGTCCTTCTCGATGGTACCCATTCCGACTTCCTCCCTGTGCAACCGGACCCCGACGCGCGCCGGACACCCTGTCCGTCGCGATCGCCCGGATCATTCCACGGCACGGATCTGACCCCGCACGACCAACGGTCGGCGGAACAGCACCGTGTCGACGTCACCATTCACCGTGAGGCGACGCAGCGTGGTGCGCTGCACCTCCTGCCCGTCGATCTCACGGATGGACTGCCGGGGCCACCAGACCCCTTCCAACTGCGCGTAGTCCGACCAGCGGCGACGATCGCGCCAGTCGCCCTGCGGATTCGGCGCGGCCTCGACGGCCACGATGCGATGCGTCGCCTCGTCGAGCGACAGGCGCTGGCGCGCGCCGCTGCGCGTCGTGTACTCCACGCGCTCGACCGCGGTGCGGTCCACGACGGCCTTACCCGTCGCGACCGGAGCGGCCTCGGGCGCGGCGGCCGCACGCAGCACGTGCACGAGGTCGCCCTCGAGCTGTGCGCGCAGGTTGCCGAGCATGGTGCTGTCCGCATCGACCATGGAGGCGGAATCCCCCGCGGTGGACAACAGCCAGCCGCGCTGACGATCGAGCACCTGACGCGTCTCGAAATCGAAGATGCGCGTGGTCGAGACGAAGCGATCGGGGTCGACGCGCAACTCGCGCAGCTCGCTCGAGAGCGCGCGACCGGCCGCCGAGAGCTGCACGTCGTACTCGGCCTGCGACACGTACACGGTCTTGAGGTGCGCGATCCCGCCGTGCGCCTGCACCGCCATGCCGACGAGCTGGCGACCGCGCTGGCGCATCTCGTCGGTGATCGGCTTCGCGGCCTCGGCGGCCTGCGCCACGCTCACGCCCTCGGCGGAAAGCGTGTCCACACGACCGAGCCCCGCGAGTCGTCCCTTCATGCGCGCGGCGGGCCCGCTCAGCAGCGTCACCGCGCCATCGCGGACGGCCGCGACGACCGGCGTCGGCGCCGCCGATGCCAGCGCATCGGTCTGACGCGACAGGTGATCGTCCCCCAGACCGACGATCGCACCCGCCAGCCACGACGAGGACCACTGCCCCAACGTCTCGAGGCTCATCGCCCAGGCACCGATCGCACGCGTGCGCGCCGCGCTCCAGACGTCGGCGTCACGCCCGACCGCCTCGAGCGCGCGCCGCAGTCGCAGCGCGACGACGGCGGTGGACTCCGGTCGCGCGCTCGCGCTCACGACGAGCATGCTGGCGTCCCGACCGGCCAAGAGCGTCGCGTGCGCTTCGGCCGGCAGCAGGTCGTGCTCGAGCGCTTCGCGCGCGATCGACCACGACGCGAACTCCGTGGCCGCACGCCCCGGGGCGCGCAGACCCAGACGCACTTCGACGACCGGACTCGTGGCCAGATCCTCGAGCCAGGACCCGCGACGCGGCGCGGCCAGGGCGACGTCGGCGATCGGCTGGGCCTTGCCGCTCCAGCGCGAGAACCATTCGTCGGCCTGCGCGAACGCGGCCTCGGGTTCGACCTCGCCCGCGATCACGAGCACCGCGCGATCGGGCCGCCAGTGGTCGCGATGGAACGTGCGCGCGTGATCGCGCGTGGTGCCCACGAGCACCTCGAGCGTGCCGCGCAGCGGATGCGCGTACGGATGCGCCCCGAACACCAGGGTGGCGACCCGCTCGTCGGCGATCGTCGCGGGCGTGCGCGCGGCCTGCCCCAGCTGCGAGGCGACCTGACGGCGCGTGACCTGGAACGCGTCCTCGTCGAAGAGCGGGTTCACGACCGCGTCGCTCATGAGCTCGAGCACCGCGCCAATCTGCTCGCGACGCGCCCCCAACACGACCTGCGCGGCATCGCGCGTGACGTTGACCGCGAACGTGGCGCCGAGCGTGTCGAGTTCGGTCGCGAAGTCCTCGGCCGAACGCGAGCTGGTGCCCTGACGCAGCGACTGCGCGGTGATCCACGCGAGCCCGGACTGACCCTCGCCCTCGGCGGACAATCCCGCGGGCACCTGCAGCTGCACCTGCACCAGGGGCAGCCCCGTCCTGGGCAGGACGACGACGCGCAGGCCGTTCGCGAGCGTGCGCGACACCGGCGCGGGTCGCGACGGCAGCGCGGCGTGCGCGGTGACGACGAGCCCCAGGCTCAGGACGAGCGCGCGCAGGAACGTGTTCATCGCGCACCTCCGTCGCTCGGCAGCACCCAGAGCACGGCGCGGTTCGCCTCGGTGAGCACGCGCGCGGCGACACGCTGCAGATCGGCGGGCGTCACACGCGCGATCGCCTCGAGTCGTCGCGCGGCCGCACCCTCGCCCACGAGCAGTTCGGCCTCGCCCAGCGCCTGACCGCGCTGACGCGCGGTCTGCAGCGCGAACGCGATCGAGGTCTCGAGGCCGCGACGCGCATGATCGACGCTCGCGGTCTCGGGGGCCTGACGGGTCACCCCGGAGACGGCATCGAACAACGTCGTCTCGACACCGGTCGAATCGGTCTCGGGCGCGACCACCGCGAGCGTCCACAGCAGCGAACCCTCCTGCTGCAGCACGACACCGGCCTGCGCCTCGAGCGCGACGTTCCAGTCCTTCACGAGCGCGCGCGGCAGTCGTGCCGACGGCCCGTCACCGAGCCACGCCGCGAGCACCTCGAGTGCGGCCGCATCCGCATCGCTCATGGACGGCGCCCGCCAGCCCACCAGACACAGCCGCACCGGCAGCGCCATGCGATCCACGGCGCGCTTGGGGGCACGCGCGGCCGGCAGGGTCACGGGGGCGAGCGCGGCCGACCTGGGGCGCGACTCGAAGCGCCGCCGCACGAGGGCGAGCGCGCTGTCGGCGTCGAACGCCCCGGTGATCGTGAGCACCGCGTTCGAGAACCCGAGCCGCGACCGACGCCACGCGTCCACGTCGCCCGCGGTGATCGTCTCGGACCCCGGCGACGGCGCGGCACCCGTGCGTGCGTACGGATGCCCGGGCCACGCCGCGGACCACAACTGCGCGATGGCGCTCGGCACCGGCGGACGATCGAGTCGCGCACGATCGGCGCGCAGCGCGGCGCGTTCGCCGGCGAGGTCCTGCGGCTTCGTGGCGCCCTCGGGCGCGCGATCGGCGAGGAAGCCCAGCGCGCGATCGAGCGCGGTCGCGGGCACCGTGGCCGAGAAGCTGGTGTAGTCGGGCGTGGACACGAGCGCGCCGGTGCCGCCCACGCGCGTGAGCGGCGCGAGCGCATCGTCACTGCCGTCGCGGAACGCGAGGCGCGCCGCGAGCACGGCGAGCCCCTGCTGCGCGGGCTTCTCGTGGCGCGAGCCGGCCGGGAACCACAGCGCCGCGTCCACCGCGGTCGCCTGCGCATCGGGCGCGAGCACGACGCGCAGACCGTTCTTGAGCGTGACGCGCGTGGCCTCGAAGGGACCGGCGTGCGCGGGTCCGAGCACGAGCAACGACAACACGGCGCCATGGAGCGCGAGACGACGGGCACGACGGAGCATGGGGATCATCCGAGGCGAACGCACACGCGAGGTTCCGTTCAACGCAGCACCACGACGCGGGCCGAGCGCTGCTCACCCGCGGCATCGAGCACCAGGAAGTACAGGCCCGGCACGACCGCGCGACCGGAGGCGTCGTCGCCGGACCACGTGCGATCGATCACGCCACCGGCACCGAGGGCGCCCGTCCCCAGATCGCGCACCTGCCGACCCGCCGCATCGAGCACGCGCAGGCGATAGCTCGAGGCGGGACGACCGGCATCGAGCGCGAAGCGCACGCGCGCGGCCTGGCCGGGACGCATGGGATTGGGACCGCTGAACGCGAGCGCCAGCGGCCCGGGGCCGTCGGGCACTCCGAGCGTGTCGGGGCGATAGCGCAGCGCCGCGAGCCCGTCGGGGATGCCCCAGCCCGTGAGCGTGTCGGGCGTGGCGGCGTTCGACGCCGTGCGCTTGAGCGCCTGGATGATGAGCACCGGGGGCCACGTGGGGCGCGCTTGGATGAGGCACGCGGCGACGCCCGCCGTGAGCGGGCACGAGAACGACGTGCCGCTGGCGCGCGTGTAGTTGTTGGGATTGCCCGAGGTCGAGGCGAGCAGCACGGCCACGCCCTGCGCGGACAGATCGGGCTTGATGCGACCGTCGTACGTGGGCCCCTTGGACGAGAAGCTCGCGCGCACGCCGAGCGAATCCAGCGCTCCGATCGCGATCACGCTGTCGCCGTTGGCATCGGCGGGCGCGCTGACCTTGCGCCCCACGGCGGCGTTGTTGCCGTCGTTGCCGGCCGAGACCACCACCAGGATGCCCTTGGCGGCGGCGATGCTCGCGGCGCGGGTGATGATCGAGGTGTGCCCGTCGAGCATGGGGTACGTGAGGTCGGTGCCGGCGCTGTCGGGGAACAGGTTGTAGCCGAGCGACGTGCTGATGACGTCGGCGCCCAGCGAATCCGCCCATTCGGCACCCTGCGCCCAATACACCATCTCGATGGGCTTCTCGGAGCCGTCGTCCTCGGTGCGCCCCAGGATCACGTTGCAACCGGGCGCCGTGGACATGTACACGCCGTCCTTGCGGCCGGCGAGCGCGCTCAGGGTCATCGTGCCGTGCACGAAGTACGACGCGAACGCCGACGCGGTGTCCTGCACGCTCGAGACCCCGCGCACGAAGTCGCGCGTGCGGCCGCTGGCGACCGGGATGCTCTTGAGCGCCTCGTGCTTGCGATACCAGTTGAAGCCGTCGTCGAGCAGGCACACGTTGACGCCGACGCCGGTGTAGCCGGAGTCGTGCACCGCGACCATGTTGAGCCGCTGGATCTGTCCCAGCGTGCGGCCGTAGTTGACCTGCACCGCGGTGGGCGCGGCGCCGCGCCGCGGCGAGGCCACCGACAGGCCCTCGGTCGTCTCGTCGAGTGCCGCTTCGGGCGCGCGGCGCAGCGCGAGCTCGACCGGTGCGACGCGACGCACGAACGACAGCGTGCCGAGTTGCGCGAGCCGATCGCCCGACGTGCGCACGGCGACGCGATTGAACCAACGCGACGCCCCGTAGTAGGCGTAACCCTTGGCCTCGAGCGACTGCAGATAGGCGGGTTCGATCGGCAGGTCGAGCTCGTCCACGATCGGCGTGACGTGCGCCTTCTCGCGACGGCGACGCGCCTCGGGCGTGAGCGCGGCTTCGGCGGCGGCGAGTCGCGCCACGAGATCGCGCGGGCTCGTCGCCCCCTTGTCCGTGAACTCCACCCACACGGCCACGGGCTCGGCCCCGGGCGCGAGCGCGTAGGCGAGTCGGGGGTCGAGTCGGCCGTGGCCGAGATCGGCGGCCCGTGCGGACGGGGCGAGCACGGCGAGGGCGAGGACGAGGGCCAGCGAAGGCAGGGCGTGGTGGAGGCGCATATCCTTGATGATACAACGGTTCCGGGCGGTTTTCAGGCCCTGACGTGGGCTCCGGAGGTCGCCCCGACCCGCGCCTCGAGATGCCCGACCACCGCCCCGGCGGCGTTCGTGACCGGGGTCCGCCGGTGGGCGGCGAGCCCTCCCGCTTCGGCGGGGGTCACCACCCCGAGCATTTCCAGCAACCCGACGGAGACCGGCCCCAGCGCGCGCATGGCGCCGTCCTCGCACTTGATGGCGACACCCTCCTGGCGGGACGGGTCGGCGACCAAGAGCAGGCCCTCGGCCCCGCTCTTGGCGACGATGCGCCCACCCGTGGCCGCCATGAGGTCGGTCGCGAGCCGTCCCTCGCCCTCGACCACGGTCGGGTGCGCCGCCATGGCCCGACCGATCCGCTGCAGCGCGGTCTCCCGGCGGTCGCCCCCCTGCGCGATGGCCCGCGCGAAACGCGCATAGCCGAACGCCATGGTCGTGAGCGGCAGACCGAACACCGGCAGGCTGCAGCCGTCCACGCCCAGCTGCACGGTCGCGGGGTCCACGCCGCAGCACTCGGCGACCGTGTGCAGCAGCAACCGCTGCAGCGGATGCTCGGGCCGCTCGTAGCCCTCGACGGGCCAGCCCTCGGCCACGCAGGCGGCGAGCATGCCGGCGTGCTTGCCCGAGCAGTTGTTGTAGAGGGCGCTCTTGAGCGACGGATCGAGGCGCAGGTCCTCGAGCGACTGCGCGTCCATGGGGTCGTGATAACCACATGCGAGATGCCGGGCCTCGAGGCCGAGCCGTGACAGCAGGCCGCGCACGAGGTCCAGATGCATGCGACTGCCCGAATGCGATGCGGCCATGATCGCCAGTTCACGGTCCGTCACGCCCAGGGCATCGGCGTGCCCGCGCTCGACGAACGGCAACAGCTGGAACGGCTTCGCGGCCGATCGGAACGAGGTCACGCGGGCGACGTCGTCGGTGGCGGCGCGCACGTCGCCGTCGGCATGGACCACGACCGCCTGCACGCGGTGGCGCGACTCCGCGATGTCACCGCGGACGACGAGCACTTCGGCTTGCAGGGTCATGCGTTCCCCGGAGTCGGACATGACGGATCCCGTGTCACGGATGCGGCGCGTGGGACGTCGCGACGACGCCGCACGGAGGCGAGCACGAACACGAAGGCCCGCGCTCCTCGCGCGGGCCCTCGTACGTCAGCGGATGACGATCAGGCGATTCTGATAGTGGAACGTGCCCGATTCGACCCGATACATGTAGATGCCCGACACGACCGGCTGGCCCGACGCGTTGCGCAGGTCCCAGCGCTCGAAGTCGTGGACGGGGTCGTTGTGCTCGAGGACGCGCACCAGGTCGCCCGCGAGCGTGTACACGCGGATGCGCGACTGCGCCGGCAGATTGACGAAGTGCACCTCGGACTGACCCGGGCGATCCCAGACCTCGGAGCCGCGGTACGGATTCGGCACCGCGAGCACGCGCTGCAGATCCAGCGCGGGGCCCGACGTGGGCTCGACCGGACCGGTGAGGTTGCGCAGCTTGTGGTTGAGGTTCGGACAGGTGTTGCGCACCCCCGGCGTGCCGCAGCGCGCGAACGCGTCGAGCGTGTCGGGCAGGAACAGGTCCTCGTAGTCGGCGTCGGTCGTGTTGCGGCGCTCGATCGTGACCGAGTACCACACGAGGAAGCCGTCGTGCGGTCCCGGAGGGGCCGACAGCACGAACACGGAATCACCCGGCGTCTCGCAACGACCGCCCACGGTGCCCGGCTTGCGGCAGACCTTCACGTACTGACCGCTCGAGTCGGGGTCCACGAACGTGACGACGCTGTCGTGCACGATGCCGCCGTTGCAGCGGTAGGTCATGTCGGTCGGGTTCAGCCGCGACATGCGCCACGTGAGATCGCTGCCCACGTTGAGCGAGTAGCGGCGGATGAGCACGGCCTTGGCGCTGTCGGGCGTGTTCGTCATGCGATACACGCGATAGCCGCCGAAGTCCGACCTCGCCTCGGTGCGACGATCGCGCAGGAAGCGCACGGTCACCGCGCGCGAGCGGGTCGCGAGGCTGTCGGGCAGCGGGCCCTTGAAGCTGCCGGCGCAGCGGCTCTTGAAGATGAGGGTGCTGTCCTGCCACGCGCCGACGTTCGACCACACGGGGATGTCGGGGACGTTCGAGGCGGCGTGGACCGGACGCGCCATGACGCCGCCCACCAGGGCGAGCGTCACGGCGAGGACGGCGGCGCGCAGGGCGCCACCGGAACGGGACTGGGTCATGGTCACTCCGGCGAGCCGCCGCGGAGCGGCTGGCCCGCGCTGACGGAACGCTGTGCAGGGGTCACGACGCGACGGGCCGGCGGGGCACCGTTGCGACCGGCCAGATCGGCCGTGCCACGGACGATGGGCTGACGCGTCATCCCCCAGATGTCCTGGAGCACGAAGTCGATCAGCGAGATGCAGTCCGGGCGCGCGTACTGCCACAGGCTGAAGCCCGAGAACACGAACTGGTTCGACTCGGAGCCGTGGTAGTAGGTCATCGTCGGCGCGCGGTTCGGGCTGGTGAGCAGCACGACGCCCTGCGCCTGGTAGAGCGTGTCGAGCACCGCACGCTCATCCGTGACCTCGGGATCCGGATTCACGTCCTCGAGGATCGAGTTGTTCGACAGGAGGTACTCGCACGGGAACGACGTCGTGTAGAACAGC
Organism: uncultured bacterium; assembly: GCA_964655175.1. Taxonomy (GTDB): domain Bacteria; phylum Eisenbacteria; class RBG-16-71-46; order RBG-16-71-46; family RBG-16-71-46; genus JAIOPA01. The sequence goes on from CAZZLY010000024.1 coordinate 11,119, forward strand.
GACGACGCCGTGGTCACACGCGTCGGCGGGATGGCGTCCGTGGCCGGCGTCTTCCAGCGCATCTCGGCCGGCAACTTGGAGTAGTTGGGCGAGGTGAGCGTACCGCCGGCGTTGTTGTTCACGTAGCGATTGTAGTGCGACCAACCCGGGGTCACGTTGTAGGTGACCGGGTTGGTGTTCCCGGCGCCGCGGAACACGGTGTAGTCGTAGCGGTAGGTGTTGATACCGCTCTTCGTGATGCCGAGGCTCGACCGCCAGTGCGCGGCGTCGTACATGACGCGACTCGGCACCAGCTCACCGGTCGAGTTGGCGAACACCGTGGTCTGGCCCTGGTTGTTCGTGCGCCGATCGAAGTTGATGAGCGACGCGTACGCCGCGCCACCACCGGCCAGCCACACGCGACCGCCGAGCTGCAGGTAGGCGGCGAGCGTGCTGGCACGACCCGGACCGCTCATCGAGAACAGCGCGGTCACCGGGAAGATGCCCTGATCGAGGTTCTCGGTGTACTGCGAACCCTGATCGTCCACGAGCCAGATGATGTTCTGGTAGGCGCCGATGCGCGACAGCAGCACGCCGTTGGTGGGGTTCTCGAGACCCAGACGCGTGCCGAGCGTGTCGAACGCGTAGCCCGCGAACAGGCCCGGCGGCGTGACGAACGTGCCCGCCTGCTTGGTGCAGCGCCACGTGCCGCCACCGCGCGCGAACATGAACGTGTCGAACTCGGCGCGCGCCGGCCACGGCTTCGTGTAGTTGGTCGGACAGCCCGCCGAGAACTTGTCGACCTCGAGACGGGTGTCGTCCACGATCAGGAGCGGCTTGTTGAACGCCGGCGTGACCGCGGTCATCTTGAGGATACCGAGGCTCTTCTGGCCGTTGTTGTCCGCACACTCGAGGTAGAACTTGTGCACGCCGGGATCGAACCCGCGCAGCGTCACCGAGTTCGGCATGGTGGGGCTGCTCTGGCTCCAGTGCACGTAGTCGTTCAGCTCGTCGGTGCGGGGCGACTGGTCGTTGATGTTGCCGTCCACCATCCAGCGGAACGCCTGGATGCGCGAACCCGGCGAGGGCTCGGCGTCCCAGTTCACGGTGATCGCCCGGTTGGTGGGCACCTCGATCGGGATCTCGCGCAGCGGGTCGGCCGTGTAACCGCCGCTCGCGTACGCGAAGTCGATGTAGGTGTTGTAGATGTGGATGCGCGGGCCGTTCGAGCTGGCGAAACCGGCCGTGAGCGCCAGCATGTTCGAGTTGAGGCTCCAGACCGGGTTGTAGGCGCCCGCCTCGTCGAAGCCGATGAGCACGAACAGGTAGCTCTTGGACGGCGTCAGGTTCGTGAACTGGACGAACTGCGTGTCCGCGCTCGTGGAATCCCAGCCCGCCCAGGCACGCGAGGCCTCGAGACGCCGCAGCGAATCGGGGAACGCGAGGAACAACTCGTTGTCCGTGTTGAGCTCGATCATGCGGTACTTGTACTTGACCGGCTTCTGCGAGAACTGGCCGTCCGCGTCGGCACCCGTCCAGTCGATGCGCACCGACGGGGTGACCTGCGCACGCAGCAGCGCGCTCGGCGCCGGGTTCAGGATCGCCACCGTGGGCGCGATCGTGTACGAGTAGAACACGCGCGAGCGGCGGGCCGACTGCGCCCCCTGATCGTCCACGGCCTTGAGCACGAACTCGTGGAAGTCCGAGGCCGTCGGGGTCACGGTGCCCGTCACCGGATCGGGCTGCGACGCCTTGAAGAAGATGATCTCCTCGTTCTTCTTCGTCTTGATCCAGACCGAGTCCGTCGCCGTCGGGTCGATGCAGTACTCGTAGTGGTCGATGCGACCGTCGGGGTCGTTACCGGCCCAGTTGACGCGGTACGCATAGAAGTACGGGTTGCTGCGATCGGCCGACGTGGGAGCGTTGGTGAGCTCGACCGACGGCGGGAGGTTCTCGAAGCGGGTGGTCTTGAGCTTGTCCTTGGAGCAACCGGACAGCGCCAGTCCCCCCAACACGACGAGCGCGCCCGCCACGAGGGCGGTACGCAAGGACTTGGCGTTCATCACTGCCTCCTACCTGGATCCGAAGGTGACCCCGGTCGTTGGGTCGCAGCATCCGGTCCGACGAGCGCGGCGGGTTCGGCCGCGGTCAGGCGCAAGGGGATGTCGGTCTCGACGCAGCGGCCGGTGTTCGGGCGCGGCTCGGCGATGTTCACGTCGCGACCGCAGGCGATCGGCCAATCGAGATCGTCGCACTCGATGCAGTCGCACAGGCGCACGCGCAGCGTGATGGTGCCCGTGGCGATGTACGACGGGATCGTGAACCCGATGTTGTTGGGGGCCAGGAACACGTTGGGCACCACGTAGCACGTGTCCTTGGTGCCACCGCTACCGGTGAGCTTGCCCAGGATGGCGATCTTGCGTCGCAGGATCGCACCGTACGGCGGCGTACCACCGACCTTGTTCGCCGAGGCGTTGTTCGGGTCGTACTGGTCCACGTCCGTGGCCGGCATGTTCCAACCCGTGATGGTGCGGTTGGCGATCGTCGCGTTGGTCGCGGGCACGAAGCCGGAGCCCGCGGCGCGGTTCAGCACCGGCGCACGGTCGACGAAGAACGTGAGCACCTTGGAGCGCAGGTTGACGTCCTCGGGCGAACCCGTGCCACCGTCCACGCGATCCACGATGCCGGCGGCGTCGCCGGGGCGCTGATCGACGCGACGATCCACGGTGCCGTCACCGTCCTCGGCGCGCACGACGGCGTACGCCTTGCCCGACGAGGTCACACCCCAGTAGCCGTTGGTGATCGGGTTGTGGAACACCGAGGCCGGGTCCATGACCGGGTAGGTCGTGGTCTCGGTCGGCTGGTCCACGCGATTGCTGGACTTGGTGCCGCCCTTGACCTTGACCTGGATACGGAAGCCGGTCGGCGAGCCGTTCGCGGGGCCGGGCGTCGTGACCGGCAGGCCCACGAGGGCCGGCGGCAGCAACGACGTGTTGACGCGCACGCGGTACGGCGAATCACGGTCGAACCCGCCGGTCGGGAAGATGACCCACGAGTTCATGTTCACCGTATCGCCCTCCTGATGCAGCCACAGGCGATTGTTGTAGATCTCGAAGAAGGTCTTGCGCTCGGCGCGCGAGGCGGGCAGCACGCGGGCGGAATCGGGGCCGATCTGCGTGCCGGGCACACCCTGGAACGTGGTCCAGCCCGTCGCTTCACGATCGATGAACCAGTAGCGCTTGCCGTTGCCGTCGGTGTAGGTCTGCCAGCCGGCGAGCGGGTCGTTGGGATCCGGGCCCGCGAACCACGTGTCCGGCGCGAAGTTCATCTGGAACCAGCGCGTGGACTCCCCACGCCAGCCGGACTGACCGATGGCGCGCAGGGTGAAGATCTTCTGGCCGGGGTTGATCTTGTCGAGGCCCACACCCGTGTTGTACGTGGCGGTCTTGACCGACGAGTCCGCGACGTTGAACGACGACTCGTCGAGCTTGTAGCGGAAGCCCGTGACGACGGTGCTGGGGATCGTGGGCTCGCCGCGCCAGCGCATGGTGAGCACGGCGTTGCCGGGCACGGTGTCGCGCGGCACCGGATGCGACTCCTTGATCTCGAAGGAGTCCGTCACGGTGTAGCTGCGCTGCACCGCCTGCACGCCGCCGCCCGGGAGCAGCTGATAGACCGTACCGACCGCGCGCAGCTCCTCGATCACGGCGAGCGGCGGGAAGCGGTCGTACGAGCTGAAGATGAAGCGGGCCGGGGTCGGGTCGGGACGGCCCTTGTTGTCCACCGCGTAGATGTAGAACGCGTGCTGGCGCTCGCTCACCTCTTCGGACGCACGGAAGATGAAGATGCTGTCCGTCTTGGTGGTGAACTGGTAGTCACGCGCCTTGGGCCCGGGCAGCGACGGCACGCTGATGCCGCCCTCGGGCGGCACGGGCAGCGTCTCGACGACCGCGAAGTAGTAGCCGGAGACCTGACCGTCGCGATCCGCGCCCGCCCAGTACATGTGGAAGCGGACCGGGATGCGCCCGATGCCCGGACGGACCGGGATGTTCAGGTCGTCACGGGTGGTGATGGTGTCCTGGGGCGCGGCGACGATCCACGTCTCCGGCGCCACGTTGTCCAGAACGGGCGCGACGGCCTTGCGGCAGCCGGCACCCCAGATCGCGAGAAATAGGCAAAGTACAGCCCCGACACGTAAGCGCATTCGCGCCCCCCAGCACGCCCAGTCAGTGTGAGAAGGAAGTGGGGGGCAGGCTACGACGCCCCCCCAGAGGCGTCAAGCCGCGCGCGCGCTGCCACTTGCCGCCCCGACCGGTCGCGGGAGTCCGATCAGATTACCCCCTCCGGAGAATGCGGCGGAAGAGGATTTCGGGAGCAGCCCCGGGGGCACCCCATCGCGCAGGTCGGCCACCGCGCCATGCGGCGCAGGGCCCCGCCGGGTGGGAGCTCGTACGCCCCCCCTGTGCCGCCCGCGACCGTTTCGGGGCTCGCAGGGTCGGCGGGCCGGAACGCACGCGCCCCCGACGAGCCGAGGCTCATCGGGGGCGCGGTCGGACCCCAAAAGCCCGGAGGGCAGGGATCGCTCCCCGCCCTCCGGTTCACTGCAACAGCCGACTTAGTTGTTCAGCACGATGATGCGGCCGGCGTCCTTCTGCACGCTGCTGCGCACGAAGTACACGCCACGCGCCACCTTGCTGCCAGCGTCGTCGCTGCCATCCCACTGGATCGAGTGCTCGCCAGCCGGGAAGACGCGATCGGCCAGGTTGCGGACCTTACGACCGGTGACGTCGTAGATCGAGACCTGGACGCGGCCGGCCTTCGCCACGCTGAAGCGGACGAACGACGTACCCTGCTTCATGACCGAGTTACCGATCTTCATGAAGTTCGAGTACGAACGGCCACCCTGCGGCGTATCCAGCGTCGCGGACGGAGCGCCCGTCAGCTGGCAGACACCGCCGAACACCTTGTTCAGCATGTAGTAGTAGTACGCGAGACGACCGTTGTTCGTATCGCAGTACCGGCTGTAAAGGTGCTCGATCTCGTAGCCCGACGTCGCCGCGACCCAGTTACGGAGCGCGGTCGCCGGCTTGACGACCTCCGACACGTACGGACCGTTGAGGCCGACGTTCTCATAGAACGCGCCCTCGACCGTCTCGCCGATCGCCGGGTTACGCTGCCACACGTCGTTCGACCAGAAGCAGGTGTTCGCGACGCCGTAGATGTCAGCGTTGGTGGTCAGGTTCGTCGTGGTGAGGATGTCCGCACAGTCGTTCGTGTTGCCCGAGAGCGACTGGTAGGCCGGGTTACGGAAGATCGCACCCAGCTTGTCGGTCATGAGCGTACCGTGCGAAGCAGCCTGGCCAGCGGCAGCCTTCTCCGACTGACCGAAGCCGTCACCCTGCACGAACAGACCGCGCGGCTGCGCCGAACCCGACGCCGACGTGACGTAATCGGCGAAGAGGGCACAGTCGTCCTGGCTGCGGTTGGTGAACGGTCCGAGGACGCCCGAGCTCAGGTCGCCCGAGAGGATCGCGACCACGCGGTAGTACGCGCGGAGCATATCCGGGGTCGGACCCTGCTTGGACTCACGGCCCGCCGCCAGCGCGAGGCCGGTGCGGTTGGCGAGACGGCTGCCCGGGGCGCCGGCCGACGTCGTCAGCGACTCCGAGGCCTTCACACCGTACATGTCCCACGTGCTACCGGGCTGCGAGTTCTTGTTGCTCACGGCGACCGACATGTCGTTCTTCACGTTGAGGCTCGTGATGACCGTCGTGCCCGGGGCCGACCAACCGTTGTGCGCACCACGCTTCGCAGCGGCGGTGGCACCGATCGAGTCCATCGCCGAGACGAACACGCGCTCGTTGCCGCGACGGTCGTTCAGGTCGATGTAGAGCATGCAGGCCGCACCGGCGCCACCGAAGGTCGAAGCCTTCCAGCGGTCCGGCAGGACCGAGAACTGCTGCCAACGGTGACCGTCGTTGTTGCCTTCGCTCGTCTGCGGGTAGATCAGGTTCGTATCCGGGCACATCGCGTAAGCGAGGAGCGGATCCGCCGCGAGCGACTTACGGAAGAAGTACTGCACGTGCGAACCCGGGGTGAGCAGACCATCGGGGATGATCTTGCTGCACTCGAGGGTCGTCGACAGACCATCCCAGCCCGTACGGGACGCCGGGACCGTCGTGAGCCACGCCGGCACCGTGCCGTTGCAGATCACGTTCGTGCCGTTGCCAGCCTTGGTCGTGTCGACCACGAAGCACTGGTTCTTCGCAACGCCGAGCGTCGCGTACTTCGGATCCGACTCGTGGTACATGCTCATCCACGAACCCGACGTCAGACCGGTACCCGTGGGCACCGCGCCGCCGACCGGGAAGATACGCGCCTGAGCCGTGTCGCAACGGGCCGAGTTCCACGTGAGCGGATCCCAGCTCGTGCCTCCGTTGTGCGAGCCAGCCGAGACCTCGCCCGGGTTCGCCATGTACTGGCCCCAGAACGAAGCGTCACCGGCGACCGCGACCGCGGCCTGGTTCTGCGGCACCTGCAGCAGCGTACCCGAGGGCACACCGCCCGGAGCCATGCTACGACCCGCGGCGATCTGGTAGTTGCCCGGACCCGGAAGGATACGGAACACCATGTCCACGCGGACCGTGGGCGACGTCGGATCACCCGCGCTCACCGTGGCGTTGCCCGCGACGACGACCGTGGAGTCACCGGGGATGTCGAAGCGGAGCAGGTTACCCGTCGCCTGGGCGTTGTTCAGACCCGTGCGGATCAGAGCGCCCGTGGTGTCGAACGCGGCGGTACCGGGGAGGCCGGCCGTCTCGTTCGCGGGGAACGTGTCGTTCACCATCTGCCAGATGTCGCTCGAGATCGAGCCCAGCGTGACCGTGTTACCGGCGCTGGCCTGACCGGGGACGCCCGGGATGTCAACGAACGCCAGCGACGCGTTGTCGAAGTAACCACCCTCGTTCGAGTTGCAACCGAGCGAGATGGCGAAGCGGAAGCACTGCTGCTGGTGCGCCAGGAAGAAGCGCAGCGAATCGGGCAGACCCGACGCGTTCGACGTGCGGAGCGGCTTGCCGTTGCCGGCGAAGGGCTCGACGTCCGTGAAGCACTGCGGCTCCGGGTTGAACACGATGAAGCCCGGGTAGTCCGGCTGGCCCCACACCTTGGCGCCGTTCGGCTGCGTCGCCGGGTACGACTGCGAGCCGAAGGACCACGTCTCGCCGGAGAACTGCAGGTTGAACATACCGGCGTAGATGTCGTACCAGATCATGATGTCGTCGGACGCGCTGGCGATCGACGACGTGATGCCCATCGAGTTCGGCGTCGCACCACCGACACCGGCACCCAGCAGGTTGATCGTGGGCGACATGATGTTGTGCGAGATCTCGCGGAACGCCGTGAAGCGCGAATCGCCCGCGTTCTCGCCGTCATCATGGTTACCGGCCGTGATGACCAGACCGCCGATGTTGCAGCCACGCGAAGGCGAGTTCGCCGGGCCACAGAGATCGTTGTAGGTCAGGTTGGCCAGGTTCTCGACGTGCATGTACTCGCCCGGGGGCTTGCCCGTCGAGCGCCACACGTCGTTGTTCGCGAGACCCGGGGGCAGCGGGAAGCGGTTGTCGATCGCATTGACACCGCTCTGCTCGGCACCCTCGAAGTTACCGATGACGACCGGACCGGCACCCGTGTCGATGGTGACGTCGTCGATCTGCACGGCGCCCCAGCCCCACGAGGTGTAGCCCGAAGCGCGCGAATCCGAATCCGAGAAGCCACGGTTCGTCTTCACGCGGAACACGAGACGCACGTTGCCCGACGACGCCGGCGACAGGATCGCGGCGATGTTGGCGGCCGGCACCGTGATCGACGCCGAGTTCGGCGTGACCGTCAGGGTGTCGGTCGGGTTGTTACCCGCAGCCGCGAAGATCTCGTAGTAGGTGTTGCCGGCACCGAAGACCTTGAGGACCTCGGAGAACCAGCGACGCTGCTTGTCGTAGACCGCACGCGTCGTACCGTCGGAGTACACACACGCCGCGTCGTTGACCGGCGCGCCGACGTACACCATGAACGAATCCTTCGGCGCGTTGGCGCCCGCGGCCGAGCTGCTGATGAAGTTGCCGGCCGTCACGGCGAGCGGGTCGCCATGGAACCAGCCCGTACGCGTCGAAGCCGTCGTACCGATCGACGTCGACATGCGCGTGCGGTACAGGAACGACACGGCCAGCGACTGGCTGCTGGTGATCGCGATGTCGCGATACAGCATCTGGTCGATCTGGTCCGGGTAGCCCGGGAAGTTGTTGTTCGAACCACCACCACCCGCGCCACCGTCGTGCAGCGCGGCGACCACGTTCTGATTGAACGCGTTGCCCGTCACGGCGTCGATGTGCGTGTTGTCGCCGTGCTGACGGAGACCGCACCACGCCGACTTGGTGCCGCTGAGCGGCGACCACTTGACGGCGTTGCCCGCCGTGTTGCCGGCGTCCGCGTGCCAGATACCCACGACGCCGAACGTACGCTTCGCAGACGACTGCTGCGAGAGGACGTAGTTGGCGATGTTGCCGTGATCGATCGCCCACCACGGACGGTTGTCGTCCGTCAGGGTCAGACCACCGGCCGAGTTGTACTGGCGGTGGAGCGGCCACCAGCCCTGGAGGGAGTCCGCGGCCTGGATACCGACCGAGTTGTCCCAGTCCCAGAAGGCGTTCGTGGGATCGTTGGTGCCGGGGAAATAGTTACCGGTGTAGATGTTCCAGTAGTTGTCGGCGGCCGTGTGATTGGTGAAGGACTTGCCGACGTACACCGAGTCGGGATCAGGACCCGCCGACACGCCGAGGCGCGAGGCGCGGGAATTGATCTGCTCCTTCACCATCTTCGCGTTCACCAGCTTGATGCCGAGGTCATCGGCCTGGGCGAACGCGTTGCTGGCCACCATCGCGGCTGCACCGATCAGGAGCAGGAGCGCGACGAACGGCTTCTTCATGTGACTACCTCCATCGTCGCAATGCATGGGCAATGCGAAGTCTTCCGAAGGACGGATTGCGAGCGAGGTGTCGCAAAAACAAAACGCCGACGGAGCTCGACACTCGAGAGCTTTCCGACGGCTATGGCTGCGCTGAGCCGAATCCCCCCTTCCCGCTGTCCGACGCTCTCTTTAGGCAGTTCAGAGAACGACGAACCCAATGTTGTGCGTATCTCGATCTTGAGCATCCCCTGCGACCGACCGCTGCCAGTCGGGACGCGAGAGGGGACGCCGCGGAGCATATGAGGTGCGATGAGGGGCGGAGGGAACGATCCCCGTGACCCCAGCACGTGACAGAGGCTAGGCTTGGTTCATGCCTATGTCAAACCGTTTTTAGGTACATCACAAGTCGCGAGCCGTTCGGCAACTCACCTATTCACAAGGGTATGCCGTTCAAAAGGTGTCCAATGTCGGACATGGCGACCGGGATTGAATAGGTTTCAGGACCCTATGGGGCCGGAGTGATAGGTCCGAACGGCGGCGGCCGCGACTTCATGATGTGTGGCGCCCGAGCGGAGCGCCGCCTCGTGGACCGAGTCGAACTCGGGCATGGGTCGTTCGTCGCCCGTGGGCAGGAGGGCCACCTTGAGCTGGACGGGGCCGTACGGGGTGACCACCTCGACGATCCGGCGCGGCAGCTCGAGGCGCTGCTCGTCCCGGAACCGCACCCCCAGCGTGGGGGTCTCGCGCAGGAGCAGGTCGGCCAGGCGACGGGCGTCGGCGGGCTCGGCGATCACGACCAGCCACAGTCCGGCGCGCCCCTTCTTCATGGTGACCGGGGCGACCATGGCGTCGAGCGCCCCTGAGGCGAGCAGGGATTGCACGGTGGCCGAGACGTACTGCGGGTTGGCGTCGTCGAGTGCGGTCTCGAGCACGGTGACGGTGCGCGTGCCCACCGTGGACGCGGCGCGTTCGCCCAGGAGCAGTCGCAGGATGTTGGGGTGCGCGGCGAAGTCCTTGGTCCCCGCGCCCGTCCCCACGGCCGCGAGCGTCATGGCCGGCGGATCGCCCCAACCCGAGGCGAGCGTCATGAGGAGCGCCGCACCGGTGGGCGTGACGAGCTCGCCCTCGACCGGGCCCCCCACGACCGGCGCGCCCCGCAGCAGCAGGGCGGTCGCGGGGGCCGGTACGGGGATGCGGCCGTGCTGCGAGTCCACCGAGCCGCTCCCCAGGGGCAGCACCGAGGCGCTGACGCTCGTGACGCCCAGCGCGTCGAGCCCGAGCAGCACGCCCACGATGTCCACGATCGCATCCACCGCGCCGACCTCGTGGAAGTGCACCTTCTGGACGGTGCTGCCGTGGACCTCGGCCTCGGCCTCGGCCAGACGGCGGAACACCGCCTTGGCGCGGTCGCGCACCGGGACGGGCAGGTCGGCGCGATCGAGGATGGCGTCGATGTGGTGCAGGTGGCGGTGCGGCTGCTTCTCGTCGGAGCGCACGTCCACGTGCTTGGCCGCGAACGGTCCGCGGCGCACGTCGGTGACGACGATCGCCACGCCGGTCAGTCCCAGCCGTGCCGGCAGCGCCTGCAGTTCGGCCTCGGGCCAACCGGCCGAGACGAGGGCCGCGAGCGTCATGTCGCCCGCGATGCCCGAGACGCAATCGAAGTGCGCGTGCCTCACCGCGTCCTCCCCGCTCCCACGTTGATCAGATGCGCCGCGTAACCGGCGCCGAACCCGTTGTCGATGTTGACCACGGTCACGCCCGCCGCGCACGAGTTGAGCATCGCGAGCAGCGGCGCCAGTCCGTTGAAGTGCGAACCGTAGCCCACGCCCGTGGGCACCGCGATGAGCGGCCGGTCGGTGAGCCCGCCCACGACGCTCGGCAACGCCCCCTCGAGTCCGGCGACCACGACCAGTGCGCGCGCGCCGCGCAGCCGCTCGCGGTGCGCGAGCAGGCGGTGCAGACCGGCCACGCCGACGTCGGCGATGAGTTCGGCGCGACTGCCCATGACCTCGAGCGTCACCAGCGCCTCTTCGGCGACCGGTAGATCGGCCGTGCCGGCGCACAGCACGAGCACGCGGCCCACACGGCGCGGCGGCCGACGGCGCAGCACGACGCAGCGCGCGAGCTCGTGCACCTCGGCGCGCGGGAACGCTTCCGCGAGCGCGGCGCGCGCCGCGTCGTCCACGCGCGTGGCGAGCACGACGCCGTGACGTGCGTACAGGCGCCGCACGATCGCGACCATCTGCGCGGGCGTCTTGCCCAGACCGAACACCACCTCGGGGAAGCCCGTGCGCAGCGTGCGATGGTGGTCGAGCGTGGCGAAGCCCATGGACTCGACCGGCGCCTGCGCGATCCGGCGCGCGGCGGCAGCGGTCCCGACGGTGCCGCGCTTGACCTCGCGCAGCAGCTTGGCGAGCTCAGCCGGACGCACGCGGCGTCTCCACGGGCAGCGACGGATCGGTCATGAACGCGGACAGCCCGCGTGCCGCGAGGTCGCCCAGGTACTGCTGCAGCAGGTCGGCCATCGCGTCGGCGCCGCGGGTGTGGTTGATCTGCTCGCGCACCTTGTGGCTGTTGGGCAGGCCCTTCACGTACCACGCGACGTGCTTGCGCATCTCACGCGCGGCGTGGTCCGGCCCCACCGCCTCGACCATCATGCCCAGGTGACGGATGCCCGCCTCGAGCCGCTCGGCGGCGGTGGGCGGCGGCAGCTCGGTGCCGTGCTCGAGCAGCGCACGGATGCGCTTGAACACCCACGGATCGCCGAACGCGGCGCGGCCCAGCATGACGCCGTCGCAGCCGGTCAGGCGCAGCATGCGCACCGCGTCGTCGGGCGTGCGCACGTCGCCGTTGCCGATCACCGGGATGTGGATCGCGGCCTTGGCCTCGCCGATCATGTCCCAGTGGGCGTGCCCCTCGAACTTCTCGGCGCGCGTGCGCGCGTGGATCGCGACCGCCTTGGCCCCGGCCGCCTCGAGCACGCGGCAGACCTCGACGACGTTGCGCGAGTTCCCGTCCCAACCCAGCCGGATCTTGGCCGTCACGGGCAGGCTCGTGGCCGCGCTCATGGCCTCGACGATGGACGCGATGCGCGGCACGTCCTGCAGCAGCGCGGCCCCGGCGCAGCGGTTCACGACCTTGCGCACCGGGCAGCCCATGTTGATGTCGATCATGTCGGGGCGCTGCTCGGGCGGCAGATCGCTCAGCACGCGCGCGGCGTCGGCCATGGTGGCCGGGTCGCTGCCGAACAACTGGATGCCGATCGGCCGCTCGGACGGATCGAACGCGCAGTACTCCATGGTGGCCTGACTGCCGCGCACGAGCCCGTCGGACGAGACCATCTCGGTGTACACCGCGGACGCGCCCTGCTCGCGCGCGAGCCGACGGAACGGCGAGTCGGACACGCCCGCGAGCGGCGCCAGCACGAACGGCGAATCCATGGTGACGCCGCCGATCGTGAACGGCTTCACCGGCACGCTCGCCGGCGCGTCGCCGTGCGTGTCGGCCTCGCGTCCCGCCTCGCTCGGCGCGGTGGGCTTGTCGTGGTTCATGGGCGGTTCCCCCGATCGCGCGTGGCGATCTGCTCCTGACGGCGCGCGTACTCGGCCACGTCGCCGAAGTCGGCGACGGCCTCGTGCGCGATCCCCTGTTCGCGGCACCACGTGAGCAACGAGCCGCGCGCGAGCACCGCGTCGGCGGCGGCCGCGCCGTGGCGATCGCTGGCGCCGTCGCCCACGAGCACGGTGAAGTAGCCGTAGCTGCGATAACGCCGCACGTGCTGCGCCTTGCAGTTGCCGCAGTCGTCACAGGCCGGATCGGCGAACGGGAACTCGGGCGTCACGCGATCGTCGGGCCCGAACACCAGCCGGTTCGCGGCCCACGGCAGTTCACCCAGTCCCTCGCGCACGAGATGGTCGCGCAGATAGAAGTCGAAGCCCTCGGACACGACCATGACGGCGTCGCCACGCCCGAGCGCCTCGCGCACGAACGGCGCGAATCGCGGATCGAGCCGGAACCCGCGCGTGAACGCGAGCGCCTCGTCCTCGCGTGCGCGCACGTGGGCGCACTGCGCGCGGGTCAACTCGCGATGTCCCACGCGGCCCGCGAGCCAGGCCTCGAGCTCGGGCACGCGCGCCGACGCGCCCTCGGGCGAGAACCGCTCGGCGAACGCGGCGCCGATGTCGCGCGGCGAGATCGTGCCATCGAAGTCACACAGATAGGCGATCGGCATGTCAGCGACGCACGCCTCCCGCGACCGGCGGCGTCACCCCCGCGGCGGCGAACACGCCGCGCGCATCGGGCGACTTCTGCAGCACCGCGAGCGCGCGCTGGAACACGGGGTCGAGCGCGAGCGCGTCGCGCGCCGCGCCCGCGGCCCCGCCCGGATGGCGCGGGTCCATGCGGCGGCGCAGTGCGGTGCTGTCGGCCGCCACGCGCAGTTCGGGCGCCAGCCCCATGCCGGCGGGCACGGGACGGCCGCCGTCGGTGGTGAACGTGCGCGGCGGCGCGCTCGGAGCGGCCCCTTCGGGCCCCGCCTCGTCGTCCTCGCTCTCGTCGTCGATCGCGCCCGCGTGGTCGCGATGGATCCAGCGCCCGCTCGGCGTGAGGTAGTGCGACACGGTGAGCTGCACCGCCGCGAGCGAGCCGCGCAGCGGGTAGATCTGCTGCGCCACACCCTTGCCGAACGTGGTGTCGCCCACGAGCACGGCGCGATCGTGATCCTGCAGCGCGCCCGCCAGGATCTCGGACGCCGAGGCGCTGCCGCGATCCACGAGCACCGCGAGCGGCCAACCCGTCTCGCTGCGCGCACCGGCCGCGACGTAGTCGCGTCCGACGCCCGTGGCGCGACCCTCGGTGCGCGTGACGGACGCGCCCTTGGGCAGGAACTGTCCGGCGATCGCGACGGCCTCGTCGATCGTGCCGCCGGGATTGCCGCGCAGATCGAGCACCAGCGCGTGCGCGCCCGCGCGACGCAGGCTGTCCACCGCGGTCGCCACCTCGTGCGCGGCACCGGTCGAGAAATGCGCCAGTCGCAGGTAACCCACGCCGGTGGCGGGCACGAACGCGTACGGCACGTTGTGCACGGTGACGTGGCGACGCTCCAGCGTGAGCGTGCGCTCGTCGTCGTCGCGCACGATGCCGATCCGCACCTGCGTGCCGGCCGCACCGCGCAGACGCGTGCTCACCTCGTCGGGCGACAGGCCGTACGTGGAGCGATCGTCGATCGTCGAGATCACGTCGCCGGGCAGCAGGCCCGCATCCCACGCGGGCGAACCCTCGATGGGCGCGATCACCACCGGCCAGCCGTCGCGCTGATCGAGCGTCGCACCGATGCCGTCGAACGCGCCCTGGATGGAGTTCTTGACCGCGCGGAACTGCTCGGGGTCGAGGTAACGCGACCACGGATCGAGCCCGCGCGTGACACCGCGCATGGCGCCGGTGATGAGCTTGCCCGGATCGACCGGGTCGACGTAGTTGGCCTGCACCGTCTGCAGGACCTCGATGAACAGATCGAGACCCGAGTACAGCCCGCGCGAGGCGTGACTGCCACCCACCCACCAACCCAGTGTGAACAGGGCGCCGAGCACGGCACCGAGCAGCACACGACGACGCATGGGGGACCTCCGGGAACGACGGGTGGCCGCGGGGGACGGCGAGGGGAAAGTGGCGGGGACTATACCACGCGACGCCACGGGACCGACGGGCCGAGCGTGCGCGGGACGCGGCTCAGGCGGGCGTGGGCAGGCGCAGCGAGACCGCGCCCCAGACCTGCGCCTCGAGCGTGTCCGGCGACTGCGACGCGTCGAGCACCACGAAGCGATCGGGCTCGGCGGCGGCCAGCTGTAGATAGCGGTCGCGCACGCGGGCGTGGAACGCCTCGGACTCGAGATCGATGCGGTTGGCGGTCCCGGCGGCTCCGGCGCGGCGCGCCAGTCCGAGTTCCGGCGGCACGTCGAACAGCAACGTCAGGTCGGGCACGAGCCCGCCCGTCGCGGTGCGGTTCCAGTCCGCCAGCATCGCGGCGTCGAGCCCGCGCCCACCGCCCTGGTAGGCGAGCGTGGAATCGCCGTAGCGATCACTGATCACCACGCGGCCCGCGGCGAGCGCAGGGGCGATCGCCGTGCTCACGAGATCGGCGCGCGCCGCCAGCATGAGCATCGCCTCGCTCACCGGCTGCGGCCGATGCGCGCGATCGAGCAGCACCGCGCGAACGGCCTCGGCGAGCGGCGTGCCGCCCGGCTCGCGGGTCACGAACGGCTCGAGGCCCAGCGAACGGAGCCGGGCCTCGAGACGGACGATCTGCGTACTCTTGCCCGAGCCCTCGCCACCCTCGAAGGTCACGAAGAGCCCGGGCATGTTCGTGTGACTCAGCGCGAGCGCGCCGGCTTGCGGCGCGACTTGGCCGACGACTTCGCCGACGACTTGCGAGCCGGCGCCGCCGAAACGCTCGCCGCCGACTTCGTCTTGGGCGTCGTGGCCTTGATCAGCTTGTCGGCGCCCGGCGCACGCTTGCGAGCCGGAGCGGCCTCGCGCTTGAGCACCGGCGGGGCGACGCGCATCTGCTTCTCGACGGCCTTGGGATCCTTGATGTAGGCCTCGACCAGCTCGCGGGCCGTGTCATCCGGGATCTGCACCGGCGGCGACTTCTTGAAGTACGACGACGGCGCGATGAGCGCACCCTTGAGGCCCTTGTCGAGACCGATCTTGGCGCAGCGCACCGCGTCGATCACGATGCCGGCCGAGTTGGGCGAGTCCCACACCTCGAGCTTCATCTCGAGGTTGAGCGGCACGTCGCCGAACGTCGTGCCCTCCATGCGGATGTGGCACCACTTGCGGTCCTTGAGCCACGGCACGTAGTCCGACGGGCCGACGTGCACGTCCTCGGCCGGCAGGTCGTACGGGATGTTGCTCGTGACGGCCGACGTCTTGCTGATCTTCTTGGACTCGAGGCGCTCGCGCTCGAGCATGTTCATGAAGTCGGTGTTGCCGCCGAAGTTGAGCTGGTACGTGCGATCGATGCGCACGCCGCGGTCCACGAACAGGTTCGCCAGCACGCGGTGCGTGATCGTGGCGCCGACCTGCGACTTGATGTCGTCACCGATGACCGGCAGACCCTTCTTCTCGAAGCGCGCCTGCCAGTACGGCTCGCGCGCGATGAACACCGGGATGCAGTTCACGAACGCGCAACCGGCCTCGAGCACCTGCTCGACGTACCACTTGGTGGCCTCCTCGGAGCCCACCGGCAGGTAGTTCACGACGACGTCCGTCTTGGTGTCCTTGAGCAGCTTCACGATGTCCACCGTGGAGCCCGGGGCCTTCTTGATGATCTGCGACAGGTACTTGCCGAGACCGTCGTGCGTCATGCCGCGCTGCACCTTGACGCCCATCTTGGGCACCTTGGCGAACATGACCGTGTTGTTCGGCCACGTCCCGATCGCCTCGGAGACGTCCTTGCCGACCTTGTTGGCGTCCACGTCGATGGCCGCCGAGATCTCGACGTCGCTGATGTGGTAGCCGCCCAGGTTCACGTGCATGAGGCCGGGGATGCGATCCGTGGCCTTCGCGTTGCGGTAGTAGTACAGACCCTGCACGAACGACGAGGCGCAGTTGCCCACGCCGATGATCGCGACACGAACCTTACCCATATCCCTCAAGCCTCCGTTCTCTCGGAATCCACGGCCGACGCACGGGTCACACGATGCACGTGCAGCATCCGCTGTGCGGCGGTCCAGAACGACAACAACGTCAGCAACACCAGGGCGACGCTCATGACGGCGAACGACTTGGCGAGGCCGGCGAGGATCAACAACACGATGCGCTCGGGCCTCTCGAAGAAGCCCACCTTGCACTCCAACCCCAGACCCTCGGCACGGGCCCGGGTGTACGACACCATGAACGACGCGATGAGCGCGAGCACCGACGTCATCGCCAGCACGAGCCACGCTTCGGGAGCGGGCGCCGAGGCCGGCGTCAGGATGGTCGAGGCCAGGAACGGCTCGACCTCACCACTCCCCACCTGCCCCACGAGCACCTGGGCCTTGTGGAACAGACCCAGCAGGTTGCTCGCGTAGTAGCCGGCGAGGCCCAGCAGCACGAACGACTCGGCGAGCCGATCGAGCGTCGAATCGAGGAACGCCCCGAACACGGTCTGGCGCCCCGAGACGCGGGCGACCTGCCCGTCGAGGATGTCGCACAGACCGGCGAGGATCAGGATGGCCGCGGCGATGCGGAACTGGCCGTCGAAGAACGCGTAACCGCTCGCGATGCTGAGCAGCAGCCCGAGCACGGTGAGGTGGTCCGCCCCGATGCCGAGCCAGATCAGCCGTCGGACCACGGGGTCCACGACGGCGTGTGCGCCCAGCTTGAGGCGCTCCTTGTAACCGGACGGCATCGTCTTCTCGTTCAGATCGACGATCCTCACGCTTCGGACTCGGACGAGGGCTCGGTGCGTTCACGGTCGCGTTCGGCGCGTGTGCGCCCGCCCAGGACCAGCACCATCTCGCCGCGCTTCCATTCGGCGCGCAACGCGGCGCGGACCTCGCGCGCGGTGCCGCGCAACACCTGCTCGTGCAGCTTGGTCAGCTCGCGCGCCAGCGCGATCGGACGTTCTCCCCAGACCGCCTCGAGGTCCTCGAGGCACTTCTCGATCCGGTGCGGCGATTCGAACACCACCACGGTCTCGCGCTGTTGCGACAACTCCTCGAGCCGCCGCCGCCGTGCCGCGCCCTTGGGCGGCAGGAAGCCCGCGAACAGGAACGCGTCGGTGGGCAGACCCGAGACCTGGAGCGCGACGACGACCGCGCTCGGACCCGGGATGCTCTCGACGCGCACCCCCGCGGCCACCGCGGCCCGCACCACCGGGTAACCCGGATCGGCGATGCCCGGTGAACCGGCATCCGTCACCAGCGCCACGACCTGCCCCTCCTGCATGCGCTCGACGAGCGACGCCGCTCGGGCGCGTTCGTTGTGCTCGTGCAGGCTCACGACCGTGGCCGGGATCCCGAAATGCGTCAGGAGCCGGCGTGTGTGTCGAGTGTCCTCGGCGGCCACGAGGTCGGCTTCGCGCAGCACACGCAGCGCGCGCGCGGAGACGTCCTCGAGATTGCCGATGGGGGTCGCCACCAGGAACAAGGTCCCGGGGCGGCCGGAGGGTCGCGCGTCGGTCATCCTGGACCTGAGTGGAGGCGTGGGCACCGGTTTCGTTCGAAGCCGCGGGAAGTTAGCACGGGGGTCCCGGAGCGTCCACCATCGCAAACACATAGCCAGTGCGTTGAAAATTGTGGAGGGCGGCGGGACGAACGCCTGCGCCGCCGGGTCGCGCCCGCAAGTCGTTGTGGAATCGTGCGACGACTCACGCGGGATCGGTCATCCACAATCTTCGTCGCACAACCCCCGGAGCAGCCGCGGGGAAGCGCACTCAATCTCCGACCGAAGAACGCGAGGTCAGCGGGCGGCCTCGACCACCTCGCGGAACACCCGCACGGCGGTGGCGACCTGCGCGTCGTCCACGTCGAGGTGGGCGATCGCCCGCAGGCGCCGCGGACCGAACGGCACCATGCGCACGCCGCGTTCGGCCAGGCGCGGCAGCATGGCGGCGGCGTCCGGCAGGCCGTCGCCCAGATCGGCGAGCACGATGTTCGTCTCGGGCGGCACCACGGTCACCCCCGGGGCCTGCGCGAACCCCTCCGCCAGCGCGCGGGCACGGGCGTGGTCGTCGGCCAGCCGGGCGACGTGGTGGTCGAGCGCGTGCAGACAGGCGGCGGCGAGGATGCCCACCTGCCGCATGCCGCCGCCCCAGCGCTTGCGGATGCGGCGCGCGGCGCGCACCTGCTCGGCGGTGCCCATGAGGATCGACCCGATCGGCGCGCCGAGCCCCTTGGAGAAGCACATCTGCACGGTGTCGGCGGTCGCGGCGTAGTCGGCCAGGCTCACCCCGGTGGCGACGTGCGCGTTCCACAGCCGGGCGCCGTCGAGATGCACCTTGAGCCCGCGCTCGCGCGCGAGTGCGGCGACCGCCTGCAGCTGCGCGAGCGGCACGATCGCGCCGCCGGCGCGGTTGTGCGTGTTCTCGGTGCACACGAGCGTGACGCGCGCGACGTGGTCGTCGGGACCGCGCAGCGCGTCGGTGAGCGCGGCGAGCGGCAGCGCACCGCGCTCGCCGGGCACGGGGTTGGCGAGCACGCCGGCGTTCGCGGCGATGCCCCCCTGCTCGTAGTAGAAGATGTGCGACTTCGCCTCGAGCAGCACCTCGTCGCCCGGCTGCGTGTGCAGCTTGACCGCGACCTGGTTGGTCATCGTGCCGCTCGGCATGAACAGCGCCGCCTCCTTGCCGGTGAGCGCGGCCATGCGCTCCTGGAGGCGGTTCACCGTGGGGTCGTCGCCGAACACGTCGTCCCCGACCTCGGCGTCGGCCATGGCACGACGCATGGCGGGCGTGGGACGGGTCACGGTGTCACTGCGCAGATCGACGACGGACGGGGTCATGGCGGGCTCCGGGGGGGTTCAGGATTTCGTGAAAGTCGCCGGATGATAGGGCATGGCGCACGCGTCAGCCCACCGGTCTTGCAGTCGCGTGACATCTGCGGGCATCTTCCCGCGTCGAATGGTGTGAACGGACCCGCCCGGGGCCGTCCCCCCTTCCACCGACATCCCGCGCGAGGAGAACCACCGATGTTCCCCGGCTTCGGTTTCGACCCGACGTTCATCCTGCTGCTGCCGGCCATGGCCTTCGCCATGTGGGCGCAGTGGAAGGTGCAGGCCACGTTCAACGAGTACTCGCGCGTGCGGTCGGCGAGCGGACGCGTGGGCCGTCAGATGGCGCTCGACATCATGGCGCGCAACGGCGTGACCGGCGTGCAGGTCGAGCCCGTCGCCGGCGTGCTGTCCGACCACTACGATCCGGGCGCGCGCAAGGTCCGCCTGTCGGAGCCCAACTTCGACGGCGCCTCGGTGGCGTCCATCGCGGTCGCGGCGCACGAGGTGGGTCACGTGCTGCAGCACCACGAGGGTTACCTGCCGCTGCAGATCCGCTCGGGTCTGGCGCCGGTCGTGGGCTTCGCCAGCATGGCGGCCACGCCGCTGTTCTTCATCGGCCTGTTCTTCATGCGCGGCATGCCGTTCGGTGGCTTCCTCATGGACCTGGGCATCGTGTTCTTCGCGGGCGCGGTGCTGTTCCACCTGATCACGCTGCCGGTCGAGTTCGACGCGTCCAAGCGCGCGCTCGTGCAGCTGTCCGACTCGGGTGCGCTGCGCGAGCACGAGATCGCGGGCGCCAAGAAGGTGCTCGACGCGGCGGCGCTCACCTACGTCGCGGCGGCGGCCATGGCGGCGCTGCAGCTCGTGCGCCTGCTCGTGCTGCGCAACGACCGGCGGTGATGTCGCGCCGCACACGCATCGCGTCGGGCGAGCCCCGACGACCCGCGGCGGGGGGCCCTCCTCCCGCCGCGACGCTTGAGTCGCACGGTCCTTCGGCCCGCTTCGATCGCGCGCTCGGCGTGGCGCTCGTGGTGCTCGTCGCACTGCGCGTGGCGCTCGCGTTCGTCCCCGGCCGCGCTGCGTGGGGCTTCGACCTGCTGCGCGATCTCGCGGCGCCGCTGGCGTGGGGGCCCGTCGCGCTCACGCTGCTGGTGACGGTGCCGGCCGTGCGTGACGCGATCGTGCGCGCCTGGCCACGGGACGCACGCGTGCCGCTCGCGATCGCGGCCCTCGCGCTTGGGGCGTTCCTGTGGACGCACCCGGACCGCGCGCTCGTCAACGGCGACACGAGTCTGCGCCACGGCGCGTTCGCGACGACCGAGCAGCCCGAGCGGTTCGCGGAGCAGGCGCTCGCGGGCGACCTCGTGCTGCATCACGACGTGCCGGCGGCGCTGGGCGGGCACACGCAGCAGGGCGCCGAGACCGTGAATCGCGCCATGGGCGTGCTCGCGGCGCTGCTCACCGTGCTCGCGGCGGCCGCGCTGGCACGCGCTCACGGCGTCACGGGGCTTGCCGCCAGCGGGGTCGTCGCGGTGGGTGTGGCGACCGGCGCGCTGGCGTTGTTCAACGGCTACGGCAAGGCGACCGTGGAGCTCGCAGTGCTCACGCTGGTGATCGCGGCCGGGCTCGTGCGCGGTGCGCGCGGCGACGCGCGCGGACTCGCGTGGACGGGGCTCGCGGTGGGCGTGGCGCTGCTGCTGCACCGTTCGGCGCTGGCGCTGGTGCCGGCGTGGCTCGCGGCGATCGCACTGGCGCCGGGGGCGTGGCCGCGTACGGGCCGGGCGCGCGTGGGGCTCGTGCTGGGACTGCTCGCACCCGCCGCCGCACTCGCGGCCGTGCTGCCGCGTCTGGTCGGGATCGTGCGCGACTTCGACACCACGAAGCATCTGCACGGTGGGCTGCCCGGAGCGCTCGCGTTCGCGCTGACGCCCGCGCAGTGGGCCGATGCGCTCAACGCGCTCGGCGTGCTGTTCCCGCTCGTGCCGCTGGTGCCCGTGATCGCGTGGCTCGCGCCGCGCCCCACCCGGCGCGAAGCCCTCGCCTGGGGGGCGCTGTTGCTGCCGCTCGTTGCGCTGCTGCTGTTGACGCACCCGCAGCACGGGCTGCCGCGCGACTGGGACGTCTACGTCCCCGTGGGTGTGGCGCTCGCCGCGTTCACCGCGGGGCGTCTGGCGGCGGGATTCGCACAGACGCCGCGTGCGGTGCGCGGGGTGCCGCTGCTCATGCTGGTGGCGCTCGTCCCCGCGTTGCAGTGGGTCGCGCTGCAGGCGGACGCGCCGCGCACGTGGGCGCGCACGCGCGCGGTGCTGCTGGGCCCGCCGCTTCGCAGCGCCGACGAACGCGCACAGGCGTTCGACACGATCGGCATGCTGTCGCTGGGACGCGGCCGCGTCGAAGAGGCGCGCGAGCTGTTCACGCGGGCGGCCGAGGCGGCCCCCAACCCGGGCACGTTCGTGCGCATCGGCATGGCCGAGACGATGCTGGGGCGACCGGCGGCCGCGATGACGCAGTACCGCCGCGCCGCGACGCTGGACCCGCGCCTGCCCACCGCCTGGCGCGGTATCGCGGCGGCCGCGAGTGCGGTGGGTGACCGCGACGCGATGGCCGAGGCGGTGCAGCACCTGGAACGGCTGGTGCCGGACGACCCGGTGTTGCCCGAGGCGCGCGCGTGGCTCGCGGCGGCCGACGCGCGCCGGCGTGCGGCCGGGGTGCGCTGAACGATCGCGCGCCCGCGGATGCGTGTCCCGAACACGCACCGGTCCCAAGACGATGCGGCCGGACTCGCGAGGAGTCCGGCCGCATCGTTGAAGCCGAGGACGGTGGGGTGCGCTACTGCTGCGACACCATGTCCTTGAGTTCCTTCGACACCTTGAAGACGGGCACACGACGCGGATCGACGGGCACGGCCTCGCCGGTACGCGGGTTGCGCGCGATGCGCGCCTTGCGATCCTTGACCCGGAACGTGCCGAAGCCACGGATCTCGATGTGGTGGCCTTCCGAGAGCGCCTTGGCGACCGCACTCAGGAAGCAGTCGACCGTTTCGGCGACGTCCTTCTTGGTGAGTCCGGTGCGCTCCGAGATCTGGTCCACGATATCGGCCTTGGTCATCACATCCTCCGAAAAAGTCGTCCCACCCGGTGAGGCCGCGGACGAACGGCCATCGGGCCCCGGGACCCACTTACCGTACCCATAGCCCCTGCGCGCTGTCAATCGCCTTATGCACAATGGGTTAGTGGGATTCAGGCGGTTCAACGCCCGGACACGGGCGGGGGGATGCGTCCGACGAGCGCGGTGGATCGGCCCCGGGTCGTGCGGCGAGGACCTCGCCCGGGTCCGCACGCGTGGCCGAGGGGCCCGTCGCCCCTGTTCCATGCGGCGCGTCCGGCTCCGCGGGCCGCGAGGTGACGACCGACGTCAGACCTTCGGGTCGAGCCCCAGCGCGCGGCGGCGGCCGGCCTCGATCGGATCGTCGTCCCCTTCGGCCAGCAGCCGCGTCAGGACCGGCTTGCCCGCCGCGACCTCGGCCAGCCATTCGCGAGCGAAGTCGCCGGAGCGGATCTCGGCGAGCATGGCCTGCATGCTGGCGCGGCTCGCCTCGCCGATGACGCGCGGGCCGCGCGTGAGGTCGCCGTACAGCGCGGTGCCCGAGATGCCGCGCCGCAGCCCGGCCACGCCGCGCGCGTGCAGCAGGTCGGCGAGGAACTTGAGCTGGTGCACGCACTCGAGGTACGCGACCTCGGGCGTGTAGCCCGCGTCCACGAGCGTGTTGTACGCCGCCGAGACGAGCGCGTTCATGCCGCCGCACAGCACGCTCTGCTCGCCGAACAGATCGATCTCGGTCTCCTCGCGCACCGTGGTGCGGATCACGCGCGCGCGCGTCGAGCCGAGCGCGTGCGCGTAGTGCTCGGCGAGCGCCCACGCGTCCTGCGCGCCGTCCTGATGCACCGCGAGGTACGCGGGCAGGCCGCGTCCGGCCTCGTACTCCTGGCGCAGCACGCGCCCGGGCCCCGTGGGCGAGACCAGGAACACGCTGGTCGTGGGCGCGAACGCGAGCGCGCCGTAGAGCAGATTGAACCCGTGCGCGAACACCACCGCGCGCAGATGCGTCGCGACCGGGGCGAGTTCGGGCCACGCCTGCGGCACGGCCTCGTCGGGCAGCAGCACCACCAACGTGTCCGCTCCCGCGAGCGCCTCGCGCGGCGGGGCGACCTCGAACCCGTGCTCGCGCGCGCGCGCCTCGGCGCCGCGCCCGGGACGCGCCGCGACGCGGACGTGCTCGCCGGCGTCGCGCAGATTGCGCGCGTGCGCCTCACCCTGATTGCCGTAGCCCAGCACCACCACGGTGCCGAGCGGGGACGGATGCGACATGGGCGATCCTTCGTTGAGGGTTCGTCGCGCGCGCGGTGGGCACGCGCGGCGCGACCTTCGCACGCGCGCCGCGTTCATGCACGCCCGAAAGCGCGACGGCCCCCCGCCCTGCGTGGGCGGGGGGCCGTCACGATCGTGCGAGCGGCGCGGCTACTTCTTGGGTGCGGCCGCGGACCAGTCGGACTTCTTCATGAGCGTGCCGCTCGCCTCGTCGAAGGCGTACGACTGCTTCTTGGCCGAGTACACCCACGTCTGGATGCGCTTGCCCTCGCTCTGCCACTCGTAGACGACGTCCGGCGCACCGAGCGCACCCAGCGTGTTCGCGGCGCCCGAGCCCGGCTTGGCCGCCGCCTTGGTGGCGGCCGCGACGTCACCCGCGGGCTGGCCCGTGTTCATGGCCATGAACACCATGAGCATCTCGGTGGCCTTGTCGGTGTTGCCCGCCTTGGAGTACACGGCGCCCAGCTGACGGAAGTAGGTCTTGTTGTCGGGCTTGAGGTTCACGGCACGGCTCAGGACCTCGACGGCCTCCGTGTACTTCTGCATGTCGGCGAGCGTCGAACCGAGGCTCGACAGCGCCTCGGGATCGTCCGGCGTCTGCTTGAGCACCGAACGCCACGCGCCCTCGGCGAGCGCCAGCTCACCGGCGTACTGGTACGAGAGCGCCGCGTTGAAGCCCAAGTCCGTGCTCGACGACTTGAGTTCGAACGCCTTGCCGTAGGCCTCGCCGGCGGACTTGAAGTCGGCGCGCTTGGCGGCGTCCTTGCGATCCTGCGCACGATTGAAGAACGCGATGCCGAGACCGTTGTTGAGGTCGCTGTTGTTCGGCTCGAGCTTGAGCAGGTCCTGGTAGTAGGCGATCGCACCGTCGTAGTTCTTGGCGTCGAGCAGCGCACCGGCCTTGTTGGCGCGCACGGTCTTGAGCAGGTCGGCGAGACCCGCGACCTCGGGCGAGCCGGCCGCCTCGGTGATGCCGTTGCTCAGCGTGGCCTCGGCCTCGCTATAGCGGCCCATGAGGGCGTACGCGGTGCCCAGACTGCGGATGGCCGCCGGGTGGTTGGGCTTGAGCAGCTTGGCGCGCGTGAGCGCGGCGATGGCGGCCTCGTACTGCTTGGTCGCCTCCTCCTTCAGCGCGGCCTCGTCCTCGCTCGGCGCCTTGGTGTACTCGGGATACGCGCTCTGCGCGTCCTGGCTGCGCTTGATGCCCTCGTTGTAGGCGCGCGCCCAGTACGAATCCCGGTTCGTGATGACGACGTCGAGCTTCTTCTTCTCGCCCTTGGCGGTGAAGCCGTCGATCGCCTGCTGGAACGCCACGCCGGCCGGACCCGAGCTGTCCACCTCGGCGTACGCCTGACCCAGCACGCCGATCGCCTCGAAGTCCTGCGGGTCCTCGGCCGCGCACTGCTGCAGCTGATCGACCGCCTTGTTGATCTCGCGGACGTAGTCCTCGGTGTTGCCCTTCATCTTGTCGTTCATGGCCTGGTTGTAATACTGCAGGCCACCGGCGCAGTGCATGTTGCGTGCGGACGCCACGCCCGCGACGAGCAGCAGGACGGCGGCGGCGCCGACGACCCGATTCGAACGGATGTTCAAGGGACTCCTCCTTAGACCAGGCGGTTGCCGTTGACGACGAGGCCGAACGTCGCCCCGAGGTGCTTGGCGGCCTTGCGCGACGCCAGCATGCGCGTCATGAAGATCTCGAAGTACTCCATCATGTGCGAGGTGGCCGGATCGAGCGTGAGCTCGAGCGTGATGTGCTTCTGGTCCTCGTCCACGGTGAGGAAGCTCTTCTCCACGGCGTAGTTCACGCGGTCGTGGATGTCGAACTTGATCGTCTCGGGGTTGCGCACGCGGGTGCGGTGCACGTCCGACTTGTCGGCCAGGATGAGCGCGGCGGCCACGTCGTTGACCGGGTCGCCATCGTTCTCGTGGTGGTTGCCGATGGCGGCGATCACCGTGAGCAGCTCCTCGTCGGACATGCCGAACTCGCGCAGCAGCTGCATGGCCATGACCGCGCCGGTCTGCGCGTGATGGTCGCGGTTCACCGCGTTGCCGATGTCGTGCAGCATGCCCGCGATGCCCGCGAGCTCGCACATGCGCTCGGGACGGCCCATGCGCTTGAGCACGTTGTAGGCGATGTGCGACACCAGCGTGACGTGGCGCTCACCGTGCTCCGTGTAGCCGATCTGCTCGAGCGAGGCGTCGGCCATGCGGATGTACAGCCGCACGCGCGGATGCTCGCGGATGAACTCCAGCGAGAGCGGTGCGGCGGCGGGCGTGGCGCCGGCCCCGGGCGAGGCGGTCTCGGCGGTGTGGCGGGCGGACGGATGGCTCATGTCATGGACCCCTTGCGGGAAGGATGCCAACGCGTCGCGCGTGGGCCGAAACGATTCCTGTGAGTGACACTAGGTTCCCAACTCGAACAGCGTCAAGCCCCAGCGGGCGTTCGCGATGCACACCGCCCGGGCCTCGCCGCCCCGCCCCGGGAGGGCGCGCGAGGCGCGGCGGCCGCACCCGGGGTACGCGCGCCACAGCGCAGGTATTCCCGAGCCGTCACGCCCCGCGGCGACCCGACGCGCACGCATGTCAGGGAAGCGTTCAGGAACGACTCCGGCGTCAGTGGCCCCGAGCCCTACAGGACCTCGATGGGGTCCACGTCGGCGATCACGCGCAGTCGGCGGCGTCCCGGTTGGTCCGCCCAGACGAGCGCCTCTTGCGCCAGCTCGCGCAGCAGCGCGCCCTGATCGCCCTTGAGCAGCACGTGCCAGCGGAACCGACCGCGCAGTCGCGACAGCGCCTGCGGGGCGGGTCCGAGCACCACGACCTCGCGCTCGCCCGCGCGCTCACGCACGAGGTCGGCCAACGCACCGGCGGCGGCCTCGACCTCGCCCTCGTCGGGGCCGTCCACGAGCAGCGTGACGAGTCGCGTGAACGGCGGGTACAGCACGTCGCGCCGCTGATCGAGCTCCTGCTTGCGGAACGCGCGCTCGCCGTCGGCGGGCACCGCCGCGCCCACCGCCTGGATGGCGGGATGCTCCGGCGTGCACGTCTGCACGAACACCTCGCCCTTCACCTTGCCGCGCCCGGCACGCCCCGCGACCTGCACGAGCAGTTGGTACGTGCGCTCGGCCGCGCGGAAGTCCGGCAGGTGCAGCGCGACGTCGGCATCGAGCACGCCGACCAACGTCACGTTGGGGAAGTCGAGTCCCTTGGCGATCATCTGCGTGCCCAACAGGATGTCGGCGTCGCCGCGCGCGAACCGCGCGAGCGTCTCGCCGGGGCCGTCCTTGGCGCGCGCGACGTCGAGGTCCAGTCGCAGCACGCGCGCCTGCGGGAACACGGTCGCCAGTTCGCGTTCGGCGCGCTGCGTGCCCGCACCGGCGTGCCGCAGGAGCGGCAGATGGCACTGCGGGCACACGTCCGGTGCGGGCTCGTGGTGATCGCAGTAATGACAGCGCAGCGAGCGTGGGTCCGAGTGGTACGTGAGCGAGATGTCGCAGCGCGGGCATTCGGGCGTGTGTCCGCAGCCGCGGCACTGCAGGTGGTGCGAGTGCCCACGACGGTTGAGCCACAGCAGCACCTGTTCGCGACGCGCGAGCCGTTCGGCGATCGCGTCGCGCAGCGGCGCCGACAACACGCCGGGCCCGCTGCCCTCGCGGCGCAGGTCGACCACGTGCACGCTCGGCAACGGCCGACGATCGACGCGCACGGGCAGCGACAGTCGCGTGTAGCGACCCCGCGCCGCGTTGGCGAGCGTCTCCAGGCTCGGCGTGGCGGAGCCCAGCACGACGGGCACGCCCAGCATGTGGGCGCGGCGCACCGCGACGTCGCGGCCGTGGTAACGCAACTGCTCGCTCTGCTTGTAGGCCGGCTCGTGTTCCTCGTCGACGATGATCAGCTTGAGGTTCGGCAGCGGCGCGAACACCGCCGAGCGCGCACCCACGACCACGTCGAGCGCGCCGCGACGCGCGAGCTCCCAGTTGCGCCGGCGCGTGCCGACGGGCAGGTAGCTGTGCAGCGCGCCCACGCGACCGCCGAAGCGCTTCTCGAACACGGCCACGACCTGCGAGGCGAGCGCGACCTCGGGCACGAGCACGAGCGTCTGTCCGCCGGCCTCGCGTGCGGCCCGCGCGGCACGCAGGTACACCTCGGTCTTGCCGCTCGCGGTCACGCCGTGCAGCAGAAACGGCTTGAAGCCACCGCGCGCCACCGCGTCGTCCACCGCCGCGCACGCCTCGCGCTGTGCGGGCGTGAGCGTGACGCGTTCGGGGATCGGCATGCGCAGCACGCGGTCCTCGAGGGCGTGACGGCGCGCGAGCGAGCGCGCCAACCCGTCGTTGCCGCCGGGCAGCGCCGCCGCGACGACCTCGCCGGGCGGCGCGAGGTAGTACTCGGCGACCCAGCGCGTGAGCGCGATCAGGTGCGGCGACAGCAGCACGCCGCCGGTGACCTTGGTGAGCTCGCTGACCTTGTCGAGCGGCGTCGTCGCGATGCGCTCGATGAGCACGCCACGCACCCGGCGGCCGCGGAACGGCACCTCGACGGGCACGCCGGGCACGGCGGTCGCCTCGAGGGCCTCGGGGACGCGGTAGGTGAACAGCTGCCGGACGGGCACCGGCAGCGCGACGAGCGCGAAGGACATGGCGGCGGGACGAGGCCTCGGGTCACCCGCGACGCGGGGATCGCGCCCGGG
>CAZZLY010000025.1:0-36751 GCA_964655175.1 uncultured bacterium
TGCCGTCGTACGAGACCGAGGGCGCCGCCGGCATGGACGTGCGCGCCGCGGTCGATCAGACCGTGATCCTCGCCCCGGGCGCCATCACGCTCGTGCCCACCGGCCTCGTGATCGAGGTGCCGCCGGGCTTCGAGATGCAGGTCCGCCCGCGTTCCGGCCTCGCCGCCAAGCACGGCATCACGCTGCCCAACAGCCCGGCGACGATCGACTCGGATTATCGCGGCGAGGTGCGCGTCATCGTGCAGAACCTGGGGCGCGAACCGTTCGCGATCGAGCGCGGCCTGCGCATCGGCCAGTTCGTGCTGCAGCGCGTGCCGCGGGTCACGTGGGTCGAGGTCACCGAGTTGTCGGCGACCGCGCGCGGCGCGGGCGGCTTCGGTCACACCGGAACGGCCTGACCGTCCCAAGGACGCACACGACCCCCGCGACGCGTCCCGCGTCACGGGGGTCGTCGCGTTCAGACGCCGAACGCGTGACGCGCGCCGCACCCTCTCCGGTGCGACGCGCGCGGACCCGTCCAGTCGCGACGGGTCAGGCCGCCTTGCGACAGCCCACGTACAACACCGAGCGCTCGGCGATCCCGTGCGTGCGGAACACGTCGTCACCGAACGTCGCGCGGTCGAGCTCGACCATGTGCCAACCGGTCTCGCGAAGACGCGACAACCAGTCGCGCTTGGCGTACATGCGCACGTGGTCGTCCTGTCCGAACCGCCGCCAGCGCTGCAGCGGCCGCGTCTCGCTGGGATCCTCGTCGGTCGTCGTCGCGGTGGTGAGGATCGGCACCATGAGGATCGCGTGGCCGCCGGGCGCCAGCACGCGTCGCAGCTCGCGCATCGCGCGCCGATCGTCGTTCACGTGCTCCAGCACGTGCGAGCACACGATCAGGTCGAACGCACCGTCCTCGAACGCCGACATGTCGGTCACGTCCACCTGCTCGTCCGCGAGCGTCGGGTCGAGGTCGCCCGAGCGGTAGACCACGTCCGGCAACCCGCGCAGCCACTGCGACAGCGCCTTGCCCGGCGCGATGTCGAGCACGCGCAGCACCTCGCCGGGGCGGCGCGCCAGATGATCGCGGACGTACAGCGCGTACAGCCGATCGCGATCCATCGCGCCGCACACCGGGCACAGGTACTGACCCAGGTTGAGCGTCTCGAAGTCGTCGAGCGAGTAGGTCACGCCGAACGACTGCTGCTGCCGCACGTACGGTTCGGGGATCGGCAGGAAGTTGGCGAAGTTCTGCGTGCACAGGGGACAGGTGCGCATCGGGTCCTCGTCCATGAGTGGAGTGGCGGTGGAACGCGGTTCGGTGTCCATGGTTCAGGCGGCCTTCGCGCTCTGACGCATGACCTCGTCGAGCGTGGCCTCGTCGTCGTCCATGCCGAGCGTGACGAGCGTGGTCCGCCAGGCCGCACGCGCGGCCTCGTCCAGACGACGCACCTCGTCGCCTCGACCGGCTTCGCGCAGGCGCGCCGCGTGCATCTGCAGCGCGGCCGCCAGCGGTTCATCGCGCAGCGCGAGCACCGCCTGGGTGCGCGCCCAGCGCCGCGTGTCGTCCGTCAGCGCACTCGCCGCCGCCAGCAGCATCCACGCGGCCGTGTCGCGGTCGTCGGCCTGCACGAGTCGCTCGCAGTGGCCGATCGCCTCGGCGTCGCGACCCCGGCACAATTCGGCCAGCGCGAGGTTGTAGAGCGCGGCGCGCGAGTTCGGATCGATCACGAGCGCCTCGCGCGAGGCGCGCGCCGACGCGTCGTAGGCGTGGTTCTCGAGGTAGGCGCGACCCAGGTTCATCCAGTCCGACGCGCGGTCGGTCGCCTGCGGGTGGCGCACGACCTGCCACCACAATTCGATCGCGTCCTCGTGGTCGCCCACGACGCCCGACTGCACCGCGCACTCGCGCAGCGCCTGCAGGTCGTCCGGGTTCTCCTCGAGCTTGCGACGCGCCAGATCGTGGTACGCGACCGCCTTCACCGCCTCGCGCGCCGCGACCAGCGGACCGTCGTGATGCACGGGCACGTCGAGCGGTCGCACGGGCAGCCGGTGCCGCGCGAGCGCGTCGTCCACGACCTCGTGCAGCGCGCCCTCGAACCGCACGCGCGGGTCGTTGCGGAACAGACGCACCTTGTGGCTCGGGAACCAGCCCGCGCCCGCCTGTTGGCCGGGGTAGCGCCCGTCGTGTGCCGTGAACCCCGCGGTGTTGGGGTCGTTGCTGTGATTGCGCGTCGTGAGCACGTAACCCGCGACGGGTCCGGCCTGCTGCACGGCGCGCAGCAGGTTCGGCAGGTCGCTCGGGGCCACGACCTCGTCGGCATCGAGGACCAGGATCCAGTCGCCGGCCGCCTCCTGCAGCGAGCGATTGCGCGCGGCCGAGAAGTCGCCCGTCCAGTCCTGCGTGACGACCCGCGCACCGAGCGCGGTCGCGAGCGCGCGCGTGCGGTCGGTCGAGCCCGTGTCCACCACGATCACCTCGGAGGCGACCGGCGACACGCTGCGGATCGCGCGCACGATGTGCGCCTCCTCGTTCTTCACGATCATGCACACCGAGATCGTCCCGCGCGCGTCGGTGTCGTCACCGATCGTGTACGCGCCGACGCGTTCGCGCACCGCGAGCGCGGCCGCCAGCAGACCGTCGTCCACCTCGAACCACTCGAGCGCGTTCTCGATGACGTGCATGGCCTCGGCGTCCTGTCCGCCCGCGAGCAGCACGTCGATCCACGCGAACATGAGCGCGCGGTTCACCGGGTGCAGGCCGTTCGTCTCGCGCAGCACCGTGGCCGCGCGCGCGGGGTCGCCGATCGCCTTGGCGGCTGCCGTGTAGTACTCGAGCGCCTCGGGGCTGTCGGGGGACAGCATGAAGCCGCGCTCCAGCAGGTCGAGCGCCTGCTCACCCGGGTCGCGCTGCCACAGCAACGCACCCAGATGCGCGTACGGCTCGCCGTAGCCGCGGTCGGCGGCGATCGCGGCGTTGAACGACGCGGTCGCGGTCTCGGCATCGCCCTGCGTGTGCGCGAGCAGGCCGCGCAGGTTCATGGCGCGCGCGTTCACCTCGGGCTCGTCGAGCAGGCTGTCGAGCAGGTGACGCGCCGTGTCGGTGTCGCCCTCGACCAGGTGCGCACGCGCGGCGACGAGCCGTGATCCGGCATCCGTGAGCCCCGCCGGCAGGTTCTGCAGCACCTCGAGCGCGTCCTTGGCGTGACCCGCGCGCAGCAGCATCGCCGCGAGCGCGCGGTACGATTCGGTCTCGGTGGGCGCGAGGCGCACCGCCTCGAGGTACAGCTCCACCGCGTCGCGCAGGCGGCCCGTGGCCTCCAGCGTCGCGGCGCGCTCCAGAGCCTCCAGCAGCACGACGCGGTGGTCGTTCGCGCCGCCCGCGCCCGAACGGTTCCACTTGGCGTCGAACACCCCGCGGTTGTGCGTCATCGTGGCGGCGTGATCGAGGCCGTTGCCCAGGAACGAACGGCTGCCGAAGTGATGGATGAACACGTCACCCGCGATGACGTTGCGGAACCCCGCCAACTCGGCACGCAGACACAGGTCGTCGTCCTCGAAGTTACCGGTGCCGAACGACTCGTCGAAACCGCCGATGCGATCGAGCAGCGCCGCACGACCCAGCATGCAGAAGCCGACCACGCGCGCGGACGTGACGCGCTGGTGCCGATGCCGCGCGCGCCAGTCGGCCGCGTACGCCTCGAGCCCCTCCAGCGTGTCGTAGCCCACCGCGTCCACCTGCTGCCGACCGCTGATGGCGTTCGTCATGGGGCCCACGAAACCGGCGCGCGGCGTGGCCATCAGGCACTCGCGCAGACCGTCGAGCCAGCCCTCGGTCACGACCACGTCGTTGTTGAGGAACAGCACGTACTCACCGGTCGCCACCTCGCGACCCTGGTTGCAGCCACGCGCGAAGCCCAGGTTGTCGGCGTTCTCGATCAGCACCGTGTTCGCGCGTTCGGCCGCGAGCGTGCGCAGGAATCCCACCGTGCCGTCCGTCGAGCCGTTGTCCACGAACACCCACTCGTGTTCCGGAGCGGTGTGACGACGCAGGCTGTCGATGCAGGCCCGGGTCACGTCGAGCTGGTTCCACGTCAGGATCACGAGCGAGACGCGGCCCGGCACGCGGCCCGCGGGCAGCGTGTCGCGCACCGGGGAACCCGCGAGGTCGCGGATGCGCGCCGCCTCGGTCCAGCGGAACCGGCCGTCCGGTTCGATGACGCCGTCCACCGCGACGTGGCCCAACCAGCGATCGTGCAGTCGCTCGACGTTCTGCATCGCCTTCGCGAAGCGCTGCGGACCGCTCTTGGATTCGTGGTGCGTGAGCACGCTCGTGGGTTCGTACACCAACAGCCCGTGCGCCTGGAGCTTGAGGCACAGGTCGATGTCCTCGTAGCCGTTCCAGTAACCCTCGTCGAAGCCTCCCACGGCCTCGAACGCCTCGCGGCGCACCATGAGGCACGCGGCCGTCAGGGCCTGGTAACAGCGACGCTGCTGCGCGTCCGGCAGATCGCCCGGCGCGCCATGATGCACGTGGCGCGCGACGAGCGGGTCGGGCAGTTGCTCGTCGTCGATCAGCATGACCCCCGCGTGCTGCAGCGTGCCGTCGGGGAACAACAGGCGGCTGCCGGTCGCGACGACGCGCGGGTCGGCGTCGAGCAGCGCCACGAGCGGCTCCCACCAGCCGTCGTGCGCCACGACGTCGTTGTTGAGGAACAACACGTACGGCGTCGTCGCCGCGCGCGCGCCCAGATTGCACGCGTTCGCGAAGCCCCGGTTCTCGGGATTGCGGATCGTGCGCACCTGCGGCTGCGTCGCGAGCCATTCCGCGGTGCCGTCGGTCGAGCCGTTGTCCACCACGACGAGCGACGCGACCGAGGCCGGCAGCGTGCGCGCCAACGACGCCAGACACGGCTGGGTGTACTCGAGCTTGTCGTACACCGGGATGACCACCGTGAAGCGCGGCGAGGGGGACGGCGGAAGCTCCTGCGACATGGTGCGGACCTCGAGGGGGAGGGTGGGGTGGAACGTTCTGCGAGCGCGACGACGAGGGGTCATGACGCGACGGCCTCCGCCCACTGAAGGGATTCGAGATAGACGGCATCGAGCGTCGGCGGCTGCACACCGAAGTGCGCGCGCGCCGCTTCCACGAGCGGCCAGTCGCCGTGCTGGTACGCGGTCACCAACGTGAGCACCGGCGTGAGCGGCGACGGCTTCGACAGCACCGCGTCGCGCACCGGCGCGCTCACCGCGAGGCCGTTGAGCAGTTCGGGCTTGGGACGACCCACCATGCTGTCCACCAGCGTGAGCATCCCCGCCAGGAACAGCTCGTTGCCGTGCTGGCCCATGCCGACGGGTTCGGCCACGCGTTCGGCGAACCGACCGCGCGACAGCGCCGTCACGAGCAGTTCGTGCGGGCGGTCCTCGCACAGCGTCATCATCGCGAGCATCGCGGCCCAACGGCGCAGCGGTCGTTCGCCCAGCATCTCGAGCGCGTGCTGGATCGACTGGACCTCGTGACGCAGACCGAACGCGGCCGAGTTGAGATGGCGCAGCAGGCGCACCGTGAGTCCGACGTCGGCGCGGAACACCTCCTGCAGGCGCTCCATGGACACGGTCTCGGCCGACACCTCGGACAGGAACCGCAGCACGCTCACCTTGGAGGGCGGCAGGTCGCGGATCGCGATCATCTCGGGTTCGCAGAAGTGATAGCCCTGCAGGAACTCGTAGCCGGCCGCGATCGCGGCCTTCGCCTGCGCACGCGTCTCGACCTTCTCGGCGATCAGGTGCGCGCCGTGCCGACGCAGGTGCTGCACGACGGTCGGATCCAGCGCCTCGGGCCACGCGGCCAGATCGGTCTTCACGTAGTCCACGAGCGGCAGGAACGCGGCGCGTTCGGGTTCGCCCGCGTAATCGTCCAGGGCGATGCGGTATCCGGCGGCGCGCATGCGATGACACGCGCGCAACGTGTGCTCGTCGGCCGGCACGCTCTCGAGCAGCTCCACGACCACGCGCTCGTTCGGGAGCATGCGGTGATAATCCGCGAGCAGCGCGCCGTGGCTCAGATTCACGAACGCGGGGTGGCGTCCCACCAGCGTGTCGAACCCGAACGCGGTGGTGCCCTGCTCGATGTTGGCTGCGGACGCCCAGTCGGTGTTCACGCCGGGGTACCGATTCTCGGGCCCGGAGCGGAACAACAGCTCGTAGGCGAACAGGGCACCGTCGCGCGCCAGGATCGGCTGGCGCGCGCAGTAGAGCATCGGGTCGCGGGCATCGGCAGGAAGCTCCGGTGAGGGGTTGCGGTCTTCCGGCATTTGCTGCCGGTTCGGCTGGGACATGGTGGCGGCCTCTCCCTGACACGGACGGGTGGAACGGTGGAATCGCGCGATTGGCGTGGGAATTCCCACGTTCGGGCGAGTCGCGTGGTCGGGGGATGGCACCGGGTCTCTTGGCACGGACCGTGCCGAAGCCAAGGGGTGGGGCTCGCGCCCCCCGCGACCCCGGTCGCGCCCGATTCCACGTCGGGCGGACCCGGCCTCGCGTGTCACCCGTCATGAGGAGTCGCCTCACATGAGCCCCACCGATCCCGCGTCGAGCACCGTCGTCGACGCCCGGCCGTCGTCCCCCACCGATGCCGCACGACTCGACCTCGTGCGCGGCGGTCGTGTGCACGCCATGCCGCCCACCGAGTCCGCGGTCAGCGTCATCGTCATCGCCGCCGATCCGGGACGACTCGCCGTGAACGCGGTGGCCGACGCGCTCGCGCAGACCCGACGCGTCGAGCAGGTGATCGTCGTGGGTCCGCCGCGCGAGGCGGCGGTGTGGCAGCGCCTGCACGAGGTCACGGGACACGACGGACGCGTGACCGTGCTCGCGGTCGCGCGTCCCGGAGTCGCACCGGCCTCGCGCCGGGCGCGCCGCACCGTGCGGCAGGCGCAGTACCTGCGTGCGGCGATGCCGTTCGTGACCGGGGAATGGGCGACCGCGTGCCCCGACGACGTCGCGCTGCCGAACGACTTCATCGCGAAGGCGCTCGTGCGCGCCCAACGCGAGACGCTCGAACTGGTGTGGATCGACGACGACGCGACGCTGGCGGATCGCGGCTTCGCCGGTGTGCTGTGGGCCGCCGCGTGCACCGCGCTGCCGCCCACGGAGGATGCGGGTTGGGACGGGGTCGCGGCCGACGCCGCGTGGTGGTCGCGACTCGCGGCCGCCGGCTTCCGTGCGCCGGGCGCGGCCGCGCTCGATCGCACGGTCGCCAGGAAGGGGCGATGACATGACGCTCTACGGAACGCCCGAGTACGCGCGCACCTGCACGCATCTCGGCACGCCGCGCACGCTGCCGCGTTCGGGGGTCACGATCCTCGTGCGCGAGGTTCCCGGCGAAGCAGGTTGGTTCGACGCCCGTGCGCCGTACCCGTTGCTGCACACCGAGGCGTGGACCGCGCTCGCGGCCGATCTGACCGACACGCACGACCTGCTGTCGTTCGTCGCGGTGATCGACCCGGCCTGCACGCCACCGCACGCCGTGCTCACGCGCGTGTTCCCGGATCGACTGGTGGAGTTCAAGCCGCACCACATCGTGCGGCTGGGGGACTGGCCCGCGCTCGCGCGCGTGGATGCGACCCATCGCCGCAAGGCGCGCCGTGCGGCGGCGCACGTCGAGGTCGAGGTCGTGGAGTCCCCGAGCGCGCACGCGGCGGATTGGGTGCGTCTGTACGCCTCGTTGCGCGCGCGCCACGGTTTCGGCGGCGCCGCCGACTTCCCCGACACGGCCCTCGCGGCGCAGCTCGCCCTGCCGGGCATGATGCTCGTGCGCGCGCTGCGCGACGATCACGTCGTGTCCATGTCCACGTGGTGCGTGGACGGCACGCGCGCGCACTACCATCTGGGGGCTTCGAACCCCGCGGGCTACGAGGTCGGCGCCGCGTACGCGGTGTTCGCCTACGCGCTCGAGGAACTCGCCGCGCGAGGCGTGACGTGGGTGGACCTCGGGGGTTCGGCGGGCGCACACGAGGCCGACGACGGTCTGGCGCGCTTCAAGCGCGGTTGGGCGAGCGAGACCGCGACCGCGTGGCTCGGGGGTCGCGTGCTCGATGCCGCCGGCTACGCGACGATCGCCCGGGGTCACGATGATTCCGACTGGTTCCCGGCCTATCGCGCGGCGGTGGCGGCATGAGCCCGCGTCCGGTGCGCTTCGGCATCCTCGCTTCGACCGGAGGAGCCGTGCTCGGGCGCATGCTCGAGTCCTCCTGGTTCCGGGATCGCGTCGGCATCGTGGTGACCGACCGACCGTGCGGGGCGCTCGCGCGTGCCGCGCGGGTCGGCCTGCCCGGCCTGCAGGTGGTGCTCACCGACCCGGCCGCGCGCGAGAAGGCCATCGCCGACGCGTTCACCGCGGCCGGTGTGGACCACGTGCTGCTCTTCTATACCCGACTGCTGCGACACGATCTGCTGCGTCGGTTCCGCGGTCGCCTGTGGAATCTGCACCCCTCGTTGCTGCCGGCGTTCCCCGGCATGCACGCGTTCGAGGATGCGATCATGGCCGATGCGCGCGTGCTCGGTACCACCATCCACGCGGTGGACGAGGGCATGGACACCGGGCCCGTGCTGCTGCAGAGCGCGTTCGCGCGCCGTCACGGGGACGGCGAGGTCGCGTTGCGTCACGCGCTGTTCGAGCAGCAGGTGCGCGGCGGACTGCAGGCGTGCCGTTGGCTCGCCGCCGGACGTGTGAGCGTGGACGGTCGTCGGCTCGCGCTGTTCGACGAGCCCGAGCCCGAGCTGCTCGAGGACGTGCTGTTCACCCCCGGACTCGATGACGCCGAGGCGCGTGCGATCGCCGTGCCCGCGCCGTCGTTGCGGGGAGCGGGCCGATGAGCGTGCTCACCCGGCGTCACGCGAGCCCCGCGACACGGCTTCGCTACCAACGGCCGCAGCTCCCGCCGCTGTCGGCGGTGGCGCGTTATTACGCGATGTCGGAGGCCGCGCACTGGTACTCCAACGGTGGTCCGTGTCACGAGCTGCTCGTGCAGCGGCTCGAGGCGCGCATGGCCAACGGGGCGCTGGCGTTGCCCGTGGCCAACGCCACGCTGGGGCTCATGGTGGCGCTCGCCGCGGTGACGCAGGACGCCTCACCGGTGCGCGACCTCATCGTGACGCCGTCCTACACGTTCGCCGCCGCGGTGGCCGCGATCCGCTGGACCGGACGGCAACCGCTCATGGTGGACGTGCATCCCGATCACTGGCAGCTCGACGCGAGTGCGCTCGAGCGCGCACTCGAGCGTCACGGTCGTCGCATCGCGGCGGTGCTCGCCACCTCGACGTTCGGCACACCCGCGCCCGCCGCGACGCGCGAACGCTGGCGTGCGGCGTGTGCGGCCGCCGACGTCCCGCTGGTCGTGGATTCGGCCGCGGCGTTCGGAGCCACGCTCGAGGACGGCGGTTGGCTCGGCACGCAGGGGGACGTCGAGGTGTTCTCGTTCCACGCCACCAAGCCGTTCGCCACCGGTGAGGGCGGGTTGGTGACGACGCGTTCACCCGAGCAGCGTGAGCGCATGGCGCGTCTGGTGAACTTCGGGTTCGACGCCTCGCGCACCGTGGTCGAGTCCATGGGGATGAACGCCAAGTTGTCCGAACTGCAGTGCGCCATGTCGCTCGCCGCACTCGATGGATTCGACGACGTGCTGCGCGCGCGACGCGCGCGCGCCGAACAACTGCGCGCGCAGCTCGAGCCGCTCGGCTACGTGTTCCAGGATGGCAGCGTGCACGGGACGTGGCAGTCGGTGCCCGTGCTGGCGCCCGATGCGGCCACGCGCGAGGCGGTGCGCGCCCGCGCGGCGGCGGCCGACGTCGAGGTGCGCGCGTACTTCGAGACCCCGCTGCACGCGCATCCGCCGTACCACGACGATCCCCGAGCCGACGCGCTGACCGTCACCGACGATCTCGCGTCGCGGTGCCTGTCGCTGCCGATGGCGAACGACCTGACCCCGCACGAGATCGCGCGCATCGTGGACGTCGCGCGATCCGAGGAGTGAGCATGGCCCTGCGTGACGGCTTGACGGCGGTGGTGCTCGCGGACGCGGTGGTGGAGTCCGCGAGGTCGAGTGCGCTCGACGCGCGGGCGTTCGCCGAGCGCGTCATCATCGCCGAACGCGACCCGGCGACCGCGCGACGCCTCGCGGCCGAGCCCCTGCCGGCGGACGTCACGGTCGAATGCTGCGATTGGAACGACGGCGACGCCGCGGCGCGATTGCTGCAACAGGTGGACACGCCGTGGGCGTTGTTCCTGGGTGCGGGCGAGGGCGTCGAGACGACCGATCGCGCCGCACTCGAGCGGGAATGGCGCGCGCTCGTCCCCGGCCCGGTCGAGGTGCGCGTCGGCGAGCGACGCGAGACGCGTCTGCATCCCCCGGTCGCGCAGGCCCTCGCCGCGGTCGGTGGCCCGGCCGAGGTCACGCTGTCGCATCTGCGCGTGCGCCCGCTCGCGGACGCCACGACGGGTGGCCACGCCCTCGTGTCCGCACCGGCGAGTGCGGGCGGCAGCGACGTCGTGTTCGCCGCCGAACTACCGGCCGCGCTGCGCTCGCCCGCGCGGCTGCGCGGTGCCCTGCGTGGCGACGACCTCGACGCGCTCGAACGACTCGTGACCGTGCTCGACGCGCACGAGGAACGTCGCCTTCTCGATCGTGTGCGTGGCGGACGCGACGTGTGCTGGACCGATGAGGGCGAGGCCGAACCGCTCGTGACCATCCGCATCGCGACCTACCACCGCCCGCAGCACATCGGTGCCGCCATCGAATCGTGTCTCGCGCAGACCCACGCACGCGTCGAGGTGCTCGTGGTGGGTGACCGGTGCAGCGAGGACACGGCGCGCGTCGTGCGCGGCTTCCACGACCCGCGGCTGCGATTCGTGAACCTGCCCTCGCGCGGGCTGTACCCGGACGAACCCATGGCGCGCTGGCGCGTCGCCGGCGTGTGGCCCGCGAACGCGGCGCTCATGCTGGGCGAGGGGTCGTGGATCACCGCCTGCGACGACGACGACGTGTTCACCCCCGACCACGTCGAGGTGCTGCTGCGCGAGGCGCGCGCGCGTCGTCTCGAGATGGTGTGGTCGAAAGCCCACATGGAGGTCGCCCCCGGACGGTGGGAGACCGTCGGCGAGGAGCCGCTCGCCGAGGGGCGCGTCACCCAGGGCTCGGTGCTCTACTCCATGGGGCTGCGCTTCCTGCGCATGTCGAACACCTGCTGGCGTCGCGAGCAGCCCGCGGACTGGAACCTGTGGTCGCGTATGCGCGCGATCGGGGTGCGCATGGGGTTCGTGGACCACGTCACGTACACGCACCACCTCGAGACGCATCAGCGGGAGCGCCGCTGACGTGCGCGGTTGGCACGAGCACGGGTCCGACGCGTACGCTGCGGGGGGATCGTCCCGCGGCGCGGACGTCGTGCGCGCGGGACTCGACTCGGGCACGACGGCGCGCAGGCGCCGTGACGGAGGTGCGAGGTGAGAGGGACGTCGTTGCGTCGCCGCGCGATCGGCGCGGTGATCCTGCTGTGGGTGGTGTCGGTGATCGCGCCCGCGCGCGTCATGGCCGACACCGCCGGCGATCTCATGGCGGCACGCACGCTGTTCCGCATCAACCTCGACGCCATCGAGCGCCGGGATCGCGCGACCTACCTCAATTGTTACCTGCAGGCCCCCACGCTCGCGGTCGCGGGCGCGCAGGGTTTCACGCTCGGCTTCGAGCCGTTCGCCAAGGCCGCGGGTGAGGGCTGGCCCGATCACTTCGAGGCGCTCGACCTGCATCTGGCGCCGGTGCGCAGCGGTGTCGTGTACGGCAGCTATCGCTATCGCGTGCGCTACGGCGCGCAGGAGCAGAGCGGCGTCTCCGAGCGCATCTTCCTCGACACGCCGCAGGGTTGGCGCATCGCCATGACCTCGGCGTTCGCCGCGGGTCCCGGCGTGCCCGCGCCGCCGCGCGCGGTGGTCGGCGGGACGCTGCTCGACGGCACCGGACGAGCCGCGATCGAGGACGCCGTCGTGCTCCTCCGTGACGGCCGCATCGAGGCCGTGGGCTCGCGCGCCACGATCGGGCTGCCCGCGGGTTACGACACGCTCGATGCGCACGGTCGCTTCATCGTGCCGGGCCT
Organism: uncultured bacterium; assembly: GCA_964655175.1. GTDB lineage: Bacteria > Eisenbacteria > RBG-16-71-46 > RBG-16-71-46 > RBG-16-71-46 > JAIOPA01. Next base: position 12,136 of record CAZZLY010000025.1, read on the forward strand.
GCTCGACACGCACGTCCACTATTCGCAGAGCGGCTGGCTCGACGGTCGTCCCGACGCGCTCGACCTGCGCGCGCGCTATCCCTACGAGGACGCCGCGCGGCGCCTGCGCGAGCACCCCGAGGTGTTCCATCGCGCGTATCTCGCCTCGGGCGTGACGGGCGTGTTCGACGTGGGCGGCTATCCGTGGACGGTGGACGTGGCGCATCGCAGCGAGGCCGACACCGAGGCTCCGCACATGGTCGCGGCCGGGCCGCTGCTCACCACGTTCGAGTTCTGGCTCAACCTGCCCGGCGAGCGACAGTTCGTGTTCATGCGCGACAGCGCGGCCACGATCGAGGGCGTGCGCTATCTCAAGTCGATCGGCGCACAGGCCGTGAAGGTGTGGTTCATCGTGCGGCCCGGTAGCGACTTCGACGCCATGTCACGCATGGTCATGCTCGCGGGTGCCGAAGCCACGCGCCTGCGCCTGCCGCTCATCGTGCACGCGACGGGATTGCGCGAGGCCAAGGTCGCGCTGCGCGCCGGCGCCAAGTTGCTCGTGCACAGCGTGCAGGACCGGCCGCTCGACGTGGAGTTCCTGGCGCTCGCCAAGGCCACCAACGTCTTCTACTGCCCGACGCTCGAGGTCACCGACGGCTACGCCGCGATCCCGCAGGCCGCACGCACGGGCATCGCCCCGCGCCTCGACGATCCCCTGGGTGCGGTGGACTCGCTCACGCGCGCGCGGGTCGCGAGCACGGCCACCGAGGCGCGCCGCGTGCTGGGGTCGCAGCCGCCGTCGCCGGATTCGCTGTACGCGCGCCTGCGCCGCCAGATGGTGGACAACCTGGTGATCGCCCGCCGCAGCGGCATCACCGTGGTCACCGGCACCGACGCGGGCAACCCGCTCACGCCGCACGGTGCCGCCATCTTCGCCGAGATGGAGGCCATGCAGCGCGCCGGCATGAAGCCCATGGACGTGCTGCTCGCCACCACGCGTGACGCCGCGCGCGCCATGGGACGCGCCGCCGATCTGGGCACGATCGAGAAGGGCAAGTCCGCGGACCTGCTCATCCTGTCCGCCGATCCGCGGGAGGACGTGGCGCACCTGCGCCGTCTGGAGTGGGTCGTGCGCTCGGGCGTGGCGCGCAGCGGCGCCGAACTGCGCGCGGCGGTGGCGAAGTCCCGCTGGTGACCGGTCGCGACCGGGCCCTGCGAGGCCGAACGAGGGTGCGACCCACGGGTCGCACCCTCGTTCCGTGACCGCCCCCGCCGCACGCGTGGGCTCGTGACGCGCGGATCCGCCCGCGGGCCGTCGACGCTGGACTCCGCGCCGGGGCTGCGGCACACTCCGCGACCGCATTGCGCGGGGGAGGCCCGGGTCACGGGCGTCCCGCCGCCGGTCCGGCCACGCGCCGCGACCCCGGAGCGCGCCCGCACGCCCGCAACCACCCCCGGAACCACAGGAGTCCGTCGTGATCGTCGCGACCGATCTCAGAGTCGGCAATCTGGTCATCTACAACGGCAAGCCGCATCGCGTGGCGTCGATGATGCACCGCACCCCCGGCAACCTGCGCGGCTTCGTGCAGGCCAAGCTCGTCAACATCGAGACCGGCTCCAACCAGGAGATCCGGTTCGCGACCGACGACAAGCTGGAGCGCGCGGTCCTCGACGAGCACAAGCTGCAGTTCAGCTACAAGGCCGGTGACGACTTCCACTTCATGAACACCGAGTCCTACGAGATGGTCGAGCTCTCGAAGGACGTGCTCGGCGAGAACACCGGTTACCTCATCGAGGGCATGGTGATCTCGGCGCAGTACTTCGAGGGCCGCGTCGTCGGCATCGATCCGCCGATGTTCGTGATGCTCAAGGTCACCGAGACCACGCCCAACATCAAGGGCGCGGCGGTCCAGAACACCTCCAAGCCCGCGATCCTCGAGACCGGTCTCGAGATCAAGGTGCCGCCCTACATCGAAGAGGGCGACACGGTGAAGCTGGACACCCGCACGGGTGCGTTCGTCGAGCGCGTCTGACGCGCCGACCCGTCGTCGCGAGCAGGCATGAGCACACTCCGTGACCTGCTCGCGACCGACGCGGCCCTCGCCACGCTGCTGAGCGAGGCCCGCGCGCGTGACGCCGCCGCGGCCACGCGCGACCTGACCCACGACGTCGCACACGCCCTGCGCGTGGCGCACTGGACGCTGGTGCTGGGCGGCGAGGCGATCGATCCGCGCGAGGCGGTGGCGGCCGCGCTGCTGCACGACGCGGTCAACCCGCCCAAGGATTCGCCCGAGCGAGCCTTCGCGAGCACGCGCAGCGCCGAACTCGCGCAGGCGCGCCTGCCCGCGCTGGGCTTCGCGCCCGAAGCGGTCGCGCGGATCGCGGACGCCATCCGCGATCACAGCTTCTCGCGTGGGGCCGTGCCCACGACCCCGCTCGGGTGCGCGCTCCAGGATGCCGATCGCCTCGAGGCGCTGGGCGCGATCGGGCTCTTGCGCTGCGTCTCGACCGGCGTGCGCATGGGTGGGGAGTGGTTCCACGGTGACGATCCGTGGGCACAGGCGCGTCCACTCGACGACGCGCGCTACTCGGTGGACCACTTCTTCACCAAGCTCCTGCGCCTGCCCGCGACCATGTGCACCCCCGCCGGCCGCGCCGAGGCCGAGCGCCGCGCCGCGTTCCTGCGCGGCGTCCTCGAGCAGCTGGGCGACGAGCTGGGGAACCCGCCGCCGCGCTGAGGCCGGACGGTGCGGCTCCGGCCCACCGGGTCCCGAGCGCCTCAAACGGCCGACCGAGCGTCGGCCACGCCACCCCCGTGCCGGCCGCGGTCCTTGATTAGGGGAGTGGGCGCGGCCCCGGCGGGGCCTCGGGTGATTGGGGTTGCCGGAATCACTTCGATTCCCAAACCCCTGTCGCCCGACGATCCAGAGGGGGCTCACGCCCCCCCGGGGTGGCCCCAGGGCGCCCCTCGAGGCCTCGAGGATACGCATCACCTGACCCGGTCCGAGGCCGTTTCGAGACCCGAAACTCACGCGATGACAACGGCATGCAGGTGTTGGAATTCCCCGTTTAGTGATTGCAATTCAGGGCTTTACAATTCTATGTTCTCCTGTGAAGTCGCCATATTCCCCCACCGCTGGGTTGCCCCCCGCAGCCCGGCAGTTTTTTCCCCGTGAGGCGCTCCATGCTCAATCCCCTGCCGCGGTTCAAGCAGACGGCCTTCATGCCGGCCGCCCTGCTCGCCTTGCTCGCTTCGATCACGACGCTCCTGTCGCCCGTCCGCACCGCCCTCGCGCAGTCCGATGCGAGCACCGTGATGCGCGGCTTCCCCTCGATCGGCATGCGCGGTCTCCCGCGCACCACCGCCGACATCATGTTCGAGACGGACATGGTCGGGGACCTGCCGCACGTCATGCAGGACAAGCCGGAGCACGACTTCAACGAGATCCGTGAGGGGATCAAGAACAACCCCGCCTCACCGGCCGTCGCATCGATCCCGGCGCGTGCGCCGCACGAACTCGTGCGCATGCCCGACAAGCAGGGGGGCGGCGCGTTCTCGCCGCAGACCGTCGGCGTGAACTTCACCGCCGCGACGCTGGCGACCACGGGTTCGTTCCCGCCGGACAACGACGGCGCCGTCGGTCCGACGCAGTACATCTGCGCGGTCAACGGCCGCATCATCTCGTTCAACAAGACCACGGGCGTGGCCGACGGTGTGCTCAACGCCACCACGAACGCGTTCTTCTCGACCGTGCGCAACGCGTCGGGTACGAGCGATCCGATGGTCCGCTACGACCGCCTGTCGAACCGCTGGTTCGTGTCGATCATCAACGTCTCGACGCCCAACCGCTGGTGCCTCGCGGTCAGCGATGCCGCCAGCAACGGCGTGATCTCGGCCACCACGGTGTGGACCTACTACTTCTTCGTGCCCGCGACGATCACGCCGGCGGTCTCGAACGGCACCACGTGCCTCACCGACTACCCGTCGCTGGGTGTCGACGAGGACGCCATCTACATGGCCGGTGACCAGTTCTGCGGCACGGGTCAGCCCTTCCAGCAGGTGGACGCGTTCGTCATCCGCAAGTCCTCGGTGCTGAGCGGCGGCCCGATCGTCGTGACCGCGTTCCGCGGCCTCATGACCGCCGCCGGTCCGGACGGCATCGCCGGCACCGCCGACGACTACCGCGGTCCGTTCGCGCCGCGCGGTGTGGACAATCAGGACCTCAACACGAACGAGGGCTACTTCATCGGTACCGACGGCAACTCGTACGGCACCCTGTGGATCCACCGCGTCGCCGATCCGGCCGGCACGCCGACGCTGTCGGCGGGCTTCCCGCTCGTCTGCCCGACCACCGCGGGCCCGCGTCCGGTGCCGCACCCGGGCAACACGGGTGGCTACTGGGGCCGCCTCGATCCGCTCGACGATCGTCCGTTCCACGCGATCATCCGCAACCAGCAGCTGTGGACCGCGCACAACATCGGCTGCGACAACACCGGTGTCTCGAACGGCGTCTATCTGAACGACACGCGCGTGGGGGCGCGCTGGTACCAGATCAACGTCCCGGTGACCACGGGTAATCCCAGCATCGTCCAGGCCGGTACGGTGTTCACGGCCTCCGCGACCAACGACTCGACGTCGAAGAACTTCTTCATCCCGTCGATCAACGTCTCGGGTCAGGGCCACGCGGCGATGGGCTTCACGACCGCCGGTGAGCTCAACAACGCCAACGTCGGCTCGGTCGGCCGTCTCGCGAGCGACCCGCTCGGCACCATGCAGACCCCGGTCGCGGTCACGAGCAACGTCAACACGTACAACCCGACCAGCGATCCGGGCGGCGCCACCGCCGGTCGTCCGCGTCGTTGGGGTGATTACTCGATCACGTCGGTGGACCCGCTCGACGACATGAGCATGTGGACGGTCCAGGAGTTCTGTGACGCGAACAACTCGTACGGCGTGCGCGTCGCCAAGCTCGTTGCGCCGCCGCCGGCGACGCCGAGCGCGATGGCCGCCATCGTCGCCGCGCAGGCCTCGACCAGCGCCACCGTGACCGGTGTCTCGGCCTCGGGTTCGGGCTTCTTCGACCCGGGTCCCAACCTGCCGGCCCCGGCGCGTGCGTTCAACCACATCAGCGCCACCTGCACCGCGGGTTCGGCCACGGGCACGCCGCCCACGGTCAGCTCGGTGAGCTACACGAACCCGACCACGATCACGGTGACGTTCAACACCACCGCGGCGACGCCGAATCTGCCGGGTGAGTTCTACACGCTCAACGTGACGAACCCCGACGGCCAGACCTCGTCGGCGGCCATCGTGAAGGTGAACGCGGCGATCGCGACGATCACCTCGTCGGCGGGGACGGGCGGCAGCATCAGCCCGCTCGGCGCGACCAGCGTGACCTACGGCCAGAACCAGAGCTACACGATCACGGCGGATCCCTGCTACACGATCGCCGACGTGCTGGTGGACGGCGTCTCGGTCGGTGCGGTGGCGTCGTACACGTTCACCAACGTGACGGCGAACCACACGATCGCGGCCTCGTTCCTCGCGGGCCTCGGCAACCCGGTCACGGGTCTGTCGGTGCAGCAGATGAAGACGGGCAACTCGGGCTCGACCACCGGCATCAAGGTGCAGTACACGGCCCCGGTCGGCGCGGCCACCGTCGAGGTGTGGCGCAAGGGCTTCGGCGGCTACCCGCAGTACAGCGGCTCGGTGCCCTCGGCCCCGCTGGCCTATCCGCCGGTCGGCTGGACGCTGGCGAGCGGTGTGACCGCGAGCGGTGGCATCGACGTGCCCGCGTCGCGTGACTACTACTACTACGTCGCCTACGGCCGCGACGCGTGCGGCAACGCCTCGCCGGTCTCGGCGGTGGCGGGCGGCGTGCTCGGCTACCACCTGGGCGACGTGAGCGACGGTGTCACGCCGGGCCAGGGTGACGCCACGGTCAACACGGCCGACGCCTCGCTGCTCGGCGCGCACTACGGTGCCTCGGGCGCGTCGCTGTCCGGCTACGAGTACCTCGACGTCGGTCCGACGGCGAACAACACGACCAACGGTCGTCCGACGCCGGACGGTGCGGTCAACTTCGAGGACCTGATCCTGTTCAGCCTCAACTACGCGCCCAAGGTCTCGGCGCCGGCGGCGGGCATCCGTCCCGCGGCGGCCGGTGCGACGGGCGAGGCGATCGCGTTCCGCGCGCCCGCCGTGGTCGAGGAGGGTGAGTCGTTCGAGGTGCCGCTGACGCTCACCGCGGGTGGCCGTCTGCAGGGTCTGTCGGTCGCGCTCGACTGGGATCGCTCGGTCGTCGAGGTCGAGAGCGTGACGCCGGGCACCTTCGTCGCCTCGCAGGGCGGTGTGGTGCTGTCGTCGGGTGCGGGTCGCGTGGATGCGGCCCTGCTCGGACTCGGCGCGCAGGGTCTCGTCGGCGAGGGCACGCTCGCCACGGTCCGCTTCCGGGTCGTGGGCTCGGGCGATCCGCGCATCGCGGTGGCCCGCGTCATCGGCCGTGACGCCGACAACCACGACCTCGCGGTCGCGGTGCGCGGCACGGACGCGTTCGTGACGTCGGCGCCCACGCGCACCGACCTGTTCCCGGTCGTCCCCAACCCGACGCGCGGCAGCGCCGCGATCCGCTACAGCATGACGCAGCGCGGTCGCGTGCACGTGGCGCTGTTCTCGGTCGACGGTCGTCTGGTGAAGACGCTCGCCAAGGGCGTCCAGGACGCCGGCCAGTACCAGATCATGTGGGATGGCACCGACGCGCAGGGCACGTTGACCAAGCCCGGCATGTACTACGTCCGATTCGAGACCGATGGCGTGCGTCGCTCGCGCGTCGTGTCGGTGAACCGATAGGAGGCCGCCGTGACGAACCCCATGCGCTTCCTCTCGAACCCGGACCGCACCGGTCGCCGACCGGCCCCCCAGCATGACTTGAGCGGCGCTCGCCCCCGCGGCGCCCAGGAGGTCTCGATGTCGTTCCACTCGATGTTCCGCAACCTGTGCCTGACGCTCGGCCTCGTGGCGCTCGCCGCCACGAGCGCGGTGGCGGCCGGCCCCAAGCTCGACAAGCGGGTCATCCCGGTCGGCTCGGAGCAGGGTCTCACCGTGAGCGGCGAGACCGTGCGTCTCACCAGCTCCGCGGTCGTCAACTTCAGCGAGCTCGCCCGCATGGAGAAGCTGGGTTTCGGCGTGAAGGTGCCGGATCGCCAGCGTCACATGATGGAGGAGGACGAGCGTGAACTGAACGAGTACGGCCTCGAGCCGGGCGCCGGCATGATCGGGGCCCCGGCGCCGATCCTCGAGCGTCCGTTCGCGCCGATCCAGCCCAACGTCGCCTCGCCGACCCCGGTGCAGGGCTTCCAGGGCCTCGACGACATCGCGATGGTGGACTCGCTCTACATCATCATCCCGCCGGATCTGGGCGGCGCCGTCGGCCCGACCAAGGTCATGTCGTCGCACAACAACAACTACCGGATCTTCGACAAGGCCACGGGGACGGTGCTGAGCACCGTCGGCACCGCGACCTTCTGGGCACCGGTCGTCGCGGTCGCCGAGCGTGCGAGCCTCACGGACCCGCGCACGATGTACGACCCGTACAACAACCGCTGGATCGCGGTCATGCAGACCGTGACCACGGGCGCCGGCAAGCTGCTCATCGGTGTCTCGCAGACGAGCGACCCGAGTGGTTCGTGGTACCTGTACAACTTCAACACCGCGTTCACGGTCGACTTCCCGAACGTCGGCTTCAACAAGAACTGGATCGCGATCAACATCAACCGCTACAGCAACGCGGGCGCGTTCCAGCGCGGTCTCATGTTCGTCGTGAGCTCGCCGGCCGCCATGGCGGGCACGCTCACCGCCGGCACCACGTTCACGGCCACGGCCGGCACGGGCTTCTGTGCCGCGCCGGCGTTGACGTACTCGGCGACGCAGGAGTCGCTGTTCGTCGTCACGCACCTGAGCTCGACCGCGGCGACCTATCAGGTCGGTGCCATCACCGGCACCCCCACGGTTCCGGTCTACACCGCGAGCATCAGCGGCACGCTGACCCGTCCGGGTGGTGCGTGGGTGCAGCCGAGCGGTAACCAGCAGCCGCAGGCCGCGCCGCTCGCCGGTGCGAGCGCCTGTGGCGCCACGCCGTGTCCCATCGAGTCGCAGGACTCGCAGATCCGCACGTACCCGGTCTACCGTCCGTCGGCCACCGAGGGCGGCCATCTCTACTACGCCCAGACGATCAACCTGCCGTCGACCGGCTTCACCCACACCGCGATCCAGTGGACCAAGCTGCGCACGGGCGTGTCGTTCGGTTCGTTCTCGGACGGTGGTCGCATCGAGGACGCCACCGCGACTTCGACCAACGGCGGCAAGTTCTACGACAACGGCAGCATCGGCGTGAACTCGATCGGCGACATCCTGGTCGGCTTCACGCAGTTCAGCTCGGGCGCCTATCCGTCGGCGGCGTACGCCTACCACGATCACAACGACGCGGCCGGCACGATGCGCGATCCCATCGTGACCAAGGCGGGCGAGGACTACTATCACAAGACCTTCAGCACGGCGACGGGTCGTAACCGCTGGGGTGACTACGGCACGGTGCAGGTCGATCCGTCCGACGATCTCTCCATCTGGTCGCTGCAGGAGTACGCGAAGGCGCGCACCGCGACGGCCGACGACGGCAACACCGGCGCGAACTCGAGCCGCTGGAGCTCGTGGTGGGCCAAGATGTCGCCCGGCAGTTACTTCACGATCACGGCCTCGGCCGGCACGGGCGGTTCGATCAGCCCGAGCGGTGGTGTGAGCGTGGCGGCGGGTGGCAACCAGTCCTTCACGATCACCACGAACAGCTGCTACACGCTCAACAACGTGCTCGTGGACGGTGTGGCGCAGGGCCCCATCACCAGCTACACGTTCACGAACGTGCAGGCGAACCACACGATCGCGGCGCAGTTCACGCTCAACACGTTCGCGATCGTCGCCTCGTCGGGCGCCAACGGCACGGTGACCCCGGCCGGTTCGACGGACGTGAACTGCGGCCAGAACCTGCTGTTCGCGATCACGCCGGCGAGCTGCTACCACGTCGCCGACGTCCTCGTGGACGGCGCGTCGGTCGGTGCGGTGACGAGTTATCAGTTCACGAACGTCCAGGCGGCGCACACGATCAGCGCCACGTTCGCGGCGAACCTGCCCAGCACGATCACGGTCTCGGCCGGGGCGAACGGTTCGGCGAGCCCGCTGGGGGCGAACGCGGTCAACTGCGGTGACTCGCTCGTCGTGACGATCGCGGCGAACCCGTGCTACCGCATCGCGGGCGTGCTCGTGGATGGTGTGTCGCAGGGCGCCATCTCGAGCTACACGTTCCGCAACGTGAACGCGAACCACACCCTCGTGGCCTCGTTCGCGATCAACACCTACACGATCACCGCGTCGGCGGGGGCCAACGGCGCCATCGCGCCGAGCGGCTCGGCGACGCTCAACTGCGGTGCGAGCGCCACCTACACGATCTCGCCCAACGTGGGCTTCTACACGTCGAGCCTGCTCGTGGACGGCGCCCCGGTGACGCCGGCGCCCAGCTACACGTTCACCAACCTGCAGGCGAACCACACGATCGCGGCCGCGTTCTCGCCGGACACGTCCACGGTCTCGGCGGGTTCGAGCGCCGTCATCGTGAGCCCGGCGCATCCGAACGTCACGATCCCGATCAACATCCATCGCCTGAGCAACGCGCCGCTGCTCGGCTTCAGCGTCACGCTGCAGCTGTCGCCGGGCGTCACGCTCAACTACGGCCAGAGCGGCCTGTTCCTGGGCAACGTCGGCGCGATGCTGTTCAACTCCATCAACAACGGCGGCGGGTCGTACACCTTCGACGGGGCGTTGACGGAGAACTGCGGCGCCACGGCGCTGGACGGCGATCTGTTCTCGCTCAACCTGTCGAGCGCGCTCGCGAGCGGCACCGGCACCGTCACGATCCTGTCGGCGAAGCTGCGCAACTGCGACAACGTGGCGCAGAACGTGGCGGCCGGTGCGGCGGGTTCGTTCGCCATCGACAACCAGGGTCCGTCGATCACGGTCAATGCACCGGCCGGTGGCGAGGTGTTCCCGGTCGGTTCGAGCCAGGCGTTCAACTGGTCGGTCAGCGACGACCACGACGTCTCGAGCGTTCAGGTGCTGCTCTCGCGCAACGGCGCGACGGGCACGTTCCAGTCGCTCGCGACGCTCACCAAGGGCGTCGATCCGCTCACCGCGTTCAACTGGACGGTGACGGGTCCGAACACGTCGGACGCGTTCCTCAAGGTCACCGCGAGCGACAGCCTCGGGAACTCGGCCTCGGCGCTGAGCGCTTCGGCGTTCACGATCGGCGCCACGTCGGGCGTCGAGGGGGGTCCGGTCACGGAGTTCGCGCTCTCGCCGGTCGTCCCGAACCCGTCGAAGGGTCGCGCGCAGCTCACGTTCGCGCTGCCGCGTGAGTCGCAGGTCCACGTCGGCATCGTCGACCTCCAGGGTCGCGAGGTCCTGACGCTGGCGGACGGCGTCTACGGCGCCGGTCGTCACACCGCGCAGCTCACCACCCAGAACGCGCTCTCGCCGGGTCTGTACTTCGTCCGCATGAGCGTGCCGGGCAAGACGCTGACGACGCGGTTCATGCAGATGAAGTAGTCCTCGACCTCGAGGACGGTCTCACGAGGACCCCGGCGAGCCCCGCGCTCGCCGGGGTCCTTCGCGTCCGGGGGGGGCGGCCGTGGCCCGGGGTCGGTCCTTGACCCTGCGGGCGCACCGGGCGCACTCTCATGCGCGACATGCGTCTCCTGCACGGATTCCTGCGTCACGGCCGCGCGCTCGCCGCGCTGATCCTCCTCGCCACGCTCGTGGTGGGTGAGGTCGCCGACGCGCGCCATCATCTGGCGGAGTCCGGCTGCGCCTCCGAGCACACGGAGGGACCGCGCCGCGACGACTGCTGTGCGTGCACGAGCCTGCACGTCGCCCCTCTGGCGACCCCCGGGCTCGTGCTCGTGGCGCCGCTCGTCGTCGAGACGCGACTCGCCTCGGGGCGGGTCGTGCGCCACGACGTGTTCGTGGCGGTCGGTCCCGACGCACCACGAGGTCCTCCGGTCGTGTGATTCCTCGTGGTCCCTCGCGGGCCACGTCTCGACCGTGACCGTTCCCGCGCCCTCGCGCGCGATCGCCCCGGACGCGCCTCGAAACGGCGCCCCGACCCGGAGAACCTCCATGCCTCGTCGTGTCCTGTTGCCGTGCCTCCTCGCGGTCGGTGTGCTGCTCGCGCCGCCTACGCACGCGGGGGTGACGAACCCCGACCTGTCCATCATCGGCCAGCCCTCGATTCGCTGGACCGACGCGGTGGGCGACCCCGCGCGTCGCCGCCCCGTGTTCGACGTGGGCGAGACCGAGGTCATTCTGGACGCCGCGCTCAATCCGTACGCGCACGGCACGTTCACGCTCGCGTTCGCCGACGGCGAGGCGGTGGTGGAGGAGGGCTACTTCGTGCTGCAGCGCGGCCTGCCCGGCGGGCTGCAGCTCAAGGGCGGTAAGTACCGCGTGGGCTTCGGCAAGCTCAATCCGACGCATCCGCACGCGCAGCCGTTCGCCGAGCGCTTCGGAGTGCTCGGGGCGTACCTGCCCGGCGACGAGGGCTTCAACGAGACGGGCGTCGATCTGTCGTGGCGCGTGCCCGTGCCCGGGGACTGGGCGGTGACTGCGAACGCCGATCTGTTGCAGGGCGATTCGTTCCGCCGTGCGCGTGTCGCGACCGCGGCACCCGACGATCCGCTCGTGCTGGATCCCACCTCGGATGAACGCGCCGCCGAACCGCGCACCGCGTGGCTCGGGCGGCTGTCGGCGTTCGCCCCGATCGGCGACCGCTCGGGTCTGGAGCTCGGCGCGACGATGACCGAGGGCACGAACCACGTCGCGGCCGCCGCGCGTACGCGCGTGCTGGGCGCCGACGCCAAGCTCAAGTGGTGGACGAGCGAGAACGCGTACCTGCTCGTGCAGGGCGAGCTCCTGCACCTCGATCGCGACGATGCGGACTGGACGAGCGGCGTGGGCTACACGCGCACCCCGGTGCGCGCCACGGGCGGCTACCTGTTCGCGGATTACAACTGGGCGCAGCGTTACGACGTCGGGGCCACCTTCGAGCGCTACGCGGATCCCGCCGCTGCCGGCGCGCACGCCTCCTCGGTGGGCGCGTTCGCCGGGCTCGCGCTCATGGAGGAGACCACGGTGTTCCGGCTCGACTGGCGGCGCGTGCAGCCCGCGCGTGAGCCTGCGGCGCTCGCCGATCCCGACCCCGTGCAGCAGATCACGCTGCGCGTCATCTTCTCGATGGGGCCGCACAAGGCCCACCAGTTCTAGGAGGCGGTCATGTTCCGTCGCATCGTGATCCCGATCGTCCTCGCGCTGCTGGTTCCCGGTCTCGCGCACGCGGGTCTCAAGGTGTGCGCCTCCACCACGGACCTGGCGTCCATCGCCGCGAGCGTCGGAGGGCCGTCCGTGGAGGTGTTCGCCATCGCGCGCCCCAGTTCGGACCCGCATCGCATCGAGGCGCTGCCGAGTCACATGCTCAAGGTGGCGCGCGCGCAGGTGTATCTGCGCGTCGGGCTGGGGCTCGATCCGTGGGCCGATGCGCTCGTGGACGGGTCGCGCAATTCCAAGTTGGTCATCGTGGATTGCTCACGCGGCGTGCGCGTGCTCGAGAAGCCCACGGGCAAGGTGGACGCCTCGATGGGCGACGTACACCCGGATGGCAATCCGCACTACTGGCTCGACCCGCGCAACGGCGCGATCGTCGCGCGCACGGTGGCGGAGGCGTTCGCGCGCGTGGACCCCGCGAACGCCGCCGCCTATCGCGCACGCGCCGAAGCGTTCGCACAGGAGGCCGCCGCGACCTGGAAGCGCACGGCCGATCGCGCGGCGCGACTGACGTCGCGACAGGTGTACACGTACCATCGCTCGTGGACCTACTTCGCGGACGCGTTCGGGCTCGAGGTGTTGGACACCGTCGAACCCGTGCCGGGCATCCCGCCCACCGCGCGACACCTCGCCGATCTGGTCGCGCAGGCGCGCGCGCGCAAGGTGGCCGTGCTCATCCAGGAGCCGTACTTCCCGCTCGACGGCGGACGGTTCCTGTCGCGTGAGGCCAACGTGCGGCAGATCGTGCAGGCGGCCTCGTGCGAGAGCGGGACGGCGGGGGCGTACCTGTCGCACTTCGACGTGATCATGGACGCCCTGTCGGGAGGGAAGTGATGTTCGACGCACTCCAGTTGCCGTTCCTGCAGTGGGCCGCGCTCGCGGCGCTCGTCCTCGCCGGCATCCACGCGTATCTGGGCTTCCACATCGTGCGGCGCGGCGTGCTGTTCGTGGACCTGGCGCTCGCGCAGATGGCGGCCCTCGGGGTCTCGCTCGCGATCGTGCTGGGCCACGAGCACGACGAGGTGGGTTCGTACCTGCTCGCGTTCGGTATGACCGTGCTGGGTGCGGCGCTGTTCGCGTGGCTGCGCGGCCGCGCCAAGCACGCACCGCTCGAGGCGTTCATCGGTATCGTGTTCGCGACCGCGCAGGCGCTGGCGTTCCTGCTGCTCGAGAAGACGCCCACCGGCCCCGAGCATCTCAAGGAGACGCTCGTGGGTTCGCTGTTCACGGTGGAGCCGGGGCACATCGCGGTCGTCGCGGCGCTCTACGCGATCGTCGCGCTCGTCCACGTGTTCCTTCGCAAGCCGTTCTTCGAGATCACGAACGACGCCGACGCTGCGGTGGCGCGTGGCCGCAACCTGTTCCTGTGGGACTTCCTGTTCTACGTGACGTTCGGCGTCGTGGTCACCTCGGCCGTGCAGATCGCGGGCGTCCTGCTGGTGTTCGGCTTCCTGGTCATCCCGGCGGTCGCGGGCGTCATGGCGAGCTCGCGCACGGGTGTGGCGCTGGCGATGGGGTGGGTGTTCGCGATCGTGGGCAGCGTGCTCGGGCTCGTCATGAGCGTGAGCTTCGACATGCCCGCCGCACCCAGCATCCTGGTCACGCTGACCGGACTGCTCGTGGTCCAGGGGCTCGTGCAGGCGGTGACGCGCTACGCGCGACGTTGATCGCCCCGTGTGACGGCGGGTGGGTGAACACCCGCTCGTCGGCACCGGCTAGAACCGCGTCGTCAGCCGCAGCATGGGCGGCGGGCTCTCGCGCCACGTCGCGGGGCCCTCGCCGAAGGCGGCCAGTGCGCCCTCGGGGGCGAGCTCGAACCGCCAACTCGACGCATCGTCGCGGGGATGCTTGATGCGACGGGTGATCGAGCCGTAGGTGACGTGGTAGCCCACGAGGGCTCCCGCGGTCGCCGCGATCCAGAAGCCGCGGGACGTGTGGTTGTTGCTGAGCGCCGAGACGCCCAGGCCCATGATGGCGCCCGCGCCCGTGCCCAACTGCAGACTCACGCCGTCGCTGGGCTGGAAGTTGTAGTCGGCCACCTGTCGGTCGCCGTACCACAGCCCGAGGAGCGACCCGGAGAGCAGCGCGGCCGAGTACACGCGCGGATCCCGGTGGTGCGGCTTCTGCGTCACGTCCGCGATCGTGGTGCCGACGAGGATGCCCAGATAGCCCATGTTGCGCATGATGAGCGCGTCGCCGTACGTGTACGGGCGGTTCGATCCGAGCACGTGACCCACCGCGAGCCCCGTCCACGAGCCCGCGAGCATGGCGCGCGAACGCCCCGGACTCCATTCGACACGGTCGGAACCGCTCAGGGCCGCGACGTTGTAGCCCCACAGGAACCCGAAGTCGCCACCCGTGGCGATCGTCGCGGTCGTGCCGGCGCTGAGGCCGTTGCCGCGCGCCCACATGTAGCCCGCATAGCCCTCGAGCACGCTCACCGTGAGCATGGCCGCCACCGCGTCGCGTCGCACCTGGCGATCGAGCACGTCGTGACTCATGGGGTCGGCCAGCAGCAGGCCGTGCGCCAGACCGCGCGTCGAGCCGTACAGCGACAGTGACGTCATGGACGAGGTGAGCGCCGTGTTCTGGCTCGCGAGCCACGGGATGATGAAACTGGCGCCCGTGCTCACGACGTAGGCACCGGCCGCGGGCAGCCCCATGGGCAGGTCCAGGATGTACGGCACCGCGGGACCGTAGAACATCACGCCGAGGCCGGCGTTCTGCGTCAGGAACCCGCGGCGCGCGACCTTGTCGAGCGTGTCCGGCTCGAGCGGCAGGTGTTGCAGCCGATCCCCGATCACGTGACGCAGATGCGCGACGTCGTCGCGCGTGAGTTCGACGCTCGCGCGCTTGATGTCGTTGGGACCCGCGGTGCTCACCTCGAGCACGAACGACGAGTCCTCGCGCGTGAACAGCCGCGCCGCCGAATAGCCGGGGAAGGGCGCCAGCAGGCTGTCGAGTGCGGCCATGCGCAGCTGCTTCACGCGGATGGGCCGCAGCACGCGCGTCGTGCCGGCACTGTCGAACGGCACCGTGACCTGTGCGGCCCGCACGCTCGGCGTCACGCAGGTCAGCGCGACGAGCACGGTGAGCCCCAGCGACCGCAGGAACTCGCCGCGCGGGGCCCGGGGCACCGGACCGATCATCCGAAGAACAGGTAGCTCACGAGCACGGCGGCGATCACGCCCACCGTCTCGGCGGCGAGGGCGCAGGCGAGCGCATGCCGCGTCTTCCTCACGCCGACACTGCCGAAGTACACCGCGAGCACGTAGAAGGTGGTCTCGGTGCTGCCCTGGATGACGCACGACAGACGACCCGCGAACGAGTCCGCGCCCAGCGTCTTCATGGTCTCGACCATCATGCCGCGCGCGCCACCGCCCGAGAGCGGCTTGATGAGCGCGGTCGGCATGGCGTCCACCCAGCGCGTGTCGATCGCCAGTTGACCCACGCCGTGCTTGATGGCCGTCAACAGCATGTCGAGCACGCCGCTCGCGCGCAGAGCACCCACCGCGACGAGCATGGCGACCAGATAGGGGATGATCCCGACCGCGGTCTGGAACCCCTCCTTGGCGCCTTCGACGAACGTCTCGTACACCGGGATGCGCTTGACGAGCCCGGCCACCAGGAACGTGCCGATGAGCGTGACGAGCACGACGTTGGCGAGCAACCCGGACTGCACCGCGACCTGATCGGTGCTGAGGCGCGAGAAGTGCCACACGAGCCCGCCCATGAGGGCGGTGAGCCCGCCGAGCCAGCCCAACACGACGCCGTTGAACAGGTTGATGCGCTGGATCGAGGCCACCAGGAGCAGCCCGAACAGGTCGCTGATGTAGGTCGCGATCAGGATGGGCACGAACACGTCGGCGGGGTTGGCGGCGCCCAGCTGCTGGCGGAACGTCATGATCGAGATGGGCACGAGCGTGACCGACGAGGCGTTCATGACCATGAACAGCACCATCGCGTCGGAGGCCACTTCGGGCGTCTTGTTGAGCCCCTGCAGCTCCTTCATGGCCTTGAGCCCGAGCGGCGTGGCGGCGTTGTCGAGCCCCAGCATGTTGGCCGAGCGGTTCATGACGATCGCGCCCGAGGCGGGATGTCCGGCCGGGATGTCCGGGAACAGGCGGCGGAACAGCGGTCCCACGAGGCGGGCGATGAGGTCCGTGACCCCGCCCTTCTCGGCGATGCGCATGAGGCCGAGCCACAGCGTCATGACGCCGGTGAGCCCGATCGAGATCTCGAACGCCGTCTTGGACGAGTCGAACAGCGCGGTCACCGTGTTCTTGAGGGCATCGGGGACGAGCCCGGTGCGGTCGAACACGAACGCGGCGACGAACGCGATCAGGAAGAACGCGGCCCACAGGTAATTGAGCATGGCGCGCAGCATGGTGGGCGTCGTGGGGGAGCGTCAAGCGTTTCCTCGTGTCGAACGCGCGTGCACCACGTCGAACACGAGCGACCTGCGCGCACGACGGCGCGCGTGCACGACGATCCGTGCGCTCGACGTGACGTGCACCGGGTTGACGCGAGGGCGATGCGCGCGGCATCCTGCCCTCGCCGCCAATTGCGTTTCCATCGGACGACACCTCCGGGCGGTCTCGGGATCCCAAGGATGGGATCCATCACGAGTAGGAGGATCCCTCATGTCACCGCGTGTCCTGGGGCCGACGTTCGGTCGTCCCGCTGCCGCCCTTTCGGGTCGGCCGTTGCTCATCGCCCTCGCGTGCGTCGCCATCGTCTCGGCCGCCTGGGGCCTGTTCATGCACAGCGGCTGGGTCGCGGCCACCACCGCTGGGTTGGGCCTGCTGCCCCTGTGGGGCGCCGACCACGCGCGCGAGACGTTCGAGGGGCGGTTCCGCTTCACGCTGCTCGCCGGCGGGCTCATGGCCGCGCTGCAGCTGGGCTTCAACGTCTGGCGCGGCTGATCCCGCGCCCCGAACCCAGCGCATGACGTCCCCGCGAGAGGCGCGAACGAAGCGCTCCGTGCGCGCGACCGCACCGGTTGCGACCCCCGCCGCCGCGATCGCCGCGCGGTGGTCGGCGCTGGTCGGGCTGGCCGTGTTCGCGCTCTATGCCGTGCTCGCGCCGCCGGTGGCGGGCGACAAGGACTCGAGCGAGTTCATCCTCGTGCTGGCGCGACTGGGTACGCCGCACCCCACGGGTTATCCGCTCTACACGTTGCTCGGGCACCTGTTCGTGCTCGCGGCGCACGCCGTGGGCGTGGGCTGGGATCGCGCCGGCAATCTATGGAGCGCGGTCGGTGGTGCGACGGCCATGGGACTGTTGCACGCGCTCGCGGCGCGATTGCTCGCGCGCGAGGGGGTGACCGCGCGCGCGGCGGGAGCGCTCGCGCTGCTGCCCGTCGCCGCGTTCGCGCTCAACCCGCTCGTGACCATGGAGACCACGCTCGCCGAGGTGAACGCGTTCCACCTGGCGTGGGTCGTGGGTGCGATGCTCGTGACGCTGTGGGCGAGCGATCGGCTGGCCCGGCCCGACGCGACCGGCGCCGACGATGCGCACACGTTGATCGTGGCCGGACTCGTGTTGGGGCTGGGGCTCGCGCACCATGCGACCAGCGTGTTCGTGCTGGTACCCGCCTGGCTCGCGCTGGCGTGGCAGGCGCGCACGGCGGGCCGCCTCGCCGCGCCCGCATGGATCGTGGCGGCCCTCGTCGTCGTGCTGCCGTGGAGCGCCAATCTGTGGACCGCCTGGCGGGTGTTCCATCCCGTCGAGCCGCACTGGCAGTCGCTCACGCCGACGTGGGCCGCCTGGTGGCGACACGTCACGGGCGCCGAGTACCGCGTCTATCTGGGTTCGTTCGCGCCGTCCGAGGTGCAGCGGCACGCGCTCGCGACGCACCTGTGGCCGTGGCTCGCGCCGGCCGCCGCGTGCGCACTGTGGTGGGCGTTCCGTGGCCGCGGCACGCGCCCCGCGGTGCGCCTGGCGTGGCTCACGGGCGCGATCGCCGCGTTCGTCTACGCGCGGTCGTACGGCGTCGGCGATCCGTCGTCGTACTTCCTGCCGTCGCTGTTGTTGTGCACGGCCACCGTGCCGGCCGCGCTCACGATGCTGCGGCGCCACGCACGGCCGCTGGCGGTGGTGGCCGCGCTCGCGCTCGTGGCGCAGGACGTGGCGTGGTTCCGACTGGCCGAGCGGCGCATCGACGTGTACGTGCGTTTCGAGCGGGAGGTGCACGCGATGTGGCGCGCGATCCCGTATTCGAGCGGGTTCGTGATGTGGCCGAGCGACATGGTGCACCGCCTGCACAAGTACCAGTGGCTCGACGGCGACCGGCCCGGGCTCGACGTGATCAACCCGATCTCGCTCACGCACGACGGCCCACGCGCCGCGTTCGTGGCACGCCACGGCTTCGACCCCGGCGATCGCGCGCGGCTCGAGGCGCGTCTGGCCGCGCATCCGCCGACGGGTCTGCGCGCGTTCTCCGAAGCGCTCGGCCTCGCGATCATCGACGAGGTCAACGAGCACACGACCGAGCCCGTGATCCGCTTCCGCCCCGAGGTCCCCGAGCTCTACCAACTCGGCAAGCCCGCCGATTCGACCTCGACCGCGCGCTGACGCGCGAGACGCGCACGCAAGAACGCCCCCGTGACCTCGCGGTCACGGGGGCGTTCGCGTCGAAGCGGATCCGCGGTCTAGCTCTCGCCCACCCGCACGAGGTTGAAGAACTCCTCGTTGGTCTTGGTGCGGTTGAGTCGGTCCACCAGCTTGAGCATGGCCTCCTGCGGCGGCATCTGCACCAGGATGCGACGCAGCGCCTGGAAGATGCTGAGCTGCGCCGGAGCGATGAGCTTCTCCTCCTTGCGCGTGCCGCTCTTGGGGATGTCGATCGCCGGGAAGATGCGACGCTCGGCGAGGTCGCGCGACAGGAAGATCTCGGAGTTACCGGTGCCCTTGAACTCCTCGAAGATGATCTGGTCCATGCGCGAACCCGTGTCCACCAGCGCCGTGCCGATGATCGTGAGCGAGCCACCGTTCTCGATCTTGCGCGCCGAGCCGAAGATCTGCCGCGGCGACTGCATGGCGTTGGAGTCGAGACCGCCCGACATCGTGCGCCCGCCGTTACCGGCGGCCGCGTTGTAGGCGCGCGCCAGACGGGTGATCGAGTCGAGCAGCAGCACGACGTCCTTGCCGGCGATGACCTCGCTCGCCACCTTGTGCATGGCGCGCTCGGCCGTCTGGATGTGCTCCTCGACGGTCTGGTCGCTCGAGGCCGCGATGACCTCGGCCGGCGTGTTGCGGATGAAGTCGGTGACCTCCTCGGGGCGCTCGTCCACGAGCAGCGCGTAGACCTTCACCTCGGGGTGGTTGTGCGCGATCGACGCGGCGATCGCCTGCAGGATGCGCGTCTTGCCGGCCTTGGGCGGCGCGACGAGCAGACAGCGCTGACCGCGACCGATGGGCGCGATCACGTCGATCGCGCGCCCGGTGACGTGGTCCCCCGAGGGCGGGTTCCCCTGACCCACGGGCAGTTCCATGATCAGGCGCTCCGTCGGGTCGAGCGCGGCACCGGCGTTCTGCAGGTCCTTGAGGATGTCGAGGCCCAGACGCTGCGGACGGCTCGGACGGCCCTGCGGCTGGAAACCGCCGCCACCGCCACCGCCACCCCGACGACGCCGACCACGACGGCCACCGCCGCGTCCGTCCTGGTAACCCTGCGGCTGCTGCCAGCCCTGCTGCGGCTGCGGGCGCGGCTCGCCGCCCTGCGGCGCGCCACCCTGCGGCATGGGGGGATTGCCACCGCCACGGCCGTTGCGGCCGCGACGACGACGACGGCGGTTCATGGGGCGGTCGTAACCGCCGCCACCGCCACCGTAACCGCCCTCGCTCGGGCCGCTCGGCGCGCCGTCGGACATCGGGGCGTCGCCACCGCCGTTCATGGAGACGGGCGGCGGGGAGGGCTCGGACGGGGGCGCGGGGGCGTCGTACGAACCGCCCGCGTCGGCCGCGGGAGCATCGAAGATCGTTCCTTCAGGGGCGGCCGCGGTACCTTCTGCGGCGGCGCGCTTGCCGCTGGGGCGGCGACGGCGTGGTCTCATGACGTTCCTTCCGGCTCGCACTCGCGTGCACCGGGGGGTGGACCTGTGCGCAGCGTGGCGGGAGCGCCGTTCCTCTGCGCGGTTCGACCGGTGAGCGCTTCCGGGACGATGGCCGCGTGCGTCTGCGGGGGCATCGCGCACGCGGACTTGGGTGCGCTCTCCTGCTTGCTGCCGATGGGCGGCACGATGGCTCGCCTCGGCGTCACTCACGCCCTTGGAGCGGCGCGGTGTGGATTCATGCGGCGAACGGGACGCGATCCGCGTGACGTTCGTCGTGGGCCTCGGCCTTCCGTTCCCGGCGCGTGGACCTCGGCGGGGAACCTACACGCCCGATCGCCGTCGCGCCAACGGGCGCGGTTCGCGTGTCGGACCGGATGCGGCGAGCGGTTCCTCGTGGCGCACGGCGCCACGCGACTGCCGCATGGAAGGTGACAGAGGGATTATCGGGAGTGCGGCCACGGAATTCAAGTGGTGGATTCACCCCGGGGTCGCCCCGAACCAGCCGACGTGCGTTCGGGCCTTTGTCCATGCGGGTCCGAGCGACTCCCATGGGACGGTCGGAGGGGGTCCGACCGGAGGGTCAGGCGCGCGTCGAACCCGGCCAGGTGGTCTCGGGAGCACCCGCACGATGATTGGCGGCGCGCGCCATCATGAAGAGCAGGTCGGCGAGACGATTGAGATGCCGCACGAGCCGCGGCTCGATGGGCTCGCGCTCGGACAGCGCCGTGAGGCGGCGCTCGGCGCGCCGGCACACGGTGCGCGCGACGTGCAGATGCGCCGCGAGCAGCGTGCCGCCGGGCAGCACGAACCGCGTGAGCGGCGGCAGCTCGCCGTCGAGCCGGTCGATGAAGCGCTCGAGCGCCGCGATGTCGTCGTCCGACACGCGCGTGAGCGAGGCGAGCACGGACTCGTCCACGGTGGCGAGTTCGGCGCCGATCTGGAACAGCGCCGACTGCAGCGCGTCCCAGTCCGCCGCGAACAGTCCCGCGGTGTCGTGGGCGCGCGCCACGCCGAGCGACGCGTTCAACTCGTCCACGGTGCCGTACGCCTCGATGCGGGCGGCGTGCTTGGGCACGCGATCCCTGCCGAGCAGTCCCGTGGAGCCGTCATCGCCGGTGCGCGTGTAGATCTTCATGGCCGCGAGTGTAGCGGTCGCGGAACGCCGCGTCATCCGCGGTCGCGCGCATGTCACGCGCGCGTCACGCGCGTGTCGCCACAACCGTTCGACCGGTCCTGACGCGGTGCGAGCGCGTGGTTCCGTGGTGTGGCGCACGCGGTCCGGCGGCGCGTCGGCGCATCCGCGCGCGACGTGCCGCGGGTCGGCGCGCGGTCGTCCGCGCGGGGCCGTCCGCGTGACGCGCTGCGCGCGAACGGGTTGCGCGCGTGCCCGGGACGCGGCCGCGCACCTCGCGCGGAACCGCGTCCCGCTTGCGCGAAACGCGCCTGTGGGCCATATTGCTTTGCCCTGCGAAACGCGCTGTCGTCCCTATCCTGTGCGAGGCCATGCCCGTCCGCGACGCACTGCCTGCCGTGCTCCGTGGTGAAGTCGGAGCCGACCTTTCGCCCGCCGCGCGCGCCACGCTCGAAGCGCTGGCGCACGACGCCGAGTCCGAGAAGCTGCTCGACTACTCCACCAAGGAGCTGCTCGCGCGGCTGCGCCAGAACGATCCGGCGCCGTCCTGGGGCGTGTACTACCTGCTCGGCGCCGTGTGCGCGATCGACCACGAGTTCGAGCGCGCGCAGCAGACCCTGCTCGCGCTGTCCGAGAAGGTCGCCGCCGCCAAGCAGTGGGAGGTGCTCGCGGCCATCGCCGAGCGCTCGCTGTCGCTCGTGAGCACGCAGGCCGCCGCGCGGTTCCTGGTGCAGGCGCACGAGGCGCTGGGCAAGGACCCCGAGCGGCTCGACGCGCTGTCGCGCGCGTGGGCGATCATGCCGGACGACCTCGATCTGGCGCAGACCCTCGCGGCCCGTCTGGGCGCCGCCGGTCGCGACGACGATCGTCGTGCGCTGCTGGGTGAGCTCGCGCCGCGCTTCGCCGAGGAGGGCCGTCACGCCGACCTCGAGAGCGCCGCCAAGGAACTCGCCGCCGCGTCCGACTGGGAAGGGCTCGTGCACGTCGCGGCCACGCTGCCGTCGCTCGCGGGCAAGGGGGCGGTGAAGGAGTCCGCGCGCATCGGCACGATCGCGGCGCAGGGTCTGGCCGCCACCGGGCACGCCGGCAAGGCGCTCGAGGCGCTGCGCAAGGCCATCACGATCACCGTCACGACGCAGGACGAGGCCGCCGCCGAGGCGTTCCGCGAGGCCATCACCGAGGCCCTCAAGCAGGGCGTCGGCGCGAGCGTGCCGAACCTCGAGGAGGCCGTGCTCCAGAGTGGTCTGCTCGACGCCGACACGCCGATCACCAAGGCCATCGAGGCGTTCGACGCGATCGCGTCGCTCGCGCCCGGTCGCGGCGTGCTGCACGACGGCTTCGGTCCGGGGCGCATCGTGTCCAACGACACGGTCACGATCGTCGTGGACTTCATGAAGGTGAAGGGCCAGAAGATGCCGTACGCGGCCGCGCGTCGCACGCTGACGCCGGTGGCCGACGACGACATCCGGCTCATGCGTTTCACGCAGCCCGCCGAGATCGTGCGCCTGCGCAGCGAGGACCACGCCGGTCTCATCGTGGCGTCGCTCAAGGTGCTGGGGGGGTCGGCCGACGCCAACCGCCTCAAGCTGTTCATGATCGGCACCGACCTCGTGCCGGCCAAGGAGTGGACGACGTTCTGGAAGAAGGGCAAGTCGGCCTGCGAGAAGGATCCGCGCATCGATCACGCGCGCGCCTTCGAGCAGTTCTACAAGCTGGCGCCCGAGGGCGAGGCCGCCCGGCCGCGCGCCATGGCCGATGCCGACGGCGCGCACGACAGCGCGCCGCTGCCGGCGCTCGAGGTGCGCAAGCCCGCCAAGACCAACCTCGCCACGATCCGCAAGTTCCTGGCGCAGCACCCCACGCTCGAGACCCCGCTCAAGGGCCGCTTCGGGCGCTTCGTGCAGAAGACCGCCATGGACCTCGAGGCCGAGGTCGGCGATCGCGCTCGCGCGGGCCTGTACTTCGCGAGCTGGAACCCCGAGCAGCGCGAGGTGTGGCTCGGGGTCGTGAAGTCGCTGTGGAACGCCGAGGGCTTCGGCATCAGCGCGCTCTCCTACGAGGACGAGCAGCTCACGTTCCTCGAGGATTCCCGCGCCGCGGGCGTCGAGGCGCAGGCCATCCTGTCCGCGCTCGATTCGCGCTTCGCCGCCGTGCGCGCGGCCGCCGAGGAGCGCCGCGCCGCGCTCGACGACGAGGGTCGCGCCACGCTGCGCCGCACGCTCATCGACAAGGCCACGCAGTATCCGGCGGCCGTCCTGCGCATGATCGAGGACGAGTTCGCCTCGCCGACGCCGTCGACCGACGCGTGGCGCCTGTACATGGCCGCGCTGCAGCTCATCGAGGAGAAGCCCAAGCCCTCGACCGGTGACAAGATCCTCAAGTGGATCGCCGAGGGCGGCGCGTTCCAGAAGCTCCTGCGCGACGTGCCCCCCAACGACGAGACGCGCCTCAAGCTGCGCGTGCTGCTGCGCCAGTGGCGCTCGTCGGACCGCTATCTGTTCCCGGCGCTCGAGTCGGTCGCCCTCGTGGGCTTCCCGGACGAGCGGCAGTGGGTGCTCGACCATCGCCAGAAGAAGACCGACGCGCTGTTCAGCCAGGTCGGCGAGCAGGCCGAGGACTTCGACGTCCCGATCATGACGCGGGTGACGTGGCACCTGCTCCAGCAGGAGCTCGAGGAGGTCGAGCGCGAACTGCGCACGACGATCCCGGCCACGATCCAGAAGGCGCGCGAACTCGGCGATCTCAAGGAGAACTCCGAGTACCATTCCGCCAAGCTCAAGCAGGCCAACGCGCAGAAGCGCGCCGGCTCGCTGCAGATGCGCATCTCCCGCGCGCGCTTCGTCGAGGATGCGGATTTCCGCGACGGCGTGGCGGGGCTCGGCACCGAAGTGGTCCTGGACGGCAACGGTGAGACGCGCAGTTACTGGATCCTCGGCGACGGCGAGCATCACCTGGGCGACCACGTGATCTCGCATCAGACGCCGATCGCCAAGGCGATCGTGGGTCGATCGGTCGGTGACGCGGTCG
>CAZZLY010000026.1:0-33779 GCA_964655175.1 uncultured bacterium
GCCCGCGCCCGCGTACTGTGCGACGCGATATGAACTCTCCCTTCCTGGACCGTCTCGCCCAAGGCCCGCTGCTCGCCGATGGCGCCATGGGGACGCTGCTCTTCGAGCGCGGCATCCCCTTCGAGCGCTGCTTCGACGAGCTCAACGTCACGCACTCGGCGCTCATCGAGGAGATCCACCGCGAGTACCTGCTCGCCGGTGCCGAACTCATCGAGACGAACACGTTCGGCTGCAACGCCACGCGTCTGGCGGCGCACGGTCTCGAGGCGAAGGCGCGCGTGCTCGCGCGGCAGGGCGTCAAGATCGCGCGCAACGCACGCGAGATCGTGGGCACCTCCGCGTTCGTGGCCGGCTCCATGGGTCCGTTGGGCAAGTCCCTCGCCCCGTTCGGCCCGGTGACGATCGCCGAGGCCGAGGACGCGTTCCGCACCCAGGCGGAAGGGTTGCTCGAGGGCGGGCTCGACGTGTTCGTGCTCGAGACGTTCCAGGACCTCAACGAGATCCTCGCCGCGATCCGTGCGGTGCGGTCGGTGACGGCCGAGATCCCGATCATGGCCCAGATGACGTTCGGGCCCGACGGCAAGACGCGTTACGGCCACACCCCCGCGCTGGTGGTGCGCGCGCTCAAGCAGGCCGGTGCCGACGTCGTGGGCGTGAACTGCGGCGTGGGCCCGCAGGCGACGCTCGAACTCATCGAGCAGTTCGTGGCGGCGGCCGAGGGCACGCCGGTCTCGGCGATGCCGAACGCCGGCCTGCCGCAGTTCGTCGAGGGCCGCTACGTCTACCTGTCGAGTCCGGATTACTTCGCCGACTTCGCCGCCCGCGCGGTGGCACTGGGCGTCAAGGTCATCGGCGGCTGCTGCGGCACGACGCCCGCGCACATCCGCGCCATGCGCGAACGACTCGCTTCCCACCTGCCGGCCGAGACGCTGCCGAGCGGCGCCGAGGTGCAGGTGCTGGAGCCCTCGGCCGCCCAGGAGGCCGCCACGCCCGACGAGGAGCCCACGCTGCTGCGCCTCATGAAGCAGCGCTTCGTGGTCAGCGTCGAGATCGACCCGCCGCGCGGCATCCAGACGCAGAAGGTCATGGCCGGTGCGCGCCTCATGGCGGAGCGCGGGGTGGACTGCATCAACGTGGCCGACAGCCCCATGGCCCGCATCCGCATGAGTGCCATGGCGCTCACGACGCAGATGCGACGCGAACTGCCGCCCAACATGGAGCTCATCCTCCATTACACGACGCGTGACCGGAATCTCATGGCGCTGCAGAGCGAGCTGCTCGGCGCGCACGCGCTGGGCCTGCGCAACGTGCTGTGCCTGACGGGCGACCCGCCCAGTCTGGGCGACTACCCCAACATGACGGCCGTGTTCGACACCGATTCGGTCGGACTCATCAAGATCGTCCACCAGCTCAATGCGGGGACCGATCAGGCCGGCTCGAGCATCGGCGGACGCACGGCGTTCGCCGTGGGCTGCGGCGTGAACCCCACCGCCGAGGATCTGCCCACGGAACTCGAGCGGTTCCGGCGCAAGCTCGATGCGGGCGTGCAGTACGTCATGACGCAGCCCGTGTACACGCTCGACAGCTGGAAACGCTTCCTCGACCTGCTCGGTGGTATGCCCAAGGTGCCGCTGCTGATCGGCATCCTGCCGCTGCAGTCGTTCCGCCACGCCGAGTTCCTGCACAACGAGGTCCCCGGCATCCAGGTGCCGGATTGGATCCGCGGCCGCATGCACGAGGCCGGCAACGAGGGGCAGAAGGTCGGTGTCGAACTGGCGCGCGAGCTGCTGCACGAGGCGCGCGACCTCGCCAACGGCGTCTACCTGATGCCGTCGTTCGGGCGCTACGAGAACTGCCTCGAGGTGCTCGAGGGCACGCTCGACGGTGCGAAGGGACGCGCCTGATGGCCAAGCGTCCCCCGGTCGTGGACCTCACCGACGACACCCGCGATGCGCTCGAGTTGTCGTCCGGCGAGAACGCCGATCTGTGCCAGGGCTGTTCGCGCTGCTGTGAGACCGTGAGCATCGAGGTCGACGCCCCGCGGTCCGCGTGGGAGTACGACCAGTGGGTCTGGGTCCTCCACCACGAGAATCTCGAGCTCTACCTGGAGAAGCCGGAGCGGTGGTTCCTGCACATCGAGACGCGTTGCTCGAAGCTCGATCGCAACGGCCGCTGCTCGATCCACGGTAAGCACCCCATCCTGTGCCGCGAGTACGACCCGCGCGTGTGCGAACGTCGGCTGCCGTTGTCCGACGTCATGGCGTGGTTCAAGAACGCCGACGAACTCGAGCGCTGGATCCGCCGGAAGCGCCCGGCGCACTGGAAGCGCCTCGAAGCGTGGCGACGCACCAAGATCGGTCGCATGGCCCGCCGGGCCCCCAAGCTGCCCCTCGCCGCCCTGGTCCAGATCGCCGAACCCGGTACCGTGGGCCACGAGCCCGCGACGCATCTGCCCGAGCGCAAGGTCGCCCGCAAGCGTCGCTGAACGCGCGTCAGCCGTCGAAGCGCTGCTTCCACTCCATGAGCCGCTGCAGCGCCTCGAGCGGCGTCATGCGCTCGGGGGCCAACGCCCGCAGTTCGGCCGCCAGCGGGTGCTCGCTCGCGCTCGGGGCCTCGAACAGAGGCAGCGACGCGGGTTCAGCGGTACGCCGTCCCCGGCGGCCCGGACGCTCCAGTTCCTCGACCGTGCGCTCGCTCTCGAGTTCGGCCAACACCACGCGCGCGCGCTCGATGACGCTGGCGGGCAGGCCCGCGAGCTTGGCGACGTGGATGCCGAAGCTGCGTTCGGCCGGTCCGTCCGCGATGCGATGCAGGAACACGACGCCGTCGCCCCACTCCTTCACCGCGACGTGCGCGTTCGCGAGGCGCGGCAGCTTCTCGCTCAGCTGCGTGAGTTCGTGGTAGTGCGTCGCGAAGATCGTGCGCGGGCGCGGCCCGGAGGCCTCGTGGAGGTACTCGGTCACCGCCCACGCCAGCGCCAGACCGTCGTACGTCGCGGTGCCGCGGCCGATCTCGTCGAGCAGCACGAGCGAGCGTGACGTGGCGGACCGCAGGATGTCGGCGGTCTCGCTCATCTCGACCATGAACGTGCTCTGCCCCGCTCCGAGACGATCGGCCGCACCGACGCGGGTGAACAGGCGGTCCACGAGCCCGACCGTGGCCGACGTCGCCGGCACCCACGAACCGGTCTGCGCGAGCAGCACGAGCATCGCGACCTGACGCAGATAGGTGCTCTTGCCGCCCATGTTGGGGCCGGTGAGCAGCAGCACCTGGCGCACGCGCGCATCGAGGTGCACGTCGTTGGCGACGAACTCCCCTCGCGGCAGCAGTCGCTCGACGACCGGATGACGCAGGCCCTCCGCGACGAGCCGATCGGAATCCTCGATCGTGGGCCGCGTCCAGCCATAGCGGGCCGCCGCTTCCGCGAGGGCCGAACCGGCATCGAGCCGCGCCAGCGCATCGGCCGCCGTCTGCAGGGTCGCCACGTACCGCGCCCCCTCCTCACGCAACGCGACGAACAACTCGTGCTCGCGAGCCTTGAGCTTGTCCTCCGCGCCCAGCACCTCGGACTCGCGCGACTTGAGCTCGGGGGTCACGTAGCGCTCGGCGTTGGTCAACGTCTGGCGACGCTCGTAGTCGGCCGGGACCTTGTCGCGATGCGCGTTCGTGACCTCGAGGTAGAACCCGAACACCTTGTTGTAGCCCACCTTGAGGCTCGGGATGCCGGACCGCTCGCGCTCGCGCACCTCGAGGTCGGCGATCCACTGCTTGCCCGAATGCGCCAGGTCGTACAGATGATCGCGCAGTTCATCGAACCCCGGGCGCAGCAGCCCGCCGTCCTTGGACGACACGGGCGGTTCGTCGACGAGCGCGCCGTCCAGCCGCTCCACCAGCGCGGGGGGCACCACCAGCGCGGTCGCCTCCTCGGCGAACGCGGTCGCACCGAGGCGCTCGATGAGCGCCGGGAGACGGCGCAGCGCGTCGCGCAGGCTCCCCAGATCGCGTGGCGTGGCCTTGCCGCAGGCGATGCGCGCGGCGAGTCGCTCCAGATCGGGCAGCCCCTTGATCGCCTCGCGGAACGTGCCGCGCGGGGAATCCGGGGCGAGCCACGCCGCCACCGATTCCTGCCGCGCGGTGATCGCGGGGATCGACGCCAGCGGCCGCTCGAGCCAACTGCGCAGGCGACGCCCGCCGGCGGCGGTCATGGTGACGTTGAGGTGCGTCCACAGCGTGTGCGCCGCCTCCCCGCCCGGCTGCGGCGTGAACAGTTCGAGATGGCGAGCGGTGGCGGCGTCGTAGCCCAGCACCGCCTCCTCGCTCCAACGCTCGACGCGCGTCATCTGGGCGGCGACACCGCCCTGGGAGCGGTCGAGGTAGTCCAACGCGGCCGCCGAGGCCGCGAGCGCCAACGGCAGATCGGCGTGAGCGTCGGCCACCGTCTGGCTCCAACGCGCCGGCGGGCGGTTCGCGCCCAGATAGCGTGCCACCGGGACGCGACTGCGCGTTCCGCCGAGACCGGTGAGCACGGCGTCCACGCGCGGGGCGACCTCGTCCTCGAGCGGCTCGGGGACGATCCATTCCGCGACGCGCGTGCGCGCGAGCAGCGTGGGCGCCTCGTCCCACGTGCACTCGGCCAGCTTCATCTCGCCGGTCGAGGCGTCGGCGAGGCACACGCCGACGCGATCGGGGCGCGGCCAGAGTGCGGCCAGGAAGTTGTTGCCCCCGCCGTCCAGGAACTGGTCGCTCGTGACCGAGCCCGGCGTGAGCACCTCGGTGACGCCGCGCTGCACGATGCCCTTGGCCTGCGACGGGTCCTCGAGCTGATCGCAGATCGCGACCTTGTGCCCGGCGCGCAGCAATCGCGCGACGTAGCCGTCGCGCTGATGCCACGGGATGCCGCACATGGGGATGGGCTCGGGATCCTGCTTGTTCCGCGAGGTCAACGTGAGGCCCAGCAACTGCGCGGCCCGCACGGCATCGTCGAAGAACATCTCGTAGAAGTCACCCAGACGGAAGAACAGGAACGCGTCGGGATGCTCTTGCTTGAGCGTCGCGTACTGCCGCATGAGCGGCGTCTTGGCGGCGGCCGCCGCGAGTTCCGGGGACAGCGCGGGCTGCGACGTCATGGCTGCGCTCCGTTGCGTTCGCTGCGCAGGCGCGCGGCCTCGAGGCTGCGCGGCCAGCGACGGGTGAGCCGATCGCGGGCCGCGACGGCGTCCGCGACGCGGTGCGCGCGCTCGCACAGCCGCGCGTAACGCTCGAGCGCCGCCGGCTCGGCCTCGCCCGCGGTCGACTGCAGCAGCCGCTCGAGCGTGGCGAGCTCGAGTACGGGTTCACCCGTGAGCGCGAGCGCACGCGCCAACCCCCACTGGGCGAGCGGTCGCAGCGGCGCGGACAGCGACGAGACCTCCTCGAACGCCGCACGGGCTCGCCCACCGTCGTTCACGCCCAGCCACGCCAGGCCCTGCCGGTAGCGGGCTTCGGCGCGATCGTAGGCCTGCAGGCGGGCGGCCGCGCGACCGAACGCCTCGGCCGCCAGACGATACTCACCGCGGGCGTAGCGGAACTGCCCGAGCGTGTAGGCCGCCCCCGCGGACACGGCACGGGGATTGGCGCGCTCGAGCCGCTGCAGCGCTGGACCGAGGCTGTCCGCGGGCAGCCCGGCCGGCAGCCGATCCCACACGCTCACGAGGGCGTGCGCGGGGGCCGCAAGAACGAGCAGGAGCGCTCCGAGGGCGAGGGCGGGCAGGCGCATGGGCCCGCCAGTGTAGGGCGGCGCGGGTTCCCTGACCAGCCTGCCCGTGCCGCCCGACGCACGAAGGGCCCGTCCTCGCGGACGGGCCCTCCGGGATGCTCCAGCGATGGCGACCCGAGGGCCGCGGGGACGATTACTCCTCGTCGCCCACGTCCTCACGGATCTTGGACGCCGACGGATCCTCGACGGGCGGGTTCGCCGCGATGCGCGCACGAACCTGGTTCCGCTTCGAGGTCCACTCGGCCAGGGCGATGTCGTCCTGCTCCGTGAGCCACGCCTTCACGCTCAGGATGAGCCGGTGGTTCGGCACGTCCACACGCGTGACCTTCATGATGAGCGACTCGCCCACCTCGAACGCGTCGTTCGGACGCTTGAGGTCGTCGAGGCCCAACTGCGACAGCGGGATGAAGCCCTCGATGCCGTCACCCAGGTCGACGATGGCCCCGCGATCGAACAGACGGTTGACCGTTCCCGTGAGCTCCATGTTGGCCGGGAACTTGTCCGCCAGCTGCGGCCACGGATCGTCCGACACCTGCTTGAGGCCGAGCGAGATGCGACGGTGCTCCTTGTCGATGGAGAGCACCACGACCTCGATGGCATCACCCTTCTTGAGCACTTCGCTCGGGTGCGCGACGCGCTTGGTCCACGACATGTCCGAGACGTGCACCAGACCGTCGATGCCCTCCTCGAGTTCGACGAAGGCGCCGAAGTTCGTGAGGTTGCGGACCTTGCCCTTGACCTTCATGCCCGGCGGGTACTTGTGATCGAGCGTCAGCCACGGATCCGGCTCGACCTGCTTGAGACCGAGCGAGATCTTCTCGTTGGCCTTGTCGACCTTGAGCACGACCGCCTCGATGACGTCGCCGATGTTGACGATCTTCGAGGGGTGCCGCACGTGACGCGTCCACGACATCTCGGACACGTGGATGAGGCCCTCGATGCCCTTCTCCAGCTCGATGAACGCGCCGTAGTCGGTGATCGAGACGACCTTGCCCTTCACGCGGTCGCCGACCTTGTACTTCTCCTCGACGCCTTCCCACGGGTAGGCATCGAGCTGCTTCAGGCCGAGCGAGATGCGCTCCTTCTCGGGGTCGAAGTTCAGCACCTTCACGCGCACCTTGTCGCCGATCTTGACGAGCTCGGACGGATGCGCGACACGGCCCCACGACATGTCGGTGATGTGGAGCAGACCATCGATACCGCCCAGGTCCACGAACGCACCGAAGTCGGTGATGTTCTTGACCACGCCCTCGCGGATCTGGTCCTTGGCGAGATCCTTCAGGATCGTCGCCTTCATGCGATCGCGCTCCTCCTCGAGGACGGCGCGACGCGAGACCACGATGTTGCGGCGGCGCTTGTTGAGCTTGATGATCTTGACCGCGACCGACTGACCGAGCAGCGCGTCCACGTTCTGGACCTGGCGCAACGCGATCTGCGATCCCGGCAGGAACGCCTCGACACCGTACAGGTCCACGACCACGCCACCCTTGATCTTGCGGATCAGCTTGCCTTCGACCACCTGACCCGAATCATGGGCTTCCTTGACGCGATCCCAGACGCGCACGAAATCGGCACGCTGCTTCGAGAGCACGACCAGACCGTCCTGGTTCTCCATCTTCTCGAGGAACACCTCGAGCACGTCACCGACCTTGATGCTGGACGGATCCGGGAACTCGGACAGCGAGATGATGCCTTCGCTCTTGAATCCCACGTCGACGAGCACGTCCTTCTCGTCGATGGACAGGACCGTGCCGCGCACGATCTCGCCTTCGCCGATGGACCGCATCGACTCCTCGTAGGCCCCGAACAGCTCTTGACGCTGCTCCGGGGTGAGATCCTCCTCGTCATCGTAGTTGAACGGGACGAGCGGCAGCGCTTGCGCCCGCTTGTTGCCTGCGGGGTTGAGGTTCTTCTCCTGGACTTCCGACATGCGGTGCGACCTCCTGCTATGTGAAGTATGAGGTCACGGGTTCGCCGTGCCTCGGACAGCCTGATTCAGCTGGCCTTGAGCTCCCGGATGTCCCGCATGACGCCGTCGCCGATCGCCTGATAGAGCGCGCGGGACGGTTCCCCGGGGACGTCGGGACCGGCCAGTTCCTGCCAGGTGCGCGGCGTGCCGAACGTGACGCGCAGTCGCACCCTTCGAAGCATCCACTCGCGTGGTCGATGACTCTGATCGACGTACACCGGCAGGATCCGTGCGTCGGTCGCGACCGCGAGCATGCCGACCCCGGGACGGGCGTCACGCAACTCGCCATCGCGCGCGCGGGTCCCTTCGGGGAACACGAGCAGCGCCTTCCTCGCTCGCAACACGTCCATGGCGCGCGTGAGTCCGCCCACGTCCGCCATGCCACGCCGGATCGGGATGGCATTGAACGAACGGATCATCGGGCCGAACACCGGCGGGCGGAACAACTCCTCCTTCGCGAGGAAGTGCAGTTCACGCATCGCCGCGGTACCGACGAGCAGCGGGTCCCAGTACGAGCAATGGTTCGGGGCCACGATGAGACCGCCATCGCGCGGGACACGGTCGCGTCCCCGGACCTCCCAGCCGCTCAGGGCACCCACGAAGCCACCGAGCAGGAAGCGGGACGCACTATAATGCAGGCTCACGGGTTCTCCAAGTGTTCCGCACCCCCCGCCCCGCGCCTCACGGGGGGCCGGAAAGGGGTGCCACGACGGGTTCGACCTCAGGAGGACATCGGCCGGACGGGCGCGGGAGGACAGCCCGGATGTGCCCGGATGACCCGCAGGGCCGCCTCGACCTGCGCCTCCACGTCCATCCCGCTGGTGTCCAGCACGACCGCCCCGGTCGCCGCCACGAGCGGGCTGTCGGACCGGGTGCGATCGCGTTCGTCCCGGACCCGCAGGTCCTCGCGGACCGCGTCGAGCGTGACGGGCACGCCACGGTGGGTCAGCTCGGCGAAGCGGCGAGCCGCCCGGGTGTCGAGGTCGGCATCCAGGAACAGCTTCACCTCGGCGTCCGGGAACACCACGGTCCCCAGGTCGCGCCCCTCGCCCACCAACGGTTCGTGCTCGCGCAACGAGCGCTGCCACAGCACGAGCAGCTGGCGTACGCCCGGGAACGCCGCGACGTAGGAGGCCGCCTCGCTCACCTCGGGCGTGCGGATCGCGCCCGTGACGTCCTCGCCATCGAGATGGACGTGCGCGCGCGCGGGATCCCCGCTGAACCCGATGTGCGTCTGCCCCGCGAGCCGCGTGGCGGCCGCGTCGTCGGCGACCGTGCCGGTGCGCAGCATCTTGAGCCCGAGCGCCCGATAGAAGGCGCCGGTGTCGAGATAGCGCCAGCCCAGACGCTGCGCGATGGCGCGCGCGGTGGTGCTCTTGCCCGCGGCGGCCGGACCGTCGATCGTCACGACGAAGCTCACGCCACCTCCTCGGGCTCGAGCGCACCGCCCAGGCCCGCGAGCGTGTCGAAGAACGCCGGATAGGACGTGGGCACGCTCGCCAGGTCGTCGAACCACACGGGCTCGTCCGCACGCAGCGCGAGCACGGCGAACGCCATGGCGATGCGATGATCGTGGTGGGTGGCGATGCGCGCCCCACCGCGCGGCACGCCGCCGGTGACCGCGAGACCGTCGGGGGCCTCGTGCACGTCGAACGCGAGGGCGCGCAGCCCGGCGGCGATCGTGGCGACGCGGTCGCTCTCCTTGACCCGCAACTCGCCCGCCCCCGAGAGCCGCGAGACGCCCTCGGCGCAGGCCGCGAGCGCCGCCCAAGCGGGCGCCTCGTCCACCATGCGCGGCACCCACTCGGCCGGCACGTCGAACGCGCGCAGGCGCTCGGGGCCGATCACCGTGACGTCGCCCACGGGCTCCCCGGCGGCCAGACGCGCGTGCTCGATCGTGACGCGCGCGCCCATGGCGTCCAGCACGTCGAGCAGCCCCGTCCGCGTCGGATTGAGGTTCACCCCGCGCGCGGTGATGCGCGCGCCGGGTTCGCATGCGGCGGCCGTCAGGAAGAACGCCGCGCCCGAGAAGTCGCCGGGCACCTCGACCTCGGTGCCCACCAAGCGTGAGCCGCCCATGACCGTGACCCGTCGCCCGCCCTCGGCGAGATCGTGCCGCTCCAGCTCGACCCCGAACGCGGGCAGCATGCGTTCGGTGTGGTCGCGGGCCGGGCCGGGCAAGGTCACCCGCGTGGCCCCCGAGGCGGCGAGCCCGGCCAGCAGGGTGCAGGTCGCGACCTGCGCGCTGGCCATGGGGACGTGGTAATCGATCCCCGTGAGCGACCCACCGCGCACGGTGAGCGGCGGGGTACAGACCTCACCCTGCCCCTCAACGGATGCGCCCATCCTGTTCAGCGGCTCCGCGATACGCCGCATGGGGCGACGGGACAGCGAGGCGTCCCCCACGAACGTGGTCGTCATGGGATGTCCCGCGACGATGCCGGCGAGCAAGCGCAGCGTGGTGCCGGAGTTCCCGCAGTCGATCGGCGCGTCGCAGGCATGCAGCGTCGCATCGGTCCCGTGCAGGTCCCAGCCGCCGGTGACCGCCTGGGCGCGGGCGCCCAACGCGACCGCCGCGCGCAGCGAGTGGGCGCAGTCCTCGCCCGGATTCGCGCCACGGATCCGCGTGGTGCCCTGTGCGAGCAGGCCGAACAGGATCGCGCGGTGCGTGATCGACTTGTCCCCGGGGGGAGCGAAGGTGCCCGCCAAAGGACGGCCGCGCCTCACCCCCACCCGGAGCCTCGTCACGCCGTCCCCGTTCAGCGGCCGCGCTTCGCCTTGGGGCGAGCGACCTTCCGCGCGGGCTTCGTGGACTTCTTGGAGCGAGCGACCGTCGCCGACGGACGCCGCTTCGCGGTCTTCTTCGAGGTGGCCGACGACTTCGTGGCCTTCTTCGTGGAGCGCTTCGCGGGCTTGGCCGTGGCCTTCTTCTTGGCCACCTTGCGGCGCGCGGGCTTCGGGGCGCGCGTGGCACCACCGCCCGACGGCACCTGACCGAGGGCCTGTCGCAGCGTCTGGAGGTTGCGCCACAGCACGAACTCGTGCAGCTGCGCCTTCTCCTCGTGACCGAGACTCAGGAACATGAACGCGAGCTCGTAGGGCGTCTTGGCGGGCGCGTTCGGTCGCATGATGGACCGCACGACGAGCGCGTCGGTGCGCACGATCTGCGTGCCCGCGGGCTGCCCGGGCAGCGCCGGCAGCATGATCGAGAGCGACACGTGAGTGCGCAACGGCAACGAGTGCGAGGCGAAGCAGTAGACACCGCTCGCGGAGATGTTCTCGCTCTGGGTGACGATCTGCGGCACGTCCTTGAGGGCGTCCGCGTCGATGCGCATGGTGAGCCGCGCTTCGGCGCGCTCGCTCTCGCGGCGCTCCCGGCCGCTCTTCGAGGACTTGTTCACCGCCATCCCTGCCTCCTGTGTTCGCGGCGTCGCCGCGGTTCACCCTCGTCCAGGACGAGTTCGCATTCCCTTGCCGGCACGTTCACCCGCGCGATGATCACCTCGACGCGATCCCCGAGCGTGAAGCGACGGCGTGAACGCCGACCGACCAGACGCACACCCGTGGGGTCGAGATCGAAACGATCGTCGAGAAGGTCGCCGATGGCGACGAAGCCGTCCACCGGCGGCTCGTCCATCTCGACGAAGAAACCCCGCGGGACGAGCCCGGAGATACTACCCGATGCACGGTCCCCGAGTCTCGCCGCCAGCAGACGCAGGCCCTTGACCTTGATCCCCTCGCGCTCGGCATCGGTCGCGTCCTGCTCGCGCCCGCTGCACTGTTCCCCGAGGGCGGCCAACTCGTCGTGTTCGCGGACGCCCCCGCGCGTGCGCCGGATCCATTCGCGCACCCGACGATGATTGTGCAGATCGGGATAGCGGCGGATGGGTGACGTGAAGTGCAGGTATTCCCACGTCGCCAGGCCGAAGTGCCCGAGGTCGCGGTCGAGATAGCGCGCGCGCGGCATCGACCGCAGCACCAAGCGATGCAGCAACCGGCGACGCGTCGGATCGAGCGGCATCGCGAGCAGCGCCTGCAGTGCGCGATGCGGTTCGCCGGGATGCCCCAGGCGCGGCAGGTGCAGGACGCGCAGCGTCTCGTCGAGTTCGGCCAGTCGTCGCTCGACCGGGGATTCGTGGACGCGCCACAACACGCCCGCCTGCCGGACCGCGGCCGCCTCACCGACGCAACGGTTGGCGAGCAGCATGAACTCCTCGACGAGCTCGTGACTCTCGAGGTGCGTCCGCCGCACCATCTCGAGCGTGTCGCCGTGTTCGTCGAGCACGGCCTTGACCTCGGTGCTCTCGAGTTGCAGCGCGCCGGCCTCGAAGCGGCGGGTTCGCAGGGCGCGCGCCAGCCGCATGAGGGTCGCGACCGCGTCGTGCTGGTCGGTGGGCAGCTCGCCACCACCGTCGAGCGCGGCCTGAACCTGCTCGTAGGACAGGCTGGCGCGACTGCGGATGACGCATTCGGCGAAGCGGAAGCCGTGCAGCATCCCGTGGCCGTCGAGCTCGATGAAGGCCGACAACACGAGCCGGTCCACGCCGTCGCGCAGCGAGCACAGGTCGGCGGACAGCCGCTGCGGCAGCATGGGGACGACACCCCCCGGCAGGTAGCAACTGGTGCCGCGCAACCGTGCCTCGTCGTCGAGCGCCGTGCCGGGGCGCACGTACCACGAGACGTCGGCGATGTGCACCGCGACCTCGAATCGGTCGTTCCCCAGGTCGCGCACGGCCAGCGCGTCATCGTGGTCGCGCGCATCGGCGGGGTCGATCGTCAACACGAGATCGGCGCGACGGTCCTCGCGATCGGCCAGATCGGCCGCGGTCGGCTCGGTGTGCTCGTCGGCCTCGCTCAACGCCTCGGGCGGGAACGAGACCCGCAACCGGAACTGCGACGACACGGTGTGGTCGTCCCATTCGGGGCGGTCGTCGGCGCCGAGCACCTCGACGAGATGCGCCGGACCGTCCCAACGCACCTCCGCAAGGACCCAGTCACCGTCCTCGGGCGCGTGGGCCCCTTCCCAACGGAGTTCCCGTCGTCCGGGTCCCCGCTTCGCCGGCTCGAAACTCCAGCGGCCGCGCGCGAAGTGCGCGCGGCCGAGGAGTCTGCGAACGGCATCGGGGTCCCTGACGGGACGACTAGCGGACGCGCTTCTTATGGCGATTCTTCCGCAGGCGCTTCTTCCGCTTGTGGGTCGCGATCTTCTTGCGCTTCCGCTTCTTGCCCGATCCCATCCCTACTCCTTTCAGAATCCTGTAGCGAGACCTCGCCGATCAGACGCCGGCGGTCTCCGTCTCCGTCACCAGCTGCGGCGTGGCCTCGAGGACCTGCGCCTTGAGTTCCTTGCTCGGCTTGAACACGGGCACCAGCTTCGCCGGCACCTGCACTTCCGTACCACTGCGGGGGTTGCGCGCCCGACGCGCCCGACGCTCCCGGACCTTGAAGGTCCCGAAGCCACGGATCTCGAGATGCTTCCCCTCGCTCAGCGCACGGCACACCGAGTCCAACATGCCGTCGATGATCACTGCCGTGTGATTCCGCGACAAACCCGTCGTCGTCGCGATCTGTTCCACCAGGTCCGCCTTGGTCATCGATGTCCTCCGCGTGGAAGTCCCTAGTCCTGGTGCGCGTCCCTGCGACAAGCACATGCGCCCGAGCCGCAACCGCCCGAGGTCGGCCGTGCAGGCCCTCCCATCGTCGGTGCGACCACCGCGAACGTGCTCACCCGTCGCTCGGACCCGTCCGACCCGCACTGCGGGCATGACGGCGCCGGTGAATCGAAGCGATCCTGCAAACTCTCCCACGCGTGCAGACAATCCGGACAGCCGTACTCGTAGAGCGGCACCCCAGACCCCCTTCCGCATGGACCCCGTCAACATAACCGCAAGCGGCGATTGACTCAAGCCTGCCCTGAGGCCCCGGGCGGCTGGACCTCGTCGACGACCCCGACCACCACGGTGCGGACCGGCCCGCGGGGCAGCCCCAGCACCTGGGCGGCGGCGTTGCCCTCGTCGGCCACCAGGACGCGGTCCCCGACGCCGGCATCCACCGTGTCGAGGGCGATCACCGGAGGCCCACCCGGACGACCCGGAGCGGCCTCCGGGGCCACCAGGAGCAGCTTGCGGGCCGCCAGATGCGGATGCTTCACCGTCGCCACGACCTCACCGGTCACGCGCGCCAGGAACATCAGGCCCCGGCTCCCGAGACGGCGTCCACGAGCCCCACGATGGCGGCGTCGGCGGGGTTGTCGGGGTTGGCGAGTGCGACCGCCGCCTCACGCCCCCGGACGACGAACACGCGCTGCCCGGGGGCGGCGCTCACCAGATCCACCGCCACGAACGGCCGGCCCGTGGGGGTGGTCCCGGAGGGGTCGGTGGCTTCGAGCAGCAACAGGCGCTGCCCGCGCCACGACGGCACCTTCTCGGTGCTCACGACCGAACCCAGCACGCGCGCGAACAGCATCACAGCACCCGGTCGCGCAGACGGGCGTCCATGCGCGGGATGATCACCGCGCGCGCGAGCAGGCCGCGCTTCTGCGCGTCCTCGCGCCCGGCGGCGATGGCCGCCTGCACGTCGGGTAGCGAGCCCGACAGCATCACGACGCCCTTGCCGCCGATGCCGTTCGCCAGCCGCAGGTCGCGCAGCGTGACGTTCGCCGCCTTGGCGGCCGCGTCGGCGGCGACGATGGCCGAGGTGGCCGAGAGCGTCTCGAGGATGCCGACCGCATCATCGTCCCGGGACGGCACGGTGCCACGCACCGCGGGCATCACGCCCTCGTGCAGCTGCGGGATGAAGAGTTGATCGAGGAGCGTGTCGGCGGCGACCTCGACGCCGCGGCGATGCGCCGCGCGCACGTCGGCGACCGAGCCGCCGATCACGAACCAGTAGCGGCCGGGCGACAACACGCTCGCCTCGAGCACCTGCACCTCGGCCTGCTTCATCATGGCGTCGGCGGCGACGAGGCCCTGGGCGATGCTCGACGTCTCGAGTGCGGCGATGGCGACGGGGGTCATACGATGCGGAACCGATCCACGAGCGTGCAGCGCCGCAGCCGGGTGAAGCTGCGTGCCGTCGTCATGCCCTCACCGGTGGGGCTGGCGATGGTGAAGCTGGTCGGGCCCTCGCCGTTCCAGCCGAGGCCGGAGGCGTTGGGACCGTTCTTCACGAAGATGGAGGCGTCGCAGGCGCGCGCCATGCGGTGCAGCTTGTCGATGTTGCGCGAATGCATGGACGCGGTGTGCCGATAGCCGTGTTCGACCTCGACCGCGAAGTCGATCGCCTCGTCCACGTGGCGCACGCGCACGAGCGGCAGGATCGGCATCATGAGCTCGGTCCACAGGAACGGATGGTCGGCGTCCACCTCGCACACGGCGAGACGCACGTCGGTCGGGCACGGGATGCCCGCCTCGCGCAGGATGACGCCCGCGTCCTTCCCCACCCACTTGCGCTCGATGACCGCGTACTTGCGCGGCCCCTGCTCGCGTTCGAGCACCAGCTTGCGCAACTGCTGGGTCTGATGCGGCGCGAGCACGATCGCTCCCGAGCGCGCCAGGTTCTCCTTGAGACGGTCCGCGACCAGCGAGACGCAGACGATCTCCTTCTCGTCGGTGCAGATGATGTTGTTGTCGAGCGAGGCCCCCATGACCAGGTCGCGCGCGGCCTTCTCGAGATCGGCGGTCTCGTCCACCACGCTCGGCGGATTGCCGGGGCCGGCGGCGATGACCTTCTTGCCCGCGTCCAGCGCCTCGCGCACGACCGCGGGGCCACCGGTGACGACGTTGAGGCGGATGCCCTTGTAACGCAGCAGCGCCTTGGCGACGTCCAGCGTGGGCTCGGCGATCGAATGCAGCAGCGGCTCGGGCGCACCGGCGCGTCGGGCCGCGCGATTGACGAGGTCGATCGTCAGCGTCGAGATGCGACGCGCATTGGGGTGCGGACAGAACACGCAGGTGTTGCCGCCCGCGATCATCGAGAGGCCGTTGTTGACGATCGTCTCGCTCGGATTGGTCACCGGGGTGATGACCGCGATCACGCCGTAGGGCGCACGCTCCATGAGCGTCAGACCGTGGTCGCCCGTCCACGCCACCGGAACCAGATCCTCGGTGCCCGGCGTCTTCTCGGCGACGAGTCGGTTCTTGAGGATCTTGTCCGAGACGCGCCCCAGACCGGTCTCGTCCACCGCCAGCTTGGCCAGCGTCTCGACGCTCGCCAGGATCGTCTCGCGGATCGAGGCGATGACCCGGTCGCGCACCTCGAGCGGGGTCTCACGCCAGAGCTCGAACGACCGGCGGGCGCCCGCGACCGCCTCGTCGAGCGTCGCGTGGATCCCCAGGGGCCGGTTCGCGGACGGATCGGCCGGGTCGCGCTCGATGCGATCGAGCACCTCGGCCACGATGGCGCCGATGCGAGCCGGATCGACGCTCATCGCGCGCTCACGCGGGGAAGCCCGCCGACTTGAGGTACACGTCCTTGCCCGCCACTTCGACCGCGTCGACGATGCCGGCCACGACGTGGTCCACGGGCCGGTCCTTGGTGGGCTCGGTCAGCCGCGCCGAGGAACCGGCCACGATGAGCACGAGTTCCCCCTCGCCGGCGCCGACGGCATCCACCGCGACGACCTGGTTGCCGACGGGCTTGAACGACGCATCGACTTCACGGGCGAGCAGCAACTTGAGCCCGGCGAGCGCCGGGTCCTTGCGCGTGCTCACCACGGTGCCCAGCACCTTGGCGAGGATCATGTCACTTCTTGCCGGCGGTCTCGGGACGGCGGATGGGCAGCGCGTCCTCGAGCTGACCGTGCGGGCGCGGAATGACGTGCACCGAGACGACCTCACCGACCTTGGCAGCGGCAGCGGCACCCGCCTCGGTCGCCGCACGCACGGCCGCGACGTCACCACGAACGACGGTCGTGACGTAGCCGCCGCCGATCTTCTCGTAGTGCACCAGGGTGACGCGAGCCGCCTTCACCATGGCGTCCGACGCTTCGACCATGGCCACGAAACCACGCGTCTCGATGAGGCCCAGGGCTTCTTCCATCGCGGCTCCCTCCACTCCGGTTCGAGGTTCAGCGCGTCGCGGACCGACGCGCGAGGATGACGTCTTCGAGCTCTGCCGCCGGGGACGGTATGACGTGTCCACGCAACAGTTCACCGATCGCGGCGGCGGCACTCGCACCGGCGGCCACGGCCGCCTCGACCTCGGCGAGTTCGCCGCGGACCAGGACCGTGACCCGAGCCCCCGGCACCACCTCGTACCGGGCGATCGAGACGCGGGCCGTCTTGGTCATCGCGTCGGCCGCTTCCACGGCCGCGGTGAAGCCACGCGTCTCGACCAATCCCAGCGAGCGTCCCGATGGGCGGGGATCCATGCGCCTCCATTCGCGTTCGGAGGACCGGGGTGCGGACGCACCACGGCCCGAGAGGGTCAAACTACCCCCCGCCAGCCATGGGGTCAACGCCGGAACACACGAACGCCCCCACGTCGAGGGACGTGAGGGCGTCGTTCATGGGCCCCGGTGTGCGGACGCGTGTGTCGAGCGCGGTGGCTATGGCGCCGCCGATTCCAGGGCCCTACAGAAAACTCCCCGTACCAACCGTGTGCATATCCAACAGACTCCTTCGCTCGCGAAAGACATTAGGTCCGCGGATCGCGAATCACGAGGAGGACAGGGAGACACTGGTGGCTCCACCCGGCGTCCTGCGTTGCCGTGTGTCGCATGTCACCTGTCCATCGCAATGGTGATGCCAACGCCGGTGCACGAGGTTGGTATCGCTGCATCTTGTTGCGAATGCGTGAAACCTCGGACCCACGGGAACGGTGGGTGCGGTCTCACGAGCGTGATCCCCGTGCATCCTGCAGCGGGACGCATTGCGTTCTCGGGTGCGCTTCCCCAGGACGCGGGCCAAATCACCCGCGTTTTGGCACCTCGGCCCCGGGATCGCGACGTCCTCAGGCCTCGTGACAGGCGACCCAGTGCCCGGGCGCGACCTCGCGCAACGGCGGGTCCTCCCCCGTGCAGCGCGCGGGCATGCCCAGTGCGGCCGCCGCGGGACAACGCGGATGGAAGCGACAGCCGCTCGGCGGTGCCGCCGGGCTCGGAACGTCACCGGGCAGGACGATGCGCTCGGAACGGCGATCGGGATCGGGCACCGGGACCGCCGAGAGCAACGCCTTCGTGTAGGGATGCCGCGGCGAGCGGTAAAGCGTCGTGCGGTCCGCCAGTTCGACGATGCGTCCCAGGTACATGACCGCCACGCGCGTGCTGATGTGCTCGACGACCGACAGGTCGTGCGCCACGAACAGGTAGGTGAGCCCGAGGTCGCGCTGCAGGT
This sequence comes from uncultured bacterium, assembly GCA_964655175.1. Classification (GTDB taxonomy): domain Bacteria; phylum Eisenbacteria; class RBG-16-71-46; order RBG-16-71-46; family RBG-16-71-46; genus JAIOPA01. Next base: position 18,059 of record CAZZLY010000026.1, read on the forward strand.
CCTGCAGCAGGTTCACGATCTGCGCCTGGATCGAGACGTCGAGCGCCGAGACCGGTTCGTCGAGGACGAGCAGACGCGGCGAGACCGCGAGCGCGCGCGCGATGCCGATGCGCTGGCGCTGTCCACCCGAGAACTCGTGGGGGTAGCGCCGGGCGTGATCCGGCGAGAGCCCCACGCGCTCGAGCAACTCGGCGACGCGGGTGCGCGCGGCCTGCCCGGTGGCCAGACCGTGGATGGCGAGCGGTTCGGCGAGCATGCTGCCGATGGTCAGTCGCGGGTTGAGGCTCGAGTAGGGATCCTGGAACACGACCTGCATCTCGCGCCGCAGCGCGCGCAGTTCGCGCGCGGGCATGGCCAGGACGTCGCGACCGTCGAAGCGCACCTCGCCCGCGGTGGGTTCGATGAGCCGCAGGATGCACCGCCCGGTTGTGGTCTTGCCGCAGCCGCTCTCGCCCACGAGGCCCAGCGTCTCCCCCGGCATGAGGTCGAACGACACGCCGTCCACCGCCCGCACGTGTCCCACGGTGCGCGAGAACAGCCCCTTGCGGATGGGATAGTGCTTGGTGAGTCCCCGGACCGACAGCAGCGGTTCAGCCACGCGGCACCTCCGTACCCGCGACCGGGTCCACCGCGCCGGAGGCGATCTCCTCGGCACGGAAACAGCGGGCGAGATGGCCCCCGCCCACGTCGCGCAACGCCGGCATCTCGCGGCGACAACGCTCGACGGCGATGGGACAGCGCGGGTGGAAGCGACAGCCTTCGGGGAACGCGGCGGCATCCGGCACCTGCCCGGGGATCACGCGGAGTCGGTCGGATTCCTCGCCCAACCGCGGCAGCGACGCGAGCAGGCCGGCGGTGTACGGATGCCGCGTCGACCGGAAGGCCTCGCGCGTGCTGCAGTGCTCGACGACCTGCCCGGCGTACATGACCGCGACGCGGTCCGCCGTCTCGGCCACGACGCCGAGGTCGTGCGTGATGAGCAGCACCGCCATGCCGAGTTCGCGCCGCAGCCGCTGCAGCAGGTCGAGGATCTGCGCTTGGATCGTGACGTCCAGCGCGGTCGTGGGTTCATCCGCGATGAGCAGCGTGGGGCGACACGCGAGCGCCATGGCGATCATGACGCGCTGCCGCATGCCGCCCGACATCTGGTGCGGATACTCGTCGAGCCGCTGCTCGGGCGACGGGATCCCCACGAGCCGGAACATCTCGAGCGCCCGGGCACGCGCGTCCGCACGGCTCGCCCCCTCGTGCACCCGCACGACCTCGGCGACCTGTTCGCCGCAGGTGTGCACGGGATTGAGGCTCGTCATGGGCTCCTGGAAGATCATCGAGATCGCCCGCCCGCGCAGGTTCCGCATCTCGGCTTCGGTCATCTGCAGCAGGTCGCGCCCGCGGAACAGGATGCGGCCCCCGGCGATGCGGCCCGGCGGTGAGGCGATCAGGCGCAGGATGCTCAGGGCCGTCACGCTCTTGCCGCTGCCCGACTCCCCCACGACCGCGAGCGTCTCGCCCGGTGCGATCGCGTAGGACACGCCGTCCACCGCGCGCACGAGACCGTCCTCGGTCTGGAAGTGCGTCTGCAGGTCGCGCACCTCGAGCAGTGGTTCACTCATCGCTTGCCTCCCGGGCCGGTGCGCGGATCGAAGGCATCGCGCAGACCGTCGCCCAGCACGTTGAACGCCATCACCGTGATCAGGATCGCACCGCCCGGGCCCAGTAGCATCCACGGGAACGATGCCAGAACGCGCGGACTGCGCGCCGCATTGAGCATGTTGCCCCAGCTCGCCGCAGGGGGCTGCACGCCCACGCCGAGGAACCCCAGGAAGACCTCGCCCAGGATGTACCCGGGCAGCGCGACCGTCGCGGCCACGATGACGAACGACAGCGTGTTCGGCAACAGGTGTCGCACGATGATGCGCAGGTCGGACGCGCCCATCGCCCGCGCCGCGAGCACGTACTCGGTCTCGCGCAACGACAGGACCATGCCGCGGATGACGCGCGCGAGCCCCGCCCACCCGATGAATGCGAGGATCGCGACGATGGCGAGGTACGTGGGTCGGCTCGGCATGTCGAGCGGGAACACGCCGCGCAGCGCCACGATGAGGTAGAGCCCCGGGATGCTGAGCAGCAGTTCGGTCGTGCGCATGATGGCCGCATCGACCCAACCGCCGTACCAACCGCTCACACCGCCCAGCAGCAGGCCCAGCGAGAACGAGATCAGGATGCCCACGAGACCCACGGTGAGCGACACCTGCGCACCGAAGAGCAACCGACTGAAGACGTCGCGCCCCGCCTCGTCGGCGCCCAGCAGATGCAGTTTCCCGGGGGCGTCCACGCCGAACAGGTGCACGTCGCAGGGCACGAGTCCCAGCCAGCGGTACGGCGTCCCGCGCGGGAACCAGCGGAACGCGTGACGCACCGACGGGTCCACGGCGTAGTCCTGATCGAGCCCGGCGCGCGTGCCGTAGACGAACGGCCGTGCGCTCCAGCGCCCGTCCGCATCGCGCCAGTGCAAGGGCGTCGGCGGATGGAAGAAGTGCGAACGATCCACCTCGGTCTCGCCATAGGGCGCCAGGAACGGCGCGAACAGGGCGACCAGATAGAGCGCGACCAGCAAGCCGCCGGCGACCATGGCGAAGCGGTTGCGCCGCAGGCGCGATTTGCCGCCGAGCCCCCCTGCCAGCGTCCCGCGCGCGTCAGTCATGCCGGATCCGCGGGTCGGCGAAAGCGAGCAGCAGGTCGGCGACGAGGTTGCCGAGCACGAGGACCGTGGACGCCATCAGCACCGAGCCCATCACGAGATACGTGTCCTGGGTCGTGATGGCCTCGAGCGTGAGACTGCCCAGCCCGGGCCAGGCGAACAGGGTCTCGGCCACGAACGCGCCCGACAGCAGTGCGCCGAGGGTGAACCCGAACAACGTGATGAGCGGATTCAGGGCGTTGCGGAGCGCGTGATGCGTCACGACCCGCGCGTCCGGCACACCCTTGGCCCGCGCGGTGGTGACGTAATCGAGGCGCAACTGCTCGAGCAGGCTGCTCCGCATCTGCCGCATGCGTCCCGCGAGCGGCACGAGCCCGACGACGATCGCGGGCAGCGCCAGATGATGCAGCAGATCCACGAGGCGGCCCCAGGCGGTGAAGTACTCCGCGTCCAGGTCGCGGATGCCGCCCACCGGGAACCACCCCGTGCGCGAGGCGAACCACAGCAACAGCAGGCCCGAGAGCACCTCGGGGATCGCGAGCCCGAGGAACGCGATCAGACCCAGACCGCGATCCACCGCGGTGTCGCGCTTCACGGCGGCGATCACCCCCATCGGGATCGCCAGCCCCCAGGTGACGCACGCGGCCGCGGTGGCGAGCAGCAGCGTGTTGCCCAGCCCGGTGCGCAACACGTCGAACACGGGGCGATGCCGCGAGAAGGACTCACCGAAATCGAGATGCAGCACGATGTTCTTGAGGTAGAGCCCGTACTGGATCCACCACGGCTGGTCGAGCCCGAACCGATGGCGCATCGCCTCGATCGTCGCGGGTGGGATCGACGGATCCTCCGCGAGCGTCGAGAGGTAGTCCCCCGGCGCCAATTGCAGCAGCAGGAACGTCAGCGCCGAGATGCCGAGCAACAGCGGCACCGTCTGGAGCAGACGCCGGAGGACGTAGGCGCGCATCCGGTGGGACTCAGCGCCCCTTCGCCGCGCGCTTCGAGTAGATCACCTCGGCGTTCCACAGGATGCGGTGCGGCATCGGGCTCGGGGCGAGGTTCCCGAACCGACCCCGCACGGGGATGCGCATGAGCTGCGTGGGCAGCCACACGACGAACGCCTCGTCGTTGAGCCGCTGCGACATGTCGCGATACGCGGCACGACGACCGCCGAGGTCGGTGGCGGTCACGTTGCGCGTGAACGCCTCGTTGATCGCGGCCTCGGCCGGGGTGTCCGGCTTCCCTTCGGGCTGCTTCATGGACCAGAAGTGCGTCGCCCCGGTGGACTTCCAGAAGTTGCCACCCATCCCCGGGTCGGCCGGGACCGCGGAGCCCAACCCCAGCAGCACGAGGTCGTAGTCCTGATCCGTGCGCGTGCGGGCGGTGAGCGTGTTGAAGTCGAGGCCGGTCGGGATGACCCGGACGCCGACCTTGGCGAGGTCGTCCTGGATGAGCGCCGCCATGCTCGCGCGCAGCTTGTTGTCGCCGTTGTAGATGATCGTGAACGACAACGGATGCCCCTGCGCATCCTCGCGCACGCCGTCGTGATTGCGGTCGATCAGCTGCAGTCCGTCGAGCAGGGCGTTGGCGCGCGCCGGGTCGAAGTCGGCGCCGGTGAGCGTCGAGTCGTACCAGACCTTGCTGGCCGCGGTCAGCAGACCCCAGTTCTTGAGCGCGTGCCCGAAGAACGGCCCCCGGATGAGCGCGTCGCGATCGATCGCGTGCGAGACCGCGAGCCGGAAGTCGCGCTGCGCGAAGACCGCGTACTTCCACGGTTCGGCCTTGGGACGCCCGCCCTTGGCGCGGTCGCGATTGAGATTGAACCAGAGGAAGTTCGTGTTGAGCGACGGCCCCACGTCGTAGAGCGTGAAGTCCTGCGCGGCGGCGTCGGCCTCGAAGGTGCGGTAGTCCTCGGTCTTGACGTTGTCGAGTCCGTCGAGCTCACCGGCGGCGAACTTCTGGGCGGCGGTGTTCTGATCCTTGGCGACCAGGAACACGAGCTCATCGAGGTACGGCAGTCGCTGCTGGCTCGCGTCCACCCCGAACCACCACGGGTTGCGCACCAGCACCGTGCGATCGTTCTCGGCGTAGGCCTTGAGGCGCCAGGGGCCGCTCGTGACCAGGCTCTCGGGCGGCGTCGCGGTGGAATAGGCCGACGCGAACGTGCCCGCGCGGAACGCGGTCTCGAGAACGTGCTTCGGCACGATGCGCACGTTGGAGACGTGCGACAGCAACAGGGCGTCGGGCCCCGGGGCCGTGACGACGAAGGTGTACGAATCCGGCGCGCTGTACGCGTAGGGCACCGAACGGCCGTCCACGTCCATCTTGAGCCCCTCCTGCATCGAGGGATGGAGCGTGGAGTCCATGACGACGTCGAACGAGAACTTGACGTCCGCGCTGGTGATCGGGTGCCCGTCCGAGAACGCGGCACCGCGGCGCAGCTGGAAGGTGACGGTGCGCCCCTCGTCCGAGAACGTCCACGCGCGCGCGATGCGCGGCACGTCACCCTCGGTCGTGTAGTCGAGATCGGTGAGCGCGGTGAACAGTCGCTGGACGACCTCGTTGGACGAGGTCTCGTTGGCCATGATCGGATTGAACGTCTTGGGGCTCGACGTGGACCCGGCGACGAACCGGCCACCGTGCACGCCGCGTTCGGCCATGGGCGTGACGTAGGGTTCCGCGGGCAGCGGCAACGTGTCCTTCCAGGCCGAGCGCCCCGAAGGCCCCCCGCAACCCGCGAGGAGCGTCACGAGCACGACCACAGGCACGATCCGACGCATCATCCTGTCCTCCCTTGCAGGCCCACGGGCTACACGACGCGCATCCCTGCGCAACGCTGTCGCAGCCCGCGGCAGTATAGAGAGCGCGCTGCAGCCCCGCCAACCCCGAACCGCGTACGGCTCAGGCCTGCGCCGACGTGACGCGGCGGGCGGCGGGCAGCTGCGCGAGCAGTGCGGTGGCGAGACGGTCCAGGGAACGATCGGGCCCGAGCCATGCCCCGGCCGGGGTCGCTTCCGCGAGAATGCGCTGTCGCAACGCGTCGCGCGAGTTCTGCGGGGCGGCGACGTAATCGGCCAACCGTACGTGCGAGGGCCCGAGCAGCAGGCTGCCCTGTTGCAGCAGTGCGCCGCGCACGACGCGTTGAGCGATGCCGGCGAACTTCATCCCCTCGAGCAACAGTTCGTGCCGTGCGGTCGAAGCGAAGCACGGCGGCGCGGGTCCTTCACGCTGGCGGGGCGCCCCCACGCCACGCGGACTCCCGGGCGACAGGCTCACGGGGACGCCCAACGATCGCAGCGCGGCCGCGAACCACTGTCCGGTGCGCGCGTACGCCGCGCTCGGATCCGCGGCCCACCCCCCCGGCCCCAACCGCGTCACGAGTGAGAACGTCCACTCCTCGTCGTGCCAGATGGCGCGGCCGCCCGTCGGACGAACGGCCCAAGGCACGCCGTCCGCCGTGAGGCGAGCGAGGTCGAGCTCCCGTGCGGGATCCTGAGCGCGCCCTAAGGTGATGCCGGCCGGCGCGAAGGTGAACAGCCGGACCCACGTCCCGCCGTCCACCGAGACCGCCATGCGCTCCAGAGCGGACGCATCCACGGCCATGTTCGTCGGGGCGTCGTGCGCCCCGTCGCACCACAGTCGCACGTCCTCACGCGAGACGTCGGTCATACCGAGGGCACCGGACACACCGCGGGCCGGACGTGTGCCCACCGACGACCGAGGCGACCGGCGACGTCGGCGTGCATGCGATCCGGCCCGAGGATCAGTGCGACTCGGCGACGACCTGGGCGTAATCCGCGCTCGAAAGCAGCGAGGCGAACGACGACGGATCGGCGAGCCGGATGCGGACCATCCAACCGGCGCCGTACGGGTCCTTGTTCACGACGCTGGGATCGTCCGCGAGCGCCGTGTTGACCTCGACCACTTCGCCGGCGAGCGGCGAATAGAGGTCGCTCACCGTCTTCACGGCCTCGACGACGCCGAACGTCTTCCCGGCCTCGAGCGTGCGGCCGACTTCGGGCAGTTCGACGAACACGACGTCACCCAACTGCTCGGTGGCGTAACCGGTGATGCCCACCGTCACCACCCCGCCCTGCTCGCGGGCCCATTCGTGTTCGCGCGTGTAGCGGACATCATCGGGATAGGTCACATCGCCTCCGTGCGGTCACGCGTGCGTGCCGCGGGTGTAGAACGGCCGGGCGGTCACCCGCGCCGACAGGATGGTGCTGCCCGCTTCGATCTCGAGCACGGTGCCGTTGGCGGCGAGCGCGGTCTCGACGTAGCCCATGCCGATGGGACGTTCGAGACTCGGGCTGAACGTGCCGCTCGTGACGACGCCGACGGGACGACCACCGCTCAGGATGCGCATGCCGTGTCGCGGCATCCGACGCCCCTCGAGCTGGAACCCGACCAGCTTGCGGCCGAGCCCGGTCTCCTTCTGCTTCACCATGACGTCACGGCCGTGGAAGTCACCCTTGGCGAGCTTCACCGTCCAGCCGAGGCCGGCCTCGAGCGGCGTGGTCGTGTCGTCGATGTCATTGCCGTAGAGCATGAAGCCCATCTCGAGGCGCAGCGTGTCGCGCGCGCCGAGACCGATGAGCTCGAGGCCCTTGCCCTGTCCGGCGGCCATGAGGCCGTTCCAGACGGTGTCCGCATCCTTGGGGTCGAAGTACAGCTCGAAGCCGTCCTCGCCGGTGTAGCCGGTGCGCGAGATCGTGGCCGGGACGCCGAACAAGGGACCGGTGGTGAAGCGGTAATAGCCCAGTTCGAGCACCGCGTCGGGCACGTGACCGCGCAGCACTTCGGGTGCGCCCGGGCCCTGCACCGCGAGGAGCGCGGTGGCGTCGGACTGGTCGTCAAGGGTCACGCCCGCGGGCAGGTGCTGCTCGAGCCAGGCGAAGTCCTTGGTCAGATTGGCCGCGTTGACGACCAGCATGTAGTGGTCCGCGTAGCGGTACACCAGCAGGTCGTCCACGATGCCACCGTCGGGACGGCACATCGGGGTGTACAATGCCTGCCCGACCGCGAGCCCCGCGACGTGGTTGGTGACCATGCGATCGAGCCACTCGGTCGCGCCCGCGCCACGGACGATGAACTCGCCCATGTGGCTGATGTCGAACAGGCCCACGGCGCTGCGCACCGCGACGTGCTCGCGCACGTCACCGGTGTAGCGGACGGGCATCTCGAAGCCGGCGAAATCCACCAGCTTGGCGCCCGCGGCGGCGTGGAACGCGTGGAACGGGGTGCGCTTGGGGCTCGTCGTCGTGGTCACGCGGGATCCTCTCGGGAAAAGGGCGAACCCGGTCAAGGTAGCCAGCGCTCCGGAGCCGGTCAAGGTTCGCGGGGAACGCACGAGGGGCGACGAGACCGTCGCCCCTCGCGCCCTGCGCCCTTGGGCCCGCCCCGCGTCAGCCGCGCGTGGCGCCCTTGAGGATGCCGAGCTCCGCGCCCACCTCGGTGAACGCGGTGATCGCACGGTCGATCATCTCGGGCGTGTGCGCGGCGGACAGCTGGACGCGGATGCGCGCCTTGCCCTTGGCGACCACCGGATACGAGAAACCGATGACGTAGATGCCACGCTCGAGCAACCTCGCCGCCATGTCGTGGGCGAGCCGCTCGTCGTAGAGCATGATCGGGACGATCGGATGCTCGCCCGGACGGAGCTCGAAGCCGGCCGCGGTCATGCCGGCGCGGAAGCGCTTCGTGTTCGCCTCGAGGCGATCGCGCAACTCGGTGGTGGCCGAGAGCAGATCGAACACCGCGAGACTCGCCCCCACGACGACCGGCGGCAACGAGTTCGAGAACAGGTACGGACGCGAGCGCTGCCGCAGGAGCGCGATGATCTCGCGACGTCCCGCGGTGAAGCCGCCCAGCGCGCCGCCCAGTGCCTTACCCAGCGTACCGGTCACGATGTCCACTCGCCCGCGCACGTCGTGCAGCTCGGGCGTGCCGCGGCCCGTGCGCCCCACGAAACCCAGCGAATGGCACTCGTCGGTCATGACCATCGCGCCGTGCTGCTCGGCCAGGCGCACGATGTTCGCCATGTCGGCGACGGTCCCGTCCATCGAGAACACACCGTCCGTCACGACCAGCTTCTGCGGGCAGCCGGCCGCGGTCGCCTCCTGCAGGCAGCGCTCGAGGTCGGCCATGTCGTTGTTGCGGTAGCGCCAGCGCTTGGCCTTGCACAACCGGATGCCGTCGATGATCGAGGCGTGGTTGAGCTCGTCCGAGATGATCGCGTCGGCCTCCCCCAACAGCGGCTCGAACACGCCGCCGTTGGCGTCGAAGCAGGCGGCGTACAGGATCGCGTCCTCGGTGCCCGTGAACTCCGCGATGCGGCGTTCGAGCTCGCGATGCAGGTCCTGCGTGCCGCAGATGAAGCGCACCGACGAGAGTCCGTAGCCATGCGAATCGAGCGCGCGGTGCGCGGCCTCGAGCACCTGCGGATGACTCGAGAGCCCGAGGTAGTTGTTGGCGCAGAACACGAGCACGCGCCGACCGTCCTCGAGCGTCACCTCGGGGCCCATGGGCGAGGTGATGACGCGCTCGCCCTTCCACAGCCCGGCCTCTCGGATGCGATCGAGTTCCGCGGTGAGCACCGGCTTCATCGTGTCGAACATGACGTCTCCCCCCGAACCGTCAGACGGTCTGGCCCCACGGCGCGAGCACGACCTTGCCGGCCTTGCCGTCGCGCAGCAGGCCGATGGCCTCGTCGAAGCGCTCCATGGACATCACGTGCGTGATGGCGGGACGCAGATCGAGACGGCCCGAGCCGAGCAACTGGTCCATCTGGAACCAGGTGTCGTACATGCGCCGGCCGATGATGCCGTGCAGCGTGATGCCCTTGAAGATCACGAGCCGGTTCCAATCGAGTTCGAACGGTTCGCTGGGCAGCCCCAGCATGCTCATGCGGCCGCCCATGCGAAGCGCCGCCAGCGCATCGCGCACCGCACCGGGGTGACCGCTCATCTCGAGCACGCCGTCGAGCATGCGACCGTTCGTGAGCGCCTTCACGCGATCGACCAGGTTCTCGGTGCGCACGTCGATGACGGCGTCGGCCTTCATCTCGCGGGCGAGCTCGAGCCGGTAGGGCGAGACGTCGCTCGCGAACACGTGCGCGGCGCCGGCGGCCTTGGCCACACCGATCGCGAACAGGCCGATCGGACCGCAACCGGTCACCAGGATGCTCGCGCCCGAGAGGTTGCCCGCGAACGCGGTGTGCACCGCGTTGCCGCAGGGTTCCATGACCGCCGCGACCTCGAGCGGGATGCCGGCGGGCACACGCCAGCAGTTGACCGCCGGGACCGCGACGAACTCGGCGAACCCGCCGTTGACGTCGACGCCCAGGATGCGGGTGTTCTCGCAGACGTGGCCGTTGCCCGTGCGGCAGGCGATGCACGTGTTGCACACGATGTGGCTCTCGCACGAGACGCGGTCACCCAGCGCGACGCCCGAGGTGCCGGGACCCAGCTCGATCACCTCGCCCACGAACTCGTGCCCGAGCGTCACCGGCGGCTTGATGCGCCCTTGCGACCAGCGATCCCAGTTGCAGATGTGCAGGTCGGTGCCGCACACCCCGGCGCGCAGGACGCGCAACAGCACCTCACCGGTGCCGGGCGTCGGCACGGGCACGTCGCGGATCTCCGCGCCCGGCGCAGCCGTGGTCTTGACGATCGCCTTCATGGTCTTCGTGCGCGTGGGCGTCGGCGCGGGTTCCGTCGAAAGAGCGGTCATGAGCGAGGCTCCAGGATCTGGCGCAGTGCACTTCCCGTGTACGACCCCTTGACGCGCGCCAGCGCCTCCGGGGTCCCGGCGGCCACGAGCGTACCGCCCTGGTCGCCGCCTTCGGGTCCGAGATCGATCAGCCAATCGGCGCACTTGATGACGTCGAGGTTGTGCTCGATGACCAGCACGGTGTTGCCGCGCTCGACCAGCGCCTGCAGCACCTCGAGCAGCACCCGGACGTCCTCGAAATGGAGGCCGGTCGTGGGTTCGTCCAACACGTACAGCGTGCGCCCGGTCGCGACGCGTGACAACTCGCTCGCCAGCTTGACCCGCTGGGCCTCACCGCCCGACAGCGTCGTGGCCGACTGACCGAGGTGAATATAGCCCAGCCCCACGTCCCGCAGGGTCTCGAGTTTGCGCCGCAGGGTGGGCACGGCGCCCAGGAATTCCAACCCCTCCTCCACGGTCATCTCGAGCACGTCCGCGATCGAGCGCCCGCGGTACAGGACCTCGAGGGTGTCGCGGTTGTAGCGGCGGCCATGGCAGGTGTCGCACTTCACGAACACGTCGGGCAGGAAGTGCATCTCGATGCGCCGCGCGCCGTCGCCCTCGCACGCCTCGCACCGACCGCCCTTGACGTTAAACGAGAACCGGCCGGGGCCGTAGCCACGCACCTTGGCCTCGGGCAGGTTCGCGAACAGGTCACGGATGAACGTGAACGCGCCCGTGTAGGTGGCCGGGTTCGACCGTGGCGTGCGCCCGATGGCGCTCTGGTCGATGGCGACGATCTTGTCGAGGTGCTCGATGCCCTGGATCGCGCGATGCGCGCCCGGGGACGACGTCGAGTTCGGCACCAGCTCGCGCTCCAGCGCGGCGAGCAGGATGTCGTTGACGAGCGTGCTCTTGCCCGAACCCGACACCCCGGTCACGCAGGTGAACGTGCCGAGCGGGATGCGCACGTCGACGTTCTTGAGGTTGTGTTCGGTGGCGCCCTGGACCACGAGCGCTTTGCCGTTCCCTGCGCGGCGCTCCTTCGGCGGGGTGATGCTCACCTTGCCCGAGAGGTAACGGCCCGTGAGCGACTGCGGGTCCTTCGCGACCTGCGCGGGAGGGCCTGCCGACACGATGCGGCCGCCGTGACGTCCCGCGCCCGGCCCCATGTCCACGAGCCAGTCGGCCGCGCGCATGGTGTCCTCGTCGTGTTCGACCACGACGACGGTGTTGCCGAGGTCCCGCAGACGCTGCAGCGTCGCGAGCAGCTTCTGGTTGTCGCGATGGTGCAGGCCGATGCTGGGCTCGTCGAGGATGTAGAGCACCCCCGTGAGCTGCGAGCCGATCTGCGTGGCGAGTCGGATGCGCTGCGCCTCGCCGCCGGCGAGCGTGCCCGCCATGCGGTCGAGCGTGAGGTAACCCAGGCCCACGTCCTCGAGGAACCCGAGCCGCGCGCGGATCTCCTTCACGATGGGCGCGGCGATCAGCGCCTGACCGCCGGTGTAACCCAGTCGATCGGCCGAGAGCCGCGCCGAGGCGACCGACTGCGCGCACCATTCGCCGATGTTGAGGCCGTCCACCTTCACCGCGAGCGTGGCCGGCTTGAGGCGCATGCCCTTGCAGTCGGGACACGGCGTCGGGTTCATCAGGGCCCCGATCTGTCGGCGCACCGCCTCGCTGTTGGTGCTTCGATAACGACGCTCGAGGTCCGGGATGACGCCCTTCCACGCGGCGGCGTGCGCGAACACGGAGCCCTTGGACGTCTTGTACTCGAACTTCACCTTCTCGTCGCCGGCACCGTACAACAGCAGCTGCCGCGTCTTGGCCGGGAGCTTCTTCCACGGCACGTCGAGCGGGATCTTGAACGCCTTCGCAAGGCCCTTGAGCGTGCCCGACGTCCACGTGCCGTCGGCATCCCCCATCGAATCGATGGCCCCCTCCGCGAGCGTCTTGCCCGGATCGGGGACCACGCGCGCCGGGTCGACGCGCAGCAGGGAGCCCAGACCGTCACAGGCGGTGCACGCACCGTAGGGCGAGTTGAACGAGAAGTGCCGCGGCTCGAGCTCGTCGACGGCCGTGCCGCACTTGGGGCAGGTCGCCCCGACGCTCATGACGAGGTCGTCGTGGTCGTCGCGAGCGATGGTGATGAGTCCACCCGACAATCGCACGCCGGCCTCGAGCGCCTCGGTGAGACGATTGCGGTTCTCACCGTTCACCTTGACGCGGTCGACCACGACTTCGATGTCGTGACGCTGGTGCCGTCCCAGCTTGGGCGGCTCCTCGAGCTCGACCCAGGCCCCGTCGATGCGGGCCCGCAGATAGCCCTGGCGATGCCAGCCCTCGAGCTCCTTGCGGTACTCACCCTTGCGACCGCGTACGACCGGCGCGAGCACGGCGACGCGCTGGTCGCGCGCCTGATCGAGGAGCTGGTCGGTCATCTCCTGCACGCTGCGCCGGGCGAGCGGCGTGCCGCACTCCGGGCAATGCCGTGCGCCGAGCCGCGAGAACAGCAGTCGCAGGTAGTCGTACACCTCGGTGATCGTCGCGACAGTCGAGCGCGGGTTCGACCCCGCGCCACGCTGCTCGATGGCGATCGCCGGGGACAGCCCCTCGATGGCGTCGACCTCGGGCTTCTCCATCTGCCCCAGGAACTGCCGGGCGTAGGCCGAGAGCGACTCGACGTAGCGCCGCTGGCCTTCCGCGTAGAGCGTGTCGAAGGCGAGCGACGACTTGCCCGAACCGGACACACCGGTGAGCACGATCAGGCTCTGACGTGGCAGGCGGAGCGTGAGGTCCTGCAGATTGTGCTCGCGGGCCCCCCGGACGACGATGTCGGACAGGGCGTGCGAGGGCTTGGCGACGGGCGGCTTCGGGGTGCGGGCGGACATGGCCATGGACCGTACCACGCGCACCGCCCGGCGTCCGCTCGCGGGGCGTCCCCACCGCGCCGGCCTATTCGTTGCGCAGCGAGGCCACCGGATCGAGGCGCGCGGCCCGCAGCGCCGGATACAGGCCGCAGAACACGCCCACGGCGACCGAGACCCCGACCCCGACCAGCACCGAACTCCACGTGACGTAGGTCGGCAGCCCGGTCCAGACCCGGACGAGGAACGCGATCGTGAAGCCCAGCAGGATGCCCATGAGACCGCCGGCGGTCGACAGGGCGACCGCCTCGGCGAGGAACTGCAACAGGATGCTGCGCGGAGGCGCGCCGACCGCCTTGCGCAGACCGATCTCGTGCGTGCGCTCCGAAACCGCAACCCACATCACATCCATGATGCCGATACCGCCGACGATGAGCGCGATGCAGGAGACGAGCATCATGAGCGTGACGATGCCGCCCGTGATGGTGTGGTACAGCGACATGAACGCATCGTCACTGAAGATCTCGAAGTCGTCGCTTCGGTACGCGGGTAGCCGCCGTTGCTGGCGCAGCACCGTGCGCACCTGCTCGATCGCCTCGCCGACCTGCGCCGGGCTGGTCGCGAGAACGTCGAGGAAGACCTCGCTCCCCTGCGCGTACCACGGCGGCGCACGACGCGGCGTCCGCCAGTACTTGGCCACCGTGGTCCACGGCATGCACACCATCTCGTTGAGATTGTGGAACGGGACCTGGCCTTTCACCGTGAACTCTCCGATCACGGTGAAGGGCACCCCGCCGATGCTGACCTTGCGCCCGATCCCCGAGGTGTTCTGGAACAGGGCGATCCGCGTGTCGCGACCCAGCACCACGACGTTGGCGCTCCGCTCGACCTCGACCTCGGTGAAGAACCGCCCCACCGCGATGTCGAATCCGCGGGTGCGCAGGAATTCGGTGTCCGCTCCGAACGTCATCTCGCCGGCGCGGGCGACGTGCCCGCCCCGCTCCACGCGCAGATTGCCGAACGCGGGCTTGACGACCGACACGACCGCGACGGCGGGGCACTGGGCTCGCAGGGCACGCGCATCCTCGAGCGTGAACGCGTGCCGCCCGCGCAGGCTGTCCGGGATGCCGCGCGTGAACATGAGTCCCGGCCGGAACGTGCGGACGTAGATGGTGTTCCGGCTGAACGTCTGGATGCTGGCGAGGAACGAGCGCTCGAATCCGTTCACGAGCGAGGCCATGGCGATGACCGTCGCGACACCGATGACCACACCGAGCAGGGTCAGCCAGGTGCGCAGCCGATTGGCCCGGAGGGCGTCACGTGCGACACGGAGCAGGTCGGGGAACGACGCTTGCGGCGCCATACCTGCAGTGTCCGCGCCCTCCCCCGTCCCGACGATGGGTCGGAGGGACCGCCCTCATTCGTAGCGGAGGGAATCCACCGGATCGAGCCGTGAGGCGCGCATGGCCGGATAGAGCCCGAAGAACACCCCGATCAGGGTCGAGACGAGCAGGCCCACGATCACCGACCACGCCGAGACGTAGGTCGGCAAGGGCGACACGGTGCGCACCAACCACGAGACGCCGGCCCCGAGCAGGATGCCCAGCATCCCCCCCATGGCGGTGAGCAAGAGCGCCTCGATGAGGAACTGCAGGAGGATCGCCCGGCGCGGGGCCCCCAGCGCCTTGCGCACCCCGATCTCACGGGTCCGTTCGGTGACCGCGACCAGCATGATGTTCATGACGCCGATGCCGCCCACGAGCAACGAGATGGCCGAGATCAGGAACATGAGCGCGAAGATGCCGCCGGTGATGCCGTTGTAGAGCCCGATGAAGACGTCGTCCGAGAACACCGCGAAATCGTTCGGCTTGTTGCTGGGAAGGTGTCGGCGGATGCGCAGCACGTCGCTGATCTGACGGATGGCCTCGTCGCTGCGCTCGGGCGAGACCGCGATCGCGTCGAAGAACAACTCGCCGCGCTTGGGGAACCAGGGCGGGGCGTTCGAGGGCGGACTCCAGTACTTGTCGATGAGCGGGTACGGGATGCAGGCGACCTCGTCGAAGTTGTTCCCGAGGAACCGCCCCTTGGACTCGAACTCCCCGATGACCGTGAACGGGATGCCGTTCAGATGCACGGTGCGCATCAGACCGGAGGCGTCCTTGAAAAGCGCCTCCCGCGTGTCCTTGCCGAGCACGATGACGTTCGCGCCGCGGCGCACCTCCTCCTCGGTGAAGAATCGGCCGCGCGCGAGTTCGTAGCCGTGCGTCCGAAGGAGTTGGTCGTCGGTGCCGTACACGAACGTGGACTTGGTCGTCCGATCCGCGCGCGAGAGCTTGAAGTCGTTGAACCCGAACTTGAACACCGAGACCGCCGCCACCGCGGGAGCCTGATCCAGGATCGCGCGACCGTCCTCGATCGTGAAGGCGCGACGCTGCTTGAGCGA
>CAZZLY010000027.1:0-13743 GCA_964655175.1 uncultured bacterium
GCCCATGTTGAGCTTGATCTGGCGGTAGCCGCCCACGAAGTGCGCCTTGAGCTCGAGGAAGTTGCCGAACCGCGACGTGTTCGCGAACGACGCGCCCGCGAGCAGCGTGAGCCCGCCCTTGGTGAGCGAGTCGTCGCTCTGCGTGCCACCGACGCGCGCCTCGTTCGACAGGAAGTGCACGCCCAGTCCGGTGCCCACGTACAGGTTCAGGTTCTCGCGCGGGATCACGTAGCGCACGTCGAAGCCGATCGTGGCGTCGCGCCGCACCGCGTGGATGCGGCCCACCGGCGCGCCGGCGTCGAGCGTCGTGCTGTTGCGCCAGTACTCGACCGTCGGCAGCAGTTCGACGCTCTCCAGCAGCCGCGAGTCGCTGATGCGGAAGCGCAGCCCCAGCCCCGAGAACGAGCTCTGGCCCTGCTGGAACACGGTCGCGGTCATCACATCCACGCCGGTGAGCCCGCCGGGCGTCAGGGTGGGGGCGGACGCCTCGGGCGTGGAACCGGGCACCGGCGGTACCGGCACGTCCTCGGCGCGAGCGCGGCCGACGACGAGGGTCACAGCGAACAGGGCGACGAACAGCGAGCGGGTCATGCGCGACACGGGGATCCCTCCGTTGGGTGCCATGGGAGCGCGGTCAGACTAGGAGCGCTTCGTGCGGCGCGCAAACCTCGCGCGCGGGCGTCACTCGCCCTGGACGCGGTAGTGCACCAGGCGATGCTTGAGCCACGCCACGCCGACGAGGTCGTGCAGCCCGCGCCACAGGCGGTTGCCCATGCCGTACTTGCTCACGCCCAGCGTGCGGGCGCGGTGCCGGACGGGCATCTCGACCACGCGCGCGCCGCGGAACGCGCACAGTGCGGGCAGGAACCGGTGCACGCCCACGAACATGGGCAGGTCGGCCAGCGCCTCGCGACGGTACGCCTTGAGCGAGCAGCCGATGTCGGTGATCGAATCGCCGATCACCGCGCGCCGCGTGCCGTTGGCGATGCGCGACGAGACGAGCCGGATCCAGGTGTCGTTGCGGTTCGCGCGCACGCCCGAGACGACGTCGGCGTGCTCGAGCCGCGCGAGCAGTTCGGGGATGTCGGCCGGGTCGTTCTGCAGGTCGGCATCGAGCGTGACCACCACGTCGCCGCGCGCACGCAGGAGCCCCGCCGCGAGTGCGGCGCTCTGACCCGCGTTGCGCGCCAGCTTGAGCACGCGGATGCGCGGGTCCTGTGCGGCCGCCGCGTCCATGGCGTCCGCCGTCCCGTCGCGGCTGCCGTCGTCCACGAGCAGCAACTCCCACGTGCGACCCGTGCGCTCGAGTGCGGCGCGCAGCTCGGCCACGAGGACGGGGACGTTGTCCACCTCGTTGTAGGCCGGCACGACGGCCGAGACGGCGGGGCGATCGCTGGGGGGCGTGGGCGTGGTCATGAGGCCGGGGAGCATGCCCGAGACCGGCGGCGATGGGAAGTGCGCTCGGGGGCCACGCGGGCCCCCGAGCACACCCACCGCCCTAGCGCATCAGCACGAACCGCGACGTCCGCGTCCCGTCCTCGGTGCGCAGCCGCAGCCAGTACAGCCCCGGCGAGAGCTCGGGCCGGCTGCCGTCCTGGGCCGCGACCTCGTGCGGGCCGGCGCGGTGCACGCCGTCCGCGAGCACGGCGCACTCACGCCCCTGCACGTCCAGCACGCTCAGGCGCAGCGTCTGCTCGCGCGGCAGCGTGAACGCGATCCGCAGCGCCCCGCGGGCCGGGTTCGGGGTGATGGGCGCCAGCGCCAGCTCGAACGACGGCGTCTCGAGCGTGGCCTCGTCGGCGATCGCACCGCCGCGGATGGTGAACAGTCCGCTCGTGCGCGTCGTCGTGTGGTTCCAGCCATCACGGACCACGACCTTCACGCGTGCCTTGCGCGTGCTCGCGGCCGCCACGGTCCACGTGTAAGTCCCCGTGTTGGCGACCGCCGAGGCGATCGTGGTCCGATACGGTTCGGTGCCGGTCGTGGACAGCAACAGGTCCACGCCGGTGATCGTCATGTCGTCACTCGCCGTCCAACGGATCGTGGCGGGCGTGCCCACGGTCCAGACCGCGTTCGATGCAGGTGCCGTCACCGCCACCGTGGGCGACGTCACGTCGAGGTTGCGCAGCAGGAACATCGCGTCGAACGGTTCGAGCGTCTGCGAGCGCGACAGCGTGCCGTTGTTGATCGTGGTCTCGTGCACACCGACCACGCGGCGGTACGGACTCTCCAGACGCAGCGTGAACCGCGACGAGGTGGGGTTCACGAGCACGATGCCGTTGACGAAGTCGCGGCGCCAGTAGCTCGACTGCCCCGTCTGGAAGTGCACGTCGTCGAACCAGAACGTCGCGGCACGGCCACCGCAGCGCAGCTCGAGCGGCGCCGACACGGTCGCGGTCGGGGTCATGACCACCTGGTAACGTCGCCAGGTCGTGTCCACCACGATCCAGCCCTCGGCACCCGACGGCGTGGCGGCCACTTCGAGCAGGCCGTCCGCGCTCGCCCTGCACCAGAACGTCGCCGACACCGGCACGCCGGCCTGCATCGCGAGATTCGTGCGGCTGTACAGATCCGCCTGCCACCCGGACAGACCGGGCTGCGTCACGCACACGCGCGCCGACCACTGGCCCACCGCGCGCGTGGTCGAGTCGCGTTCCACCGTCGCCACGGCGGGTGAGCACAGGTTGAACGCCCAACCGCTGCCCAGCGCGCTCTCGAAGCCCGGGTCGGTGATCGCATCGGTGGTGGCCGGCAGGGCGATCACCTGCTGCGCCTCGCCCAGCGGGGCGCCGAGCCAACCGGTGTGACGCAGTTCCTCGCTCGCACGCGCGGTGGTCAGGTCCACCGCGTACTCGTCGTACCACCATTCGTGGTACGGCGCCTCGCGCAGGGATTTGTTCGTCGGCCCGAATGCGAACACGCCGTCGCCGAGTGCCGCACTGGCGAGGCCGTTGCGCACCCGGCGCGTGTTGATCTCGCCGTACGTGGCCCCGGGGGTGAGGTCGGCGAACACCAGCAGCCAGTTGTGCGCGTTCGGGACGTAGTGCTCATCGTCGCGCAGATAACCCTGGGTGTTGCGATCGCCCAGCATGTTGCCGATCCAGTTGCCCGCCTGCTGGTAGGGGAAGTTCTCCGACATCCAGCCGTTGAACCAAGCGTGCTCCTCGCTCGGGCCGCAGTTGCCCACGAGCAAGCCGCCGTCGCGCGCGTCACGTCGCAGCAACGCCGCGAGCGTATCGCTCGCCTCGGCCCACGCCGCGTCGAGCGAGGCCAGATCGGGGTAGCCCGCCCGCGTCACGTCGATGCGGTTCGGGGTGCCGTTCTCGGTCCACGACACGGTGTGGCAGTACACGTCCACGAACAGGCCGTCGAAGATCCCGGTCGCCTGGATGTGCCGGATCATCACGTCGGCCATGGCCTCGGCGACGACGTAGCGACCGTTCACGCGTTTCGCGAGGTTGATGTTGGTCGGGTCGTACTCGCGCCCGGTGAGGCGGTCGTACAGGAAACCGTCGAGATCGCGCACGGTGCGGCGGATCACGGTCGGGATCTGCCGCATCGAGTCGGCGTCGCCCGTGGCCCAGATGTGGTCCGCGAGCACGTAGCCGTACACGATGAGGTCGGGATGGCGCTGTCGCAGCGCGGCGACGACGTCGGGGCGGTAGGGCGTGATCGGGTAGGCGTCGAGCACCACCTCATGGAAGCGTGCGACGCGGGCCAGATTCACCGTGTCGAGCGAGCCATCGGGGAGGACGAACGGGCGCCAATCCCCGAGGATCGAGCCATACAGCCCCACGCGTGGTGGGGACGAATCGACCGCGAAGGAGTCGGCGTGCGCGGCGCTCCAGGTGAGCACCGCGAGCAGTGACAGGACGAACAGACGATGCGAACGGGGACGTGAACGAGCAGCAACCGCGGTGACACACACGACACACACTCCTCGGGCGGCATCCGCATCATCCGCGGAATCCGCGTCGTGTCATGGCGTCTGGCGGTCCCATGTCCATCGGTGGAGGTCGCGGGCGGTGCGCACGAGGTTCCGCGCGATGCCCGACCCGTGACCGGGTGCCGAGGGGGATTGACCCGATGGCCCCGGTGCCCCAAGAATGCCGTCATGGCGGCCCTCACGGTCCTTCAGCGCCTCTGGCGCACGCTAACCCGGCGCAAGCTCGAGATCGCCCGGCGCGAACTCGCGCGTGCGAGCGGCACGCGCCCCGCGCGCACGCCGCGCCGCGCCGCGGTCGCCGAAGCGGCGGCCGGACTGCCGCAGCGTCGCGCGAGCACGCCGTCGCCCGCGCGCCGCCGCCGCGTGAATCGCCCGCTCGAGCAGCTCGCGTTCGACCTGGGGCCCGAGACGCCGCGCTGGCGGTTCTCGCGCCTCGTCGAAGCGTCGGCGCACAAGGAGCGCATCGTCGAGCACCTCGAGTTCGCGCGCCGGTTCTTCCCCGAGTTCGAGGGCCTCGAGATCCGCGTGGGGCTGGCGCAGAAGCGCGGCGTGCTGGGCTGGGGCTCGCTCGATCCCGAGAGGCCCGGCATATGGGTGCGCCCGCGCAACCTGCAGCTGTTCACCATCGCTCACGAGTTCACCCATCTGCGGCAGGCGCGCAAGCAGGTGCCCATGGGCGAGCGGCAGTGCGACCTGTGGGCGCTGGCGAAGACGCCGCTGCTCATCGATGCCGCGCCCAACTACCTCAAGATGCCGCGCGCCCTGCGGCGCGCGCGACCGACCAACGATCAGGCGCACCTGCTGTGCATGACCGCACGCGAGGCGATCGCGGCGCAGCAGGCCGGCGACCGGCGGTATCTCGTCCGGTTCGAGGCGGCGATCGCCGAAGCGTTCGGGGAGCGCACCTGACGTGACCGCCATTCGACGGATCCGGGTCGCTGCCGCCGTGGTGTGGGACGGCGAGCTCCTGCTCATGACGCAGCGCGCTCCCGGCGGCGCACTGGGGCTGCAGTGGGAGTTCCCCGGCGGCAAGATCGAGGTGGGCGAGACCCCCGAGCAGGCCATCGTGCGCGAGGTGCGCGAGGAACTGGGCGTGCACGCCACGCCGCTCGAGGTGCTCGAGACGGTGACGCACGACTACGCGCACGGCACGAGCGTCGAGATCGTGTTCGTGCGCTGCACGTTCGATTCGCACGCGTTCACGTTGAGCGCCGAGGTCCACGATGCGCGCTGGCAGGTGCCGGCCGACATCGACGTGACCCGGGTGCTCGAGGCGGATCGCGACTTCCTGCGCGCGCTCGGCGCGCGCGGCTGAACCGACCCGCCCCGCGCGGGTCCCGGAGGAGACGTCATGGTGCTGCCCGAAGGTCTCGAGTTCCTCAACGCCGGCTGGTGGGTCGTGCACGTGCTGGCGTTCCTGCTCTGCTACCAGTACGGCTACGTGCGCGGTCGCGGTGCGGCGCGCCGCGAGCAGCGCGCGCGCGACATGGCGGCGCGGAAGTAGTCGCGCGGATTCAGCGTGCCGCGGCGTCCTGCACGCGGACGCGTCCGAGCGCGGCGAGCAGGCCCTCGACGATCGCGTCGGGGCGCGGGGGGCAACCGGGGATGCGCACGTCCACGGGCAGCACGTTCGCCACACCGCCCGCGACCGCGAACGACGAGGCGCAGAAGCCGCCGTCGCAGGCGCAATCGCCCACCGCGATCACCAGTCGCGGGCGCGGCGTGGCCTCGTCGGTCAGGCGCAGCGCCTCCTCGAGGTGACGCGACACCGGGCCGGTCACGAGCAGGCCGTCGGCGTGTCTTGGCGAGGCGACGATATCGATCCCGAACCGCTGCACGTCGTGGAACGGATTGAGCAGCGCCGCGAGTTCCCCCTCGCAGGCGTTGCACGAGCCCACGTCGAGATGGCGCAGTTTGAGCGAGCCCGCGAACAGCGTCCGCACCTCGCGCCTCAGGGCCTCGCCGAGGACCTCGAGGTCGCCCGGGCGCTCGCGCACCGGCGTCGGCAGCGACGCGGGCACCCCCAGCGCCGTTCGTCCGGCGAGGCTGCCCTTGGCGATCGGTCCGCGCAGGATCTCGAACATGGTTCAGTCCTCGAGGGACGCGTGGCTCACTTGTCGCAGCACGCGTAGCACAGGTTGAAGCTCTTGTTGATGAGCGGGAAGTCGGGGACGATGTTGCCCGGCACCGCCTGCGCGAGCGCGGGCCAGAGCGCATGCGAGGCCGACCGCACGCGCCAGTCCGCGACGCGACCGTCGGGGCCCACGCGCAGCCAGTGCGATAGCAGTCCGCGCGGCGACTCGACCATGGCGAAACCCCACTGCTCGCTGGGCAGCACGCCCAGGTGCTGCGCCAGCGGTCCACCCGGCATGCGATGGACGAGCTGCTCGATGAGGTTCATGGACTCCAGGATCTCGTCGGTCTTGACCTCGAACCGCGCCTGCACGTCGCCCGCGGTGCGACGCACGACCTGGAAGTCGAGTTCCTGATAGAAGGCGTACGGGTGATCGCGGCGCGCATCGCGGTCGACGCCGCTCGCGCGTCCCGCCGGCCCGCTCGCGGCGAGATCGTGCGCGGCCTGCGCGGTGAGCACGCCCGTGCCCGCGAGCCGATCGACCACCGCGGCGTTGGCCAGCACGGCCCGTGTCGTGAGCCCGACGCCCGTGCGCACCTCGGTGAGCACCTGCCGCAGCCACTGCTGCTGCGTCTCGTCGAGGTCCACGCGCGCCCCGCCGGGCACGCACACGCCGCGCAGCCAGCGGTGGCCGAACAACGCGTCGGCCAACTGGTGCACGACCTCCTTCCAGCGCATGAACTCGGCCGCCCCCACGACGTAGGCGCAGTCGTTCACGATGCCGGCCAGGTCGCCCAGATGGTTGGTGATGCGCTCGAGTTCGGCGGCGATGGTGCGCACCGCGCGGCCGCGCGGCGGCACGGGTACGCCCGCGATCTCCTCGACCGCCTTGCTCCACGCGAGTGCGTGCGCGAACGCGCAGCCGCCGCACAGGCGTTCGGCGATCTCGAGGCCGCGCTGCACCGACTGGCCCTCGGCGAGCTTCTCGAGGCCGCGCCACGTCCAGCCCAGCTTGACGTCGAGCTGCAGCACCGACTCGCCGACGCTCGCGAACCGGAAGTGACCGGGTTCGATGATCCCGGCGTGGATGGGGCCCACCGGAATCTCGAACACGCCGTCGCCCTCGACGCGCGGCACGGTGAAGCGCGGCGCCCACGCCTGATCCGCGGCCACCGCGAAGTCCTTGCGCAACGGATGCGAGTCGCGCGGCCAGCCGTCGTGTGCGACCAACGGTCGCGGGTCGGGATGCCCGACCGGCACCACGCCGAGCAGGTCCCGCAGTTCGCGTTCGCACCAGGCGGCCGCCGGCAGCACCGCGCTGACCGCCGGATAGTGCGCGGCGTCCTCGGGGAGCGCTGCGACCAGCGTGAGCACCGCGTCCTCGGGCGCCATGCTGAACGACACGTGCAGACGGTACCGACCGTGCGTCGCGCGCTCGTCGAGTCCGAACAGCGTCACGAACGTACCGCCCCATTCGTGCACCACCGCGCCCGCGACCTCGGCCACGCGATCGGCCGGTACGACCACCGTGCGCTCGCGCAGGCTGATGCGATCGGCGTCGATGACCGCGTCGGCGAACCGCTCGCGGATGCCGCGCAGCGCGCGGTCGAGCGGGAAGCGGTCGTCGCTCATGGCCGCACCACCGTCATGGCCTGTTCGACCAGCGCGCGCACCGGGGCGGGCAGCCACAGCCCTAATGTCACGATGAGGGTGGCGAGCAGCCACAGGGGGCGCCGCGAGCCGACGGGCATCGGATCGGCGAACGTGCCGTGCGGCGTGCCCATGAGCATGTGCGTCCAGTGGAACGCGAGCCCGATGAAGCTCGCGGCGAGCGCCGCGAGCGCGATCATGGCCATGTGCGGCATCGGACCCGCGAACCCGCCGGCGAGCGACAGCCATTCGCTGGTGAACGTGCCCGCCGGCGGCAGTCCCATGACGCTCAGGCCCGCGAGGAGCAGCAGCGTGCCCAGTGCGCGGTCGCGCGCGAGGATGCCCGTGCAGTGATCGATGCGGCGCGAACCCGTGGCGCGCAGCAGCGTGCCGCCGAGCAGGAACGCCAGCGACTTGCCCCACGACTGCACGAGCAGGTGGAGCAGCGCGCCGAACGTGGCGAGCGGTGTGCCCAGACTGGCCGCGAGCAGCACGAGCCCCGTGTGCTGCACGCACGACCACGCGAGCAGGCGCTTGAGCTCGCCCTGCACGATCAGGAACGGCACCGCGAGCACCATGGTGCCCACGCCGAAGAGCGCCAGCAGGTGGTCGGGCCACGCCGGACCCACGACCGCGCGCGTGAGCGTCGTCACGCGCAGCAGCGCAGCGATCGCACTCGCCGACAGCGCGGTGGCGAGCAGCGCGGAGGCGGGCGCGGGCGCGCGACCGTACGCATCCGGCACCCACGCGTGCATGGGGGCGAGCCCCGCCTTGGTGCCGTAGCCCACGAGCGCGAACAGGAACGCCAGCTTCACGTAGCGCGCATCGAGTCCGGGCGCGAGCTGCAGCAGGCGCGCCAGATTGAGGCTCGCATCGCCCTCGCCCACGAGCAGCACGCCCGAGTAATAGAAGAGCACGGTGGCGAGCAGCGCGAGCGCCAGCCCCACCGAGCACAGGATGAGGTACTTCCACGCCGCCTCGAGCGCGTCGGGGCGGCGGTAGTAGCCCACCATGAGCGCGGACGACAGCGTCGCACCCTCGAGCGCGATCCACAGCAGGCCCAGATGATCGGCGACCGCCGCGAGCAGCGAGCACGCGACGAGCCCGAAGCCGAGCGCCTCCCAGCGTCCGGGGGACCAGCCCGCATCGGCGGGCTCGAGCGTGCGCACCGCCTGCATGTACGCATGGCCGTGCACCGTGGTGGTGAACGCCGCGACGCCGCACACGAGCGCGACGAGGGCCGCGAGTCCGTCCCCGTGCAACCATCCGGCGAACGCGGTGAACGGCCCACCCGTGACGACGCGCCACGCGAACGCGAGCGATCCGGCCAGCGTGAGCGCGCCGCCGATCGCCGCCACACGACCACGCGTGGCCTCGTCACGCCACAGCAGGCACGCGGTGCCGGCGAGGACGGGGGCGAGGAGCAACGCGAGGAGCCACGTCATGGTCAGCCCTTGAGCTCCTGCAGTGCGCTCGTGTCGGTGTCGCCGAGCGCGGCCTCGAGGCGGCGCATGAACAGTCCCAGCACGACCACGCCCGCCATGAGGTCGAGCAGCACCCCGGTCTCGACCACGAGCGGCATGCCGTAGGTGAGCGAGACCGCGGCGAGGAAGATGGCGTTCTCGAGCAACATGAGCCCCACGACCTGCAGCAGCGCCTGCCGTCGCGTGACCATGACGAAGAGCCCGATCAGCGTCACCGCCACCGACACGGGCAGGCAGGCGGCGAGGATGTCCGAGCGCGTGCCGAACAGCTCGCGCGTCTGGCTGAACGCGAGCACGACCAACGCACCGCACACGAGCGCGCCGGTGGGGATGCTCACGCGTGTGCGCACCTCACCGCTCAGGCTGCGCGCGCGTGCGCCCAACAGCGTGGGGATCACGCCCGCCTTGACGACCAACGCGAGCAGACCGGCGAGCGCGATGTGCCACGCCCCGGTCGCGAGCGCGACCATGAACGCGATCCCGGCCAAGGCCACCGCGTTCACGCGCAGCGCGCCGATCGCCTCGCCGGGACGCCGCCGCGTGACGACCATGAGCGCGCTCAGCAGGAAGCCACCCGCGAGCAGGTTCACGGTGTTGCTGTGCGGGAGCCAGCCGGGGAGGAGGTTCATCCGCGGAGCAACGCGTCGGTGGACAGGGCGAGCAGCGCGAGCAGGAAGGCCATGCCGAGGAACTCCGGAACGCGGAACAGGCGCATGCGTGCGGTGACCGATTCGGTGATCGCGAGCACGACCGCGAACACGACGAGCTTGGCCATCCAGGCCGCGAGCGCGAACCCGACCGACGCCCACGCGCCGTCGGAGGCGATGCCCCACGGCACGAACAGATTGGCGACCAGCGTGAGCAGCACCAGCGTGCGGATGTGTGCCGCCCATTCGAGCAGCGCCAGGTGGCGGCCCGAGACGTCGAGCAGCATGCCCTCGTGCACCATGGTGAGCTCGAGGTGCGTGACCGGATTGTCGGTGGGCACGCGGCCCATCTCGGCCATGACCACGAACGCCATCGCGGTGAGCGCCAGCAGGTGGGCGGGCGACAGCCATTCACCCGGGGCGGCCGCCACCGCCGCGCTCATGCGCGACAGCTGCGTGCTGCCCGCCCCGATCGCCACCGTGAAGCCGGCGAGCAGCAGCGCCGGCTCGCCCAACGCCGCGATCATGAGATGCCGACTCGAGGCCATACCGCCGAACGCGGTGCCGCACTCGAGCGACAACAGCGACAGCAGCACGCGCACGGCCGCGAACAGCGCGACCAGCATGACGAGGTCGCCCGCGAAGCCGAGTCCGGGCGCGGTCGTGAGCACCGGCGTGAGCACGCACGCGACGAGCGAGGCCGCGAGCACCAGATAGGGCACCGCGCGCGCGAACGGCGAGGCGTCCTCGCTCAGCACGGTCTCCTTGGCCGCCAGCTTGCGCAGGTCGCGCCAGCGCTGCAGCAGCGGCGCGCCGCGGCGCATCTGCAGGCGCGCGCGCAGCACGCCGACGAGGCCCGCCCACACCGGGGCGAGCAGCACCAGCAACAGCGTCTGCAGGCCGACCACGAGCGCGCTCATGCTCAGCGCCCCCACAACAGCAGCGCCACGAGCGTGGCGAGCAGGTAGCCCAGATACACGTGCAGACTGCCGGCCTGCACCCGGCGCGCCTGCTCGCTCGTGCGCAGCACCGTGGCGACGAACGGCCGGTAGAGCCACTGCTCGACCCACTGCGGCACCGCGGAGCGATGCCGCAGTCGGCGCGCGAAGTAGGGCGAACCCTCCTCGAGCACCTCGAGCTCGCTGCCGGCGAGCAGCACGGGTTCGAACACCAGCCGCAACGGCTTGGTGTAACCGAGCGCCGAGTACTGCATCTGCGGTTCGAGCCGCGCCCCGCACGCCCACGACGGCGCGCGGCGCACCGTGCGCGCGCGGCCCTTGCCCCGCAACGCCAGCACCGCCAGCCCCACGAACAGCGCGCCGAGCAGCGCCACGACGAACGGCGACACGCTCGAGGGCGCGAGCCCCGCGGGCACGAGCAGCAGGCCGCCGGCGCGCGCGAGCGCGTGCGGATCCACCGCGGGCAGCAGCACCGTGACCGGCTGCGCGAACAGCGTCGTGAGCCACGGCGAACCCACGCCCACGAGCAACGGCAGCAGCGCGCAGGCGAACAACAGGTTCGCGCGCAACGCGGTGGTCTCGTGCGCGGCGGCCGCCTCGCTCGTGCGCGGACGACCCAGGAACGCGATGCCGTACAGCTTCACGAGCGCCGCGAGCGCGAGCGCGCTCGCCAGCGCGAGAGCGGCCGCCGCGAACGGTGCCAGCAGGCGCAGCGTGCCCGCGCCCGCCGAGAACCCCAGCAGCAGCGCCTGCACGAGCAGCCATTCACCGGTGAAGCACGCGAACAGCGGCAGGCCCGCGAGCGACAGCGTGGCGAGCAGCGCGGCCCATGCGGTGCCCGGCATGCGGCGCGCGAGGCCGCCCAGAGCCTCGAGGTTGCGCACCCCGGCCGCGTGCACCGCTTCGCCGAACGCGAGGAACGCGGCCGCCTTGGACAGACCGTGCCCGATCGTGTGCACGAACACCGCCGCGAGCGCGAGCCCTGCGAGGTCGGCGCGACCGGCTTCGGCGAGCAGTGCGCCGAGCCCCGTCGCCAACGTGAGCACGCCGGCGTGCTTGACCGTGGACCACGCCAGCAGACGCTTGGTGTCGCTCTCGATCGTGGCGTACAGCGCGCCGGTGAGCGCGGTCGCGATGCCCGCGAGCAGCAGCGTCGTGCCCCAGCCGTGCGGCGGGGCGCCGGGCAACTGCCACACGAAGCGCAGCAGACCGTACAGGCCCAACTTGACCATGACGCCCGACATCAGGGCCGACGCGGCCGGCGGCGCCTCGGGATGCGCGAGCGGTAACCAGACGTGCAACGGCACGACGCCGAGCTTGACCGCGAAGCCCAGCGTCAGGAGCGCCATGAGGCGCGCCGCCTCGGCGGGCGGCTGCTGCGCGAACGCGCTGGCGATCGCCTCGAAGCCGAAGCCGCCGCCGCGCGTGCTCAACGTGAGCAGCGCCCACGCGATGCACGCGGTGCCCGCGTGCGACAGCCCCAGATAGGTGAACGTGGCCTGGCGCGCACGCGCGCTCGTCGTGTCGTGCGCCACGAGCACGCCGGACAACAGCGTCATGCCCTCCCACGCGAGCAGGAACAACAGCGTGTGCCGCGCCACGAGCACCGCGAGCAGGCTCAGCACGAAGCCCGCGTGCAGCGCGACGCGGGCGCGCGCACCGGGGCTCGTGTCGCGCGCATCGAGCGTCGCGAACGTGGCCAGCGAGACGAGCCCCAGCACCAGCAGGAACGGCGCCGCGAGCCGATCGGCCATGAGCGTGAACGGCTCGGCGGGGAACCCCGGATACCACTCGAGTACGGTGCGCGGCGCGTCCGTGAACGCCCGCCCGGCGAGCGCGACGATCGCGAGCGAACCGACGAGCCCGAAGCCGCGCGCGGCGGCGACGCGCAACCACGCGGGCGACCGTCCGCCGAGCGAGGCGCCGAGCGGCAGCCCGGCGGCGATCACCAGCGCGGTGATCGCTGCGGCCAGCAGCGTGCCGTCGAGGCCGGCGAGGGACATGAACCTTCCGTGGTCCGGGTCGGGGACGTCCCGCGCGGGGCGCGGGCGTGATGCGCGATTTATACGGCGGCGCGCGGGGTCGCGACAAGCACCGACTGGTCGGGGATACCGCAGGCGCAGGGGGTGCGGTAGCCTGCCCGCGAACGCAGGCCACGCAGCGCACGGATTCACGAGGGAGAGGAGCAGCGACATGACGGATCGCAGGCGATTCCAGGGCCGCAGCGTGTTGGTGACCGGGGCCTCGAGCGGCATCGGCCGGGCGACCGCGCTCGCGTTGGCCGCCGAGGGCGCGAACGTGGCGCTCGCGGGACGCCGTCGCGAGCGACTCGACGCGGTCGCGGACCAGGTCAAGGCCCACGGCGGCCGTGCGCTGGTGCTCGAGGGCGACGTGCGCGACGAGGCCACGTGCGCGCGCTGGGCGAGCGACTGCATGGGTGCGTTCGAGGGGCTCGATGGGCTCGTGAACGCCGCCGGTGTGATCGGCAACGGCGCGATCGACGCGACCGCGCCCGCCGAATGGGACCGCATCATGGACAGCAACGTGCGCGCGCTGTACCTCATGACGCGCGCGGCCGCCGAGGCGCTGCGTCGTCGCAAGGGCAGCATCGTGAACCTGTCGTCGGTGGCCGGGAACCGGCCGTACGCCGGGCTCGGCGCCTACTGCGTGAGCAAGGCGGCGGTGGACATGATCACCCGTTGCGCGGCGCTCGACTTCGCGCCCGACGGCGTGCGCGTGAACGCGGTGAGCCCCGGCGTGGTGGTGACCGAGCTGCACACGGTCACGCACGCGGTCGCCGACTACGCCGCGTTCCTGGAGCGGGGCCGGACCACGCATCCGCTGGGCCGGGTCGGCACGGCCGAGGAGGTCGCCGGGCTCATCCTGTGGTTGCTCTCGGACGAGGCCGGGTGGGTGACGGGCACGAGCATGCCGATCGACGGCGGCCGGGCGCTCGCGAGCGCCCGCTGACCCCGGGGCCGCG
>CAZZLY010000027.1:13843-32534 GCA_964655175.1 uncultured bacterium
CCTGCACCCCCGAGGGGGACGTGCCGATAACCGGGGGACCATGGTCCTCCAGCCCTCCTTCTCCACCGTGCTCGAACCCCTCGTGCTCGCCGCCCTCGGCGTCGTGGCCGGGGTGTGGCTCGTGCGCGCCGGCGTGGCTGCGCTGCGGCGCGAGACCGCGTGGCGCGGGATCGCGCCGCAGGCGCTGACCGACGACACCGTGGGGCTGGTCGCGGCGCGGGGGCGGGTGGCGCTCGAGGGGCCGGTGTTCGCACCGCTCTCGGGGCGGCCGTGCGCCGGATTCGTGCTCGAGGTCGCGGGGCAGGGGACGCGCGTGGGGCACACCGTGCAGCAGACGCGCCCGTTCCGACTCGTCCACGGTGCGACCTCGGCGCGCGTGGTGGACGACCGTGTCCGGTTGCGCACCGGTGTCACCGCGGAGCGCATCGTGCAGCCCGGCGAGGCCATGCCGGCCGGTCTGCAGTGGCTCGAGGACGCGTCGGCCGAACTGCGCTGGCTGCGCGATCGCGATCGGCCGTTGCATCTGGTCGAGCGTGCGCTGCTCGTGGACCACGAGGTCGTCGTGCTCGGCCGTGCGCGGCCGGCGGTCGTGGTCGGCACGATCGCGCCCGCCCAGGCGACGGTCGCGCGCGAGACGTTGGCGCGGACCGGTACCGACGACGTGGCCTGGGACTCGACCACGGTGCGCGCGGTCGCCACGCGCGAGCCCGCGCTGTGGCTGGAGCCCGCGGTCGCGGGCGAGGGGCTCACGGTGCTCGACGAGGCCCCCGAGGTGCGCATGCCCGGGTTGGGCGTGCGTCAGGCGGTGCTGCTGCCGCTCGGGGTGATGACGTTGGCGTTGTCGTGGGTGGGGCTGGCGCGGGTGATCGCGCCGTTTCTGGAAGGGTGGTCCTGATCATGGTGGTCTCGGCGGTGATCGCGGCTCCGGTGCTCCTCGCGGGCGGCTGGTTGTGCGCGTGTGCGGCGGGTTGGGCCCGGACGCGGCAGCGCACGATCGCGCAGGCGCGCTCGACGCGGACGTCGGCCTCGAACGGACCGGCCGAGGTCTCCGGACGCATCGTCGGCACGGCCGAGGCGCGCACGCCGATCTCGGGTCGGCCCTGCGCGTGGTGGCAGGTCGAGGTGCAGACCGGCACGCGCGACGCGTTCGGGCAGTGGCACTGGACGACGCGCTACACCGAGGCGTCGTCGGCGCCGTTCCTGGTGATGGACGACACCGGTTACACCACCGTGCACGCCGACGGCGCGCAGGTGACCGCGGGCGGACTCGTCATCGAGCCGCCGCCGGGACGCGAGCTGCCGAGGGCCTGCCAGCGCTTCATGGAGCAGCGCAATCTGGGGATGCGTCACGTGTGGGCCATGGGGCCGGTGCGTCTCGTCGAGCGCTCGCTCGTCGAGGGCACGGACGTGTGGGTGTACGGCCTGCTCGCCGAGCGCGTCGTCGCCGAGACCGTGACCGCGGTCGCCACCGGCACGGACGCGTTGCCGTTCCGCACCGCCGCCGCGACGCCGACCGCCATGGGCCTCATGCGCCGCGGCGTGGCGGGTGAGCCGCTGCGGATCGGCGCGCAGAGCCTCGCGGCGTTCACGGCGCGCGACGCGTTCTGGCTGGCCATCGGGGTGTTCGTGGGGCCGACGGCGATCGGATTCGCCGCCTGGCAGCTGTTCCTCGCGGTGCGCAGCGGCAGCTTGTGGACGATGTAGCAGGGGCGGCCGCCCCCGAGGCGGTCGCGACTCCCAGGAGGGGATGATGCAGCCGACAGAGGTCCTGTGGACCGCGGTGGTGGGCTTCGTGATCGTGGGCACGTTCGGATTCGTGTTCTCGGTCTACAACGGGGTCGTCGAACTGCGGAATCGACTCGGACGGGCGTGGGCCCACCTCGACGCCGCGTTGCGCGAGCGTCGTGAGGCCGTGCCCGCGTTGCTGGCGCTGTGGCCGACGCCGACCGAAGCGGCGCAGGGTGTGAACGCGTCACTGCACACGGCCGTCGAGGCCGTGACGATCACGCGCTCGCTCGTCGATCGCGCGCTCGCCGAGCGCACGCTGGGCGAGGCGGTCGCGCACGCGCTCGTCGTGGCGGCGGTGGACCCATCGCTCGCGAGCGATCCGGACTTCCGGACGCTGCAGCAGCGGCTCGGGACGATCGAGCAGCGGATCCAGGATCGTCGGCGTTATCACGACGATCTGGTGATCCTCTACAACTCGCGCCTCGCGCACGCCCCCGACCGATGGTTCGCGCAGCTGATGCACCTGACGCCCGCCGAGCCGTTCCGCGGCACGGCCGTCGAGCGGGAGAAGCCCGCGCTGGAACTGCAGCACACCGCATGACGACGTCGTCCCGGGACACCGCCTCGTCGCCGCGTGGGTTCGCCTTCTCACGCGCTTCGGGTGCGGGTTGCTCGAACGCTCCTCGCCCGTTACCTTGCTGTCCTCCCGTCGCGACAAGGATGCCGCCACGATGACACCCTCCTCTTCCGCCATGTCACTCGACGACGTGACCTCGACGCCCTCCGTGAGCACGCGCCCGCGTGTGCTCGTCGCCGGGCTCGGTCGCGCCGGTCTCGGCTACGCCTGTGCGTTCGCGATGCACCCGGACGCCGAGGTGACGGGGTTCATCGAGCCGCGCAACGAACTGCGCCGCTTCGTGCGCGGGGTGGGCTTCCACGCGCCGTCCGATGCGTCCCTGCTGCGCTGGCTCACCAAGCAGAGCGCCGACGCCATCGTCATCGCCTCGCCGGCCGCGGAAGCCGCCGACCTCGTCGATCAGGCGGTCAAGTCGGGACTCGCGGTGCTCGTGCACGGGCTCGCCGCCATGCCGGGCGACGTCGTCGAGCGCATCGCGACCTCGCTCGCGAGCAGCGCGCAGCCGGTCGCCGCGGGTTCACCGGTCATGTTCCATCCGCTGTTCGCGCGCGTGCGCCGCAGCGGGGCGCTGCGGCCCGAGCGCGTCACGCAGGTGCAGGCGTCGGCGTCGGTGTCGCGCGTGTTCTCGCCGCTCGCGGCGCCGGGCCGCGACGTCGTGGACTTCCTGCTCGCGGATCTCATGCTGTTGCTGCATTCGTCCTTCGGCGAGGTCGTCGAGGTCAAGGCGCACGGCCAGAAGCTGTACGGCTCGTGGCTCGACGAGTGCCAGGTCGAGGCGCGCTTCGCCAACGGGCTCACCGCCAAGGTGGACGCCTCGTGGAGCCTGCCCGACTACCCGACGCCCGCCATGGTGATCGAGTGCTCGGGCCCCGACGGTCGCATCATCGTGTCCGACGATGCACTCGAGATGGACCTCGAGGCCCTGCAGGGCCGCGTGGTCGCCTCGTCCGAGCCGGGCATGGTCCGTTTCGACAGCGGGGATCAGGCGGTCGTCGCCGAGGGCTTCCTGCGCATGCTCGCGGGGGACGCCGATGCCGCCGACGCGCTGTCCGTGACGCGCGCCGTCGCGGTCGCCCGCGTGATCGACGCGGTGCGTCAGAGCATCGCCGCCGACGGCGAGACGCGCGAGGTGCGGTCGTGAAGCCCGAACTGCGGCCGGTGCCGCGTCTCGTGCTCAGCCTGGCGTCGCTCGTGCAGCCGGTGCGCGCCACGCGCGACCGTCAGCTCGAGGTGGCGTCGCGCTTCAAGGAGTCGGAGTCGCTCGCGGTGGCGCTGGTCAAGGCCGTCGCGGTGGGCGCGGACGAGATCCTGGTGACGCCGACCAACGACGTGCGCGAGGCGCTCGCCGAGCTCAACAAGGATCTGCCGCTGCTCGTGCGCACGCCGCATCTGGCCGTGAACGACGACCTGCGCTGGGAGGCGCCGTTGTCGCTCGAGGGCGGGGACGACCCGGCCGCCAACTGGACGCCGGCCAAGGCGGGCGCCGCGGCCATGAACCTGCTGCCCCTGAGCATGGCCGCCGACCTCGCGTCGCGCGTCTGGCCGCGCGTCGAGCGCGAGGTGGGCACGTTCCAGGTGAAGTCGGTCAGCGGCATCGTGCTGCCGCCGTCGGTCACGGACCTCGCGCTCGCGGCGCAGCAGCCGCGCGTGTTCGAGCGCCTGATCAAGCTCGCCCGCGTCAAGGCGGGTCGCGTCGGCTTCGAGACGCACAATCTGGGGCATCTGCTCGATGCGCTCGCCAAGTGGGGCCTCGCGCCCGACTTCGTGATGGGCGCGGTCAACCCGAGCGGTGTCGGCATGCTGCCGTCGCCGGCGATCGTGCTCGAGCGCATCGCGGCGAGTGCGGTGCCGGTCATCGCCACGGAACTGCGTGCCGGTGGCACCAACACGCTCGAGGAGGGTGCGGCCTACGCGCGCTCCAAGCGGGTGTGGGGGCTGTGCGCCGAACTCGTCGATCTCGACGACGTGCCCAGGGAGTTGCGCGCGCTCGTGGCGAGCCGCGCCGCCTGACTCCGTCGCCTCGCTCGCGAGGCGTGGGTGGGCGCGTGACGCATCGGTTCGGAGGGCGCGCGGCTTCGGCGCGGCCTTCTCGCGGGACTCAACGCGTGCCGGCCTCGCGTGCGGCTTCGAGCGCGGCGGCACGGCGCAGGATCTCGGTGCGCACCTCGCCCAGCAGGTCCTCGGCGGCGTCCTTGAGCATGCCGCGGAACAGCGTGCGCGGCAGCGGCGCGCGCGGGTCGGCGTCGAGCGCGTAGCGCACGCGCGTGCCCGTCGAATCGGACTCGATGAGCCATTCGCCGTTGTAACGGCGGAAGTCCTTACCCAGCACGTCGTGGAAGCGGATGCGGTGACCGCGCTCCTCGTCGAGTTCCAGGAGCACGTTGACGCGGCGGTGGAACACGAACAGGCCACCCGCGGCCGTCTGCTCGACGCGACGCACGCCGAGCGAGTCGAGCGTGCTGCGGCTGGCGACCATGGAGTGCACGAAGTCGTGGATGTGGTCGTAGTCCGACACGACCTCCCACACGAGTTCGGGGCTCACGGAGGTGTGGAACTCACCCTCGACGCGGGTCGCCTTGGGCTGCGGGTCGATCCGAACGGAGACGTCCCCGGCCCGCACCTTCATGGGGAACAGGAGGAAGGCCCAGAGGAACAGGTGGGCGCGCCTTCGCGCGCCCACCCGGGGCGTGCGACCGTTCTTCGTGTCCGGTCGCGACATCATGGCTCCATGCTCCTCGTGATGCGGTGACGCGTCAGAACGAGACCGTGGCCTCGAACATGACGCCGCTGAACTTGCCCTTGGAACGGATGTCGTTCAGCGGGAAGTCCTTGTACTGCTGGTCGACGTACTCGAGCTTGGCCAGCATCGTCTGGGTGAGGAACCAGCCACCGCCGACCTGCATGCGGTTGACGGTCGCGTCGCCCTGCGTGGCGGAGAAGGTCGAGTAGCGCCCCTTCACCGTGCAGTATCGGCCGGCGACGTAGAAGTTGTTACCCGGCAGACGGTACAGCGCCTCGCCCGCCATCTGGGTGAACTTACGGTCCTTGGCCTCGCCCACCTTGCTGCCCTTGGCCTGCTCGATGTTACCGAACAGCTCGAGGCCCTTGTAGGTCACGAACGGGTTGATCACCCACGCCTGGACCTTGTGCGTGAAATCCAGTCCGTCGCGGACGTCGCCCGACCAGGCGCGGCCGGTCTCGGTGGCGGTGGCGTTCTCGAGCACCCAGTAGTAGCGGGAACCCGAACGGCTGCCCGTGTAGAGCGTGTTGTTGACGGCCTGCTTCGTGTTGTAGATCGAGCCCGTCAGGCGCACGCGCGTGCCCGGCTCGAACGTCTTGTCGTAGCCGAGCTTCGCGATCATCGCCGGCGAACGGCTCTCGGGCTTGGTCACCTGACCACGCACCTCGCCGCCCGTGACCGCGACCATCCCGATCATGTCGGACTTGCGCACGGTCACCTCACCGCCGACCTCGGTGGTGAAGGCGTCCATGAGCAGATTGCCCACGAGCGGGTTGAACATGGCCTGACCGTTGTCCGTGCGACGGAAGTGCATGTCGCCGTAGTTGATCTCCATGTGGCCGAGGCGCAGCGTCGTGTACTTCATGAGGTTGTCGAGCGTCTTGTTCTCCCACGGCGAGCCGTCGATCAACAGATAGCCGTCCTTGACCCAGGTCTCGTTGTGGTGACGCGACGACAGGTAGCTCGTGAGCGAGACGCGGATGCCACGCGCGAGCTGCGCGTCGAGGTACAGGTTCGCCTCGGCGTTGTTGAAGCCGGCGCCGATCGCAATTGGCTTGTTGAGGTCGATCCCGGCGTTCGCGCCCGTCGTCGGGATGTTCGGCGTGGCCTGGTTCTCATGCTTGAGCGACTGGAACTGCTGCGTGAACGCCGCACCCCACTGCATCTTGAACCCGTCGTACGCGACGCCGTCGGCCTTGGGGGCCTCGAACACGTTGAGACCGCGGGCATCGTGGAGACGGAAGTTCGAGATGGGGTTCGCGCGTTCCTGGGCGCGATCCGTGGCCTTGGGCGCGTACGGGTTCGCGTCCTCGGCGCGGGCGGGGATCGCGACCATCATCGCGACCGCCATGAGCATGAGGGAACGGGAGAGCATGGAGCGCATCCGGTGACTCCTTTCAAAGACCGCCGGGGGTCGCGTTGAAGCCGACCGCCTCGCGGTTCGTGAACTGCAGGTGATACTCGATCGTGACCGGGTCGCCGACCTTGATGGTGCCCATCATGAGCGCCGGCGGCTTGATGCCGAACGTGGACATCGTGAGACGGTACTGCCCGTCGAGCCACAGGCCACCACCCCCGGGGTACAGCCGTCCGGGGAGGATCGCCGGACGGCTCTGACCGGCGATGGTCAACGTGCCCTCGGCCTGCACCGCGAGGGTGTCCCCGGCGGAGCCGGTCGCGGCGAGGGTGATGCGGTCGAGACGCACGGTGATGTCGGGGAACTGCTCGGCCTTGAGGGCCTTGTACATGTTCTTGTTGAGGCCGTCCTTCTCGGACTTGAGCGTCGTGACGACGACCTTGACCTCGACGCTCGCGACCTGACCCGCGCGCGCCAATCCGCGCAGGTCGGTTCCGGTGGCCGCGTCCGCGCGCATCACGGAGACCGTGGTCTGATGCGTGATCGCCTCCCACGCGTGGAGCGTGGAGGTGCCCTTGACCGACAGGGTGGACGCGGTGCTCAGGGTCACCGGCACGG
This sequence comes from uncultured bacterium, assembly GCA_964655175.1. Taxonomy (GTDB): domain Bacteria; phylum Eisenbacteria; class RBG-16-71-46; order RBG-16-71-46; family RBG-16-71-46; genus JAIOPA01. Next base: position 20,924 of record CAZZLY010000027.1, read on the forward strand.
GGACCGCGGCGTGCACGGGGGTGAGGGGCAGCATCGTCGCGAGCAGGGCGACGAGTGCGCGGCGGCGCGTGGGGCCGTTCATCGGATGCCTCCGGATGGGGGGACGCGAGTCGTGCGGCGGTCCGGTGCCTCGCCTCGCGGTCGGCCTCGGACGATTCGGATCCGAGGGGGACCGAGGTGGTGAAGCGTTCCGTGCTTCGACCGGACCAAGGTCTTCGTCGCGCAGCATCCCGCGTGCGAACGGCGAAGCCAATGGTTCGAAGGTGCTAGTGCATGGTCCGTCGGTCGAAGTTCAGCGTGTTCCGACGAACAGTTGTGAAAACGTGTACACGCCCTTGAGGATTCGTGGACGCTCGATCGCGATCGCGCGGTGACCGAGGGGACATGCGAGAGCGCCCGAGCGGTCGGCTCGGGCGCTCTCGCGGATCATCGGATCGGGGACACGCGGATTCGCGTCTCAGAACCCCTGCGTCCAGGTGTGGACCGTCTTCACGACCGTGAGGCTCTTGCGGCGCAGCGCCTCGGCGTAAACGGCCGCGTTCGGCCACGAGTGCTGACCGCATTCGCAGGCCAGATGGCCATCGGGGCGTTCGATCACCTTGCAGGACTTGTCCTTGCAGAACGGGCACATCGGCGGGACCTCCAGAGGATGGTGCGTGACGGGGCGAGTCTAGCCGCGCGTCCCGGGCCCGGCAACCGCCGCGCGCGCGTGCGGCGTGAGCGCGTTGGCGCGGGCGATGCGGGCCAGCACCTCGGCGCTGTCGCGGCGCGTGCGCGGCCGTTCGGGGTCGTCGAAATCCACCTGGTAGAGCCCGAAGCGCCCGCGGAAGCCCTCCGACCACTCGAAGTTGTCGAGCAACGACCAGTGCAGGTAGCCGATCACGTCCACGCCGCGTGCGCGGGCGCGATGCATCGCCTCGACGAACGCCACGATCGCGGCGGGCCGCAGGCGATCGTACGCATCGGCGACGCCGTTCTCGGTGATGAGCACGGGGCGCTTGAATCGTCCCGCGGCCACGAGCGCGTGCTCCAGACCCTCGGGCCAGAGTTCCCAACCCAGGTCGTTGAGCGTCGCCCCGGCACCGGCCACGTGCGTCTCGGCGCTCTGCGAGCGCACCCGCCAGCGCGTGTAGTAGTTGAGCCCGTACCAGTCGAGCGTGTCGCGCAGTTCGGGCAGCACGCGGCGCACGCGCTTGGTCCCCGGGATCCACAGGTCGATCGTGCCGTCCACCGCGGCGCGTTCGACCGCCTCGTTGAACACGCGGTCCTCGAGATGGGTGAGCAGGCGATCGAGCGGGTTCCACGGGCGGAACGGTTCCAGGTTCACGCGGTGCTTGGCGAAGCCGACGCGCGCGTTGAGCCCGTCCCCATCGGCATCCGCGCGGTCCTCGGCGTGCAACACGTGGTAGGCGCGGCCGTGCGCCTCGAGCAGATGGGCGATGACGTGCAGCGCGCGGCCCTGATCGCGCACGCCGGGGGGCCACACGCCCTCGCTGTAGCCGCGGAACGCCAGCACCTCGGGTTCGTTGACCGTGCACCACCAGTCCACCTCGCCGCCGAACTCGCGCGCGCAGAAGCGCACGAACGATTCGAACCGGTCCACGGTGTGGCGGTCCGCCCAGCCGCCCGCGTCGGCGATCCACAACGGGTTCGTGAAGTGGTGCAGCGTCACCACCGGCGTGAGTCCGTGGCGGCGCAGCGAGGCGAGCACCGCGTGGTAGTGCGCGACCGCATCGGGATCGAAGTTCCCGGGCGAGGGCTCGAGCCGGCTCCATTCGAGCGACAGGCGGTGCGCGTTGTGGCCATCGGCGGCGGCGAGGGCGAAGTCCTCGTCGAAGCGTTCGTAGTGCCGACAGGCCTCGCCACTGCCGATCCCGCCCGCGATGGCGCCCGGCTGCTGCTCGAACCGCCACCAGTCGTTGCGCGTGTTGCCGCCCTCGACCTGGTGCGCGCTCGTCGCCGCACCCCACAGGAAGCCGTCCGGGAATCGGAGTTCGTCACTCATGCCCACAGGCTAGTGCAGCGCGCGCCGCGAGGGAACCGGCGCGCGTGCGCGGGGCGAGTGCGCCGATGGTAGTTTGACGGACCATGTCCTCGACCCCCGATCCCGCCCCGCGTCCCGGTCTTCGTGAAGGGCTGCGTGCCCTGCGCCACCGCGAGTTCCGCCTGTGGTTCGTGGGCCAGGGCGTGTCCATGATCGGCACCTGGATGCAGTCGGTGGCGCAGGGCTGGCTCATGCACCGGCTCACCGACTCGGCGTTCATGCTGGGACTGGTGGCGTTCATGCAGTTCCTGCCCGTGCTGCCGCTGGCGCTGCACGCCGGGGTGCTCGTCGATCGCGTGCCGCGTCGCAGGCTGCTGTTGTGGACGCAGTCGCTGCAGCTCGTGCAGGCCACGCTCATGGCGCTCGTGGTCTGGACGCACGTCGTGCAGCCGTGGATGGTGCTCGTGCTCGCCGGGCTGTACGGCATCGTGAACACGTTCGACCTGCCGGCGCGGCAGTCGTTCGTCATCGAGCTCACCGGTCGGGAGGACCTGCCCAACGGCATCGCGCTCAACTCCGCCGCGTTCAACGCCGCGCGCATCCTGGGGCCCGCGGTCGCGGGCGTGCTCGTGGCCACGGTGGGCGAGGCGGGCTGCTTCGCGATCAACGCGCTCTCGTTCGTGGCGGTGATCGGCGGACTGCTGCTCATGCGCCCGGTGCCCGCGCCGCCGCGCGAGCCACGCGCCGGCGCGCTCGACACCCTGCGCGAGGGACTCTCCTACGCGTGGTCGAACGCGTCGATCCGGCCGCTCCTGGTGCTGCTCGCGGTGTGCGCCGGGCTGGGGTTCCAGTTCAACGTGCTGCTGCCCGTGTACGCGCGCGAGGTGCTGCACGTGGGCGCGCGCGAGTACGGCTGGCTGTTCTCGGCGTTCGGCGCCGGGTCGCTGCTCGCGGCGCTGCGCATGGCGGTGACGCGCGAGCGCTGGGCGCTGCGCCGTCATCTGCTGGTGGGGCTGGTGCTCGGCGGTCTGGGGCAGGCGGGTTTCGCGTGGTCGCACCATCTGATCGCCATGATGGGCTTCGCCATGCTCGCGGGCTTCGGGCTCATCCTGTACGTGGCGAGCACCAACACGCTCATCCAGCTCACCGTCGAGGACCGCTATCGCGGGCGCGTGATGAGCCTGTACACGCTGTTCTTCGTGGGCACGTCGCCGTTCGGCGCGTTGCTCGCGGGCTTCGTGGCGCAGCGCTGGGGCGCACCCGTGGCGACGAGCGTCGCGGCGATCGTGTTGCTGAGCGGCGCGCTGTGGGTGAGCGCTCGGCTGCGCGCGATCGCGGCGCGCGAGGCGGCCGCGTGAGGCGCGGCTAGCGCTCGCGCGTGCGCGTGGGGCCCTGCGGCTGCAGCACGTGCCGCGTGGCGCCGTGGTGCCCGTGCGCGAGCAGGCCGCGCGCGGTCTCGATCAGCACGCGCTTGCGGCCGATGCGCGGGCGCACGGGCGCGCAGTGGAAGTCGGCGCGCGACAGCGCCTGACGCAGCGAGGCACGCGCCCACAGTGCCGGCAGCAGACAGAAGAGGCGATAGCGATGTTCGTGCGTCGGGATCGTCTCGAGGTAGTCGGGCACGCGGTCGAGCGCGTCGTGGGCGAGCGAGGCCAGTCGCAGCGACAGCTCGCGCGCCACCGGCGAGTCGCTCACCAGGTCGCGCGGCGCCAAGCCGTGTCGCGCGATCCACGAGGCCGGGATGTGGCAGCGACCCGCGCGCACGTCCACGGGCCAGTCGAGCAGGATGTTGGTCAGTTGCAGCGCCTCACCCACGATGGGCGACAGCGCGAGGCGCCGGGCGGCGGTGGCCGGGTCGTCCGCCGGCAGCGTGCGCGTGACGAGGCGCGACAGCATCTCGCCCACGCAGCCGGCGACCACGTAGCAGTAGTCGTGCAGTTCGGCGTCGTCGTCCAAATACGGCACCTGTGCGCCGCGCACGGCGGCGCGCGTGGCGTAGCGCCGCATCCCGGTCGCCATGGTGCGCACGCACGTGCGCACGTCGGCCGCGTCGGACGCCTCGAGCGCGTCGAGCAGTCCCAGCAGGGCGGGCAGGCGCGCCAGGAGTGCCAGGTCGGCGCGCGGGCGCAGCTGCGCCGCTTCGGTGGCGAGCGACTCGGCGGCCCTGCGATCGCCGTCGAGCGCCGCGAGGAATCGTGCGAAGCGGTCGCCGATCGCCTCCGGGGTGCCCGGCCACGAGTCCTCGAGCGCATCGGCGGCACGGCACAGCAGGTAGGCCAGGCGCACCGACTCGAGCATGCGACCGCGCAGCACGCGGATGTTGAGCGCGAACGTGCGCGAGACGCGCAGCAGCGCCTCGCGGCACCACGCCCGCTCGGTCGCCAGCGCCAACGACGCGTCCTGTGCAGCGGGCGCGAGGAGGTCGAGCGAGGCGTCGGGCGGGTGGGGGGAGGACATGGGGCGCACTATAGCGCGCGGACGCGGTGGGGCGGCACTCGGGCGGCGGCGCAGGGGCCGTCCCGTGGTCCGGCAATCCGCCCTTTTTCGCACCGCTGAGGGCTAAGGCCGCCCCGCCGGGGCGCCGATAACGGGAGGGTCATGCGCCCCCGCCGCCCCTCCCTGATCGTGGGCCTTCTGGCCCTGACGACCCTGTGGGTCGTCGCCCCCCGCACCGCTTCGGCGGCGCGGGCGTTCCCGCGCATGGCCCTGTACGGCTCCGTGGTCGGTGGCGGCTTCCCGTACACGATCAACGACGGGCCGCTCGACACGCTCGAGATCGCGCGCGCGGCGCGCTTCGGCGACGTCGTGCTCGACGTGTACCCGATCAACCCGTACCGCCCGGACATCGTGGCCGCGATCCGCGCCCGCAATCCGCAGGCGCGACTGTTCGGCTACGTGCTGGCGACGCACATCTGGGCGGCGAGCGACACGGATTCGACGCGGCACATCCCGACGCTCATCCGGCGCACCGTGCGCGACCTCGACGGCTTCCTGTACGACCGCGGCACCGGGCTCGAGTACAAGGACAACTCGATCAACATCGCGAAGAAGGTGAACGGCCGCTACGTCGTCGCGGAGGCGCTGGCCGACCTGTTCCGCGATCGCATCCTGGCGAGTGGCCTGTGGGACGGGTTGTTCGTGGACGTGTTCTGCCACGGCATCACGTGGACGCAGAACGGCACCGGCCAGGTGATCGACCTCGCGCGGGCGGGCTATGCGAGCGGCGCCGACCTCGACGCCGCTTGGGGCGAGGCGTGCGACACGCTCGCGGCGAGGCTGCGCCGTGATGCGGGCCCGACGTTCGTGCTGGTGGGCAACTGCGCCGCGAGCGCCGAGCACGCCGATTTCAACGGCTGGATGCGCGAGAACTTCCCGTACCAGCAGGGCGGCACGTGGGCGAGCAACATGCTCGGGGACGTGTCATCGCGCGGTTACTTCCAGGACGACCACGACTACCGGCCGGAGCCCATGAACTGGATCCTCAGCTTCGGCAACACGTCGCCGGGGCAGGAGAACGCGTCCGCGAACAACAAGCGCGTGCGCTACGGCCTCGGCAGTGCATCGCTCGGCGAGGGCGTCCACGCGATCGGCCCCGGCGCCAAGTCGGTGCGCGAGGCGCTCTACCAGCGCTGGTGGTACGACGAGTACGCGGTCGATCTCGTGACGGGGCAGAGCCGCGAGTCGCAGGCGAACACCGGTTGGTTGGGCGAGGCGCTGGGGCCCGCGCGCAAGATGATGTGGGCGAGCGGAGCGGCCGACGCGGTCACCAACGCCGGCTTCGAGAGCAGTGTGAGCGACGGCTGGGTGTTCCGCAGCTTCGCGCCCGCGCAGGCCTCGATCGTGCGCGATGCGTCCACCGCCGCCGTCGGTGCGGCGTCGGCCAAGGTGAGCGTCACCACACCCAGCACGGTCAACTGGCACGCGTACCTGAGCAGCGTGGGCCAGCTCGACGTGCAGGCGGGCGTGAGCTACGCCGCGACGTTCTGGTGCAAGGCGAGCGGGCTGCGCACGGTGCAGGTGCTCGCGGGCAACTCGGGTGGGCAGGCCTACGTGGCGGTGGACACCACGTGGCGGCAGTACCAGGTCGTCATGACGCCGACGCAGCCCATGGCCGCCTCGCTCACGTTCTTCCTGGGGCTCGAGGCGGGCGACGTGTGGTTCGACGACGTCCACTTCCAGCAGGGCGCGACGAGCGTGTGGCGTCGCGACTTCCATCACGGCATCGTGCTGGTGAATCCCACCGAGACGCCGCTCGACGTGACGCTGGAGACGCCGTTCAAGCGCATCGTGGGTCTGCACGAGCCCACGATCAACGACGGCCGCATCTCGGCCGTGCAGCGTGTGGAGGCGTTCGACGCGCTGTTCCTGCTGCGTCCCGACGCCGATGACGTGCCGCCGGCCGGCGTGCGCGACCTGCACGTCGGGCCCTGACGGGCGGACCCGCGAGGCCGCGCGCGACCCGCGCGGGTCACGCGCGCCCGTTCGCGATCAGACCTCGGTCACGTCCGCGGTCCACGACAGTTCGACGGCGCCCTTGAGCGTCGCGGCGGTGGGGCACTTCTCCTGATGCTTCGCGAGCGCGCGGTCGACCACCTCGCGCGTGCCCGCCGGGATGCGCAGGCGGTAGTGCAGGTGCACCGACGCGAGCACCGGGAGGCCATCGCGCATCGTGTTCACGCCCTCGACCGTGCAGGTCATGGCGTCGCCTTCGAGCTTCACCTGGCGCGCTTCCAGCGCACCGTTCAGGGTGCCGAGCATTCAACCCGCGGTGGCGGCGACGATGTAGTCCACCGGAAGCGGCAACTCGCGCTCCGGGTTCAGGCGATAGAGCGGCACGATCGCGCCGTGCACGCCCATCTCGATGGTCGTGCCGAGCGGCAGATGCGCGCGGCGGTGCAGGCTGCCGACCTTGTCCAGCGTGACGTGCGACACGTAGAACGGTTCGCTCATGACGAGGGTCTCCGGGGCCGCGGCCCGCGTCGTGCGCGGCTCCGGGAGGGGGGCGCGCCGCACGCCCGCGGTGGTACCGGGCCCGTGGAGTCATATGCTAGTTTCGGGTGTCGGTCCACCGTCGCGTCCTCCCCCCGCGCGTGATCCGCCCAACACACCCCCGAGGCCCAGGCCCGTGTCCGCCACCCCGACGTCCCACGCCCCCGCTCCGCACACCTCCCCGCGCTTCGCGCTCGTCGCCCGCCTCGGCGGCGCCACGGCGGCGCTCATGTTCGTGCTCATCGTGGTGGGTTCGATCGTGCGCACCACGGATTCCGGGCTGGCGTGCCCCGATTGGCCCAAGTGCCACGGGCAGTGGATCCCGCCGATGCAGTTCAACGTCTTCATGGAGTGGTTGCACCGGCTCATCGCGCTCATCGTGGGGCTGGGGCTCGCGAGCACCGCGCTCGCCGTGGCGACCGATGCGGTCACGCGCGCGCGCCTGGGTGGGCTCGCGCTGCTCGCGATCGCGATCTACTTCACGCAGGCGCTGCTCGGTGCGCTCACGGTGTGGAAGCTGCTCGACCCCGAGATCGTGAGCGGGCATCTGGCGGTGGGGCTGCTGCTGTTCTCGACGTTGCTCACGATCACGCTGCTCGCGCAGCGCGAGGCGTCCACGTCGCCGCGACCGTCGCCCACGCCGGGGCTGCTGCCGCTGTTCGCGGGCTCGACCGTGGCCGTGTGGGCGCAGGCCGTGCTCGGCGGCATGGTGAGCACGAACCACGCGAGCCTGATCTGCCACGACTGGCCGACCTGTAACGGCGAGTGGTTCCCGCCCATGGTGGGACTGGTCGCGATCCAGATGTCGCACCGCTTCGGCGCGTACGCGCTCATCACGCTCATCGGCGTGCTGGCGTGGCGGTCGCGCCGCGCGGCCGACCCGGTCGTGGCGCGAATCGCACGCGGCATGTTCCATCTGGTGCTGTTCCAGGCGCTGGTCGGCATCGGCAACGTGTTCATGGGCATCCCGGTGTGGGTGTCGGCCCTGCATCTGGGTAACGCGGCCCTGTTGTTGGCGCTGGGCATCGTCGGCTCGTTCCGACTGGCCACCGCGCGCGAGAGGGCGGCGTGAGCGCCGTCGCCGGTCCGCCGGTCGTCGCGCGCGGCGGCTTCGCCGCGTGGCTCGAACTGACCAAGCCGCGCATCATCTCGCTGGTGTTGTTCACCGGCGTGCCCGCGCTGCTGCTCGCGGCGCAGGGGTGGCCCGCGCCAGGGTTGTTCTGGGGCACGGTCGTCGGCATCACGCTGTCGGCCGCCTCGGCGGCGAGCTTCAACCACTACTTCGATCGCGACATCGACGCGCTCATGGTGCGCACACGCACGCGGCCGCTTCCGTCGGGGGCGCTGCCGCCGCGCGCCGCGGTGATCCTGGGCTTCGTGCTCGCGGGGCTCGCCACGATCGTGCTGGTGGCCACGTCCAACGTGCTCGCGGCGGTCATCGCGCTCGTGTCGATCTTCTACTACGCCGTGTTCTACACGGTCTGGCTCAAGCGCCGCACGCCGCTCAACATCGTGATCGGCGGCGGGGCCGGGGCGTCGGCGCCGCTCATCGCGTGGGCGGCGGTGACGGGGCGCGTCGAACTGCCCGCGATCCTGCTGGCGAGCATCATCTTCCTGTGGACGCCGCCGCACTTCTGGGCGCTGTCGCTCTATCGCCGCGACGACTACGCGCGTGCCGGCATCCCCATGCTGCCCGTGACCGACGGCGAGGAGGAGACGCGCCGGCAGATCCTGCTGTACACGCTCGTGCTCGTCGGCAGCACGATCGTCGTGGCGCCGCTCTCGGGATTGGGCGTGCTGTACACGGTGAGCGCCGCGGTGCTCGGCGCCGGCTTCATCGCGGGCGCGGTGCGGTTGTACCGCGCGCCCGGCGTGCCGACGGCGCAGGGGCTGTTCCGGTTCTCGATCCTGTACCTGTTCGTGCTGTTCCTCATGATGGGCGTGGACGCGCTCTGGGAGGCGTTCAAGGTGGGCGGCCGATGATCGCGTTGCTCCTGACCGAGGCGCTCTCCGCGGCGCGTTATCCGCAGACGACCGCGGAGCCGGCGACCGCGTGGATGCGCGACGCGTGGTCGCGCTTCCAGGGACACCTGCCGTACGCGTCGGTGGCGCTGGTGATCGTGTTGGTGCTGTTGCTCGCGATCGCGGCGCGTCTGGGTCGCTCGCTTCGCGAGGGCGCGCCGCCTGCAGCCGGTCCGTCTCGTGCCGAGCGGTGGTGGGCCTTCGCGCCGTACCTGTTGCTCGCCGTCGCGGTGTGGCCCGCCTTCCGAGCGTTCCGAGCGCCCGAGCCGCCGCCGTCCGAGCCGCTGCGCGTGAACCTGGTGGCGCATCAGTGGTGGTGGGAGGCGCGCTACGACGCGCACCACTTCGCGACCGCGACCGACGTGCACGTACCGGTGGGGCGCCCCGTCGAGTTCGTGCTCGAGAGCGCCGACGTCATGCACTCGCTGTGGATCCCGGCACTCGGACCGCGGCAGGAGGTGCCGCCGCTGCGTCGGCGCACGCTCACGTTCACGCCCGATCGCGTGGGGCGGTTCCCCGGCCAGTGCGCCGAGCTGTGCGGCAGCTCGCACGCGAACATGCACCTCAATCTGTTCGTGGACGACGCCGCGACGTTCGACGCGTGGCTCGCCAACCAGCAGGCTCCGCCGGTCGAGCCGCGCGACTCGGTGGGCGCCGGGCCCGTGTGGAGCGGCAAGCAGGAGTTCATCGAGCACGCCTGCCGCGGTTGCCACACGGTGCGCGGGGTGACGGACGGGCCCATCGGCCCCGACCTGACGCACTTCGCCAGCCGCACGACGATCGCCGGCGGCATGTACCCGCGCACCGATTCCACGCTCGCGCACTGGCTGCTCAAGGCGAACCAGCTCAAGCAGGGTTCGACCATGCCCGGCTTCCCGATCCCCGCGAGGGACCTCCGTGAACTCATCACGTGGCTGCAGAGTCTGAAGTGAGCGCGACGTTCCGCGGCACCTCGCTCGGTTCGAACGCGCTCGCGCGCGTGTTGCTCACGCTGGCGGCGGGCGGATTCGCGCTCGGTGGACTCGAGTCCGTGCTGTTGCGCGGTCAATTGGCGCACGCCGGTGCGCATCTGGTGACGCCGTCGGTCTACCATCAGGTGCTCACGCTGCACGGCGTGAGCATGGTGTTCCTGTGCGTGCTGCCCGCGATCCTGGCGTTCGCGATCGGCCTGCTGCCCGCGCGCATCGCGGCGGGCCGACAGGCGTTCCCGCGGCTGGCGGCGTTCGGCGTGTGGACGTGGGTGTGCGGCGCGGTCGTGCTGCATCTGGGCCTGCTGCTGGGCGGCACGTCGGGCGCGGGCATGCTCGGCAACGCCAGCATGACCTCGATCGAGTGGGCCTCGCGCGACACGGTGTACCGCGGCTTCCTGCACTTCCGCGCGAACGGGGTGGACTGGTGGGCGACGGCGCTCGCGCTGGTGCTGCTCGGAGCGACCTGTGTGGTGATCGAGGTGCTCGCCACCGTGTTCCTGCGGCGCACGCGTGAGGCGACGTGGTCCACGTTCGGCGGCTTCACGCTCAACGGCACGTTGTCGTCCGTGCTCGCGCTCGTCGCGTTCCCGATCCTGTGCGTGGCCATGATCCTGCTGCAGTGCGACCGTCTGCTGGGGGCGGGCTGGTTCGTGCCCGACGTGGGCGCGGACCCGACGCTCTGGGCGCGGCTCACCGCGCTCCTGGGCCATCCGCAGGTGTCCATGCTGCTCACGCCCGCGATGGGGTTGGCGACCGAGGCGATCGTGATGGCGGCCGGGGCACAGCCCATGCGCGGTCGCACGAGCATGCAGATCTCGGCGGTCTCGCTGGCGGGTGCGGGTCTGCTCAGTTGGATCGCACAGCTGTCACCGGCCGGTTCGGCATTCGCGCAGGCCGCGCTGCCGATCGCGGGGACGTGGCTGGCGTTGGCGATCAGCGTGGCCACGTTCGCGTGGATCGCGCACCTGTGGGGCCGTCCGGTGACCGCGTCGCCCGCGCTGTGGTTCGCGCTCGGCGCCGGCGTGCTCACCATGGTGGGCGCGTACAGCATGCTGCCGTTGGCGCTGCAGCCCGCGGCGGTGCGACAGGTGGGCACGTACTACACGGTGGCGCACGCGCACGAGATGCTGTTCGGGGGCGTCGTCATGGGACTGCTCGCGGGGTTGTATCTGCACGCGCCCAAGCTGATCGGCCGTGCGCTCGACGAGAGCATGGGCCGCGTGCAGTTCTCGCTCACCGTGTTCGGCGCGGTGCTCACGTTCCTGCCCATGCACGTGCTGGGATTGGCGGGCATGCCGCGGCGCATCCACAGCTACCTGCCCGGCATGGGCTGGGACGCGATGAACGCGCTCGCCAGCGTGGGCGCGATCGTGCTCCTGGGGGCGGGGGTGGCGTTCGTGCTGGCGTTCGTGCGCTCCCGGCCCGTCGCGCCGCCCGCCGTGCCCACGACGCCGCACGCCACGAGCGACGGCCCGCTGCTTGCGGCGGTGGGTCTGTCGCTGCTGGCGGTGGGCACGCTGCTCGGCTGGGTCGTCGGCGGGGCCGGCGCGCTGCTGTTCGTGCTGGGCCTGGTGCGCGCGCGCACCGTGCGCGTCGAGTCGCCCGCGGTCTAGTGCGCGGCGGCCGCCGCCATGCGCTCGGCGCG